>DAOTWV010000086.1:0-30118 GCA_034435695.1 Anaerolineales bacterium | reverse complement strand
GCAGTTGTACCGCCAACGAAGGAGACCGCTTCGCTTTGCTCGCGGTGACACGCCTGGGAGAAATTTTCGGATAGGTTCTTAGTGCTCCCGCGGATGAAACTGTTATGACAGTGGAAAAAGAGAATGGTAAAATTGCCGTAACTGCTCAGCCCACCCGCCGGGGAACCAATTCGCCGGCTGAGGACACCAAAGTCGGGGAAACCCGACTGCATGGCGCCAGCCGGATTGCTCCGGTTTTGGCCGAGCAGCCCGGCGATAACTCGTTGGGCGTGGGGGGCTGAGTTGTTACAAATTGCCATATAGCCAACGTAGTAACCCCCGTCGCGGATTACATTACCTCGTGTCATGGCGAGGGGCAAAGCCCCGAATCTATCTCCCTGCAACGCAAACCTCGGCTTGCAGGCTGCAAATCGGAGATTTGCGCACTTTGCAGGAGATGGCTTCGCCGCCAGAGCGGCTTGCTATGACATCCTCTTAAAAAATCCTTTTATCCGCAGAGCAGGTTAGTACACACACTCCGAGGAGCCGCCCATGAACGTATCCGTAATGCAAAAGCAACTGGCGCATGGCCTGAGCACCGTCTCTCGTGCTGTATCGCCGCGCAGTACGTTACCGGTGCTTGCCAACGTGCTCATTGCCACCGATGAGGGGCGTCTGCGCCTCTCGGCTACCAACCTGGAAATGGGAATTACCTGCTGGATTGGTGCGAAAATTCAGGAAGATGGGGCCACTACCGTCCCCGCGCGCACCTTTACCGACCTGGTGAATACCCTCAGCGACCCCAGGGTGGACCTGGAATTGGGGGATGGCCTCACCCTGAAGGTGGAATGCGGACATTCCAGCACCAATGTCAAATGCATTGATGCCCAGGAATTTCCTCCCATGCCTGTGGCCGACCTGGATGAGGGTATTTTCATCAACGTGGCCGATTTCAAAGAGATGATACAGCAAGTGGCTTTTGCTGCTTCCAGTGATGAAGCCCGTCCGATTTTGACAGGGGTACTGATAGAAGCGAAAGGGGAAGAAATCACCCTTTATGCCACGGATGGTTTTCGTCTTTCGGTACGCTCGGCGCGCCTCTCTGCCCCTGTGGCTACCCCCGTGCGGGTTGTCGTGCCGGCGCGTGCCCTGACCGAACTGGCGCGGGTTGCCTCCGATGGAGATGAAACCTTGACCATGCTGGTGTTGGAAAATCGCAATCAGGTAGTGTTTCGCCTGAAAGACATCGAATTGGTGACGCAACTCATCGAAGGCAATTACCCGGATGTTACCCAAATCATCCCGCGTACATATCAGACCCGCACCGTTATCTCCACCAGCGCCTTTCTCGAGGCGTGCAAGCGGGCGGAGATTTTTGCCAGGGAAGGTTCGTTGATTGCCAACCTGAACATCGTTCCGGGTGGAGAGATGCAGCCGGGAACCGTGGAAATTTCCGGGCAATCTGAGGAAATCGGCTCCAGCCGTAATGTCGTGGATGCTTCTATCGAAGGGCCGCCAATAGTGATTGCTTTCAACGTGCGGTTTTTGCGCGATGTTTTGGAAGTCATCAAGACGCCCAATGTGGCGCTGGAAACCTCGCGTAGCGATGCGCCGGGGGTGTTGCGTCCCATTGGGGAAGAACAATTCCTGCATGTGATTATGCCGATGCGTCCAGTCTAGTTGTATGCCTCCCGGAAAGCGCGTCCTGCGGGGCGCGCTTCTTGTTTTTTCGCTCATGTTGCCTCCAGCCTCTTCTGACCACGTCCTAAACGTTTACCTGACTTTGGCGCAGTATCCCATCTTGAGTACCAACATTCGCGCCCGCATGCGGCGCGAACTCTTCGAGCGCGGCGTGATAACGCCCCAGCGTTTTGAGGCCGAAGTGCGAGAGCAGGCCATCCGCTCGCAGGCGCGTGAAGGTTTGCATGACCCCTTTGCCCAGGAATCGCACGAAATGTGGGAATTGCGTCTGATGCGAGTACGCGATTACCTGACAGACTTTTATTTTGCGTATAACCTGCCCTACGAATTGTTCGAAGAGATTGTGCGCGATGTCTTGCATGAACGTGTGGCGCACCCTGAAGACATGCTGGTCTCCTTCAATCCGGAACTTGCGCCGCAGGATATGCTTTTCGAACAGGCCTTTGCCATCGAGAAATTGCCCCCGGATGCGCGTGCCAAAGCCGAACCGCGTTTGCAGGAAATCAAAGTCGTACTCATCCGTACCATGATTAGCGACCAGTTGGCGTACATCAAAATCGCAAAAAAATGGTTTACGGTAGACGACCTGTACGAAATTCGCAAACGCAAAATCGGGCAAGGCAAAGTGGGCGGTAAGGCCGCTGGCATGCTGCTGGCAGCGCGCATCCTCAGCGAAATGGCCAGCCCGGAGGTGCAGGAACACATCCGCTTGCCAGAATCCTATTTCCTGGGGGCAGACTTGATGTACACCTTCATGGCGGCCAACCACCTGCTTTCCTGGGCCGACCAGAAGTACAAAAGCGTCGAACAAATTCGCAGCGAATACCCCGAAATCCAGCGCGAATTTTTACGGGGGGAGTTCCCCGAAGACATTTTGCAGAAATTGCACTCCTTGCTGGAGAAAATCGGGCCGCAACCGCTTATCGTGCGTTCTTCCAGTTTGCTGGAGGACAACTTCGGCACTTCGTTTGCCGGAAAATACCAGAGCGTGTTTTGTCCCAACCAGGGCACGCTGGAAGAAAATCTGGCCGCCCTCAGCCTGGCTATCCGTCAGGTGTACGCCAGTTCCCTGAACCCGGATGCCCTGCTCTACCGGCGCAGCAAAAATCTGCAGGATTACGACGAGCGTATGGCCGTGCTCATTCAGGTCGTGCAAGGCGAGCAATTTGGCCGCTACTACCTGCCGCACGGAGCAGGCGTTGGGTTTAGTCGTAATCTGTACCGCTGGGCGCCGCAAATTGAGCGCAACGCGGGCTTTTTGCGCCTGGTCTGGGGGCTGGGAACGCGTGCAGTAGACCAGGTTGGAAACGATTTTCCGCGCCTGGTGGCGCTCAGTCACCCCTTGTTGCGGCCTGAAAAGAACCCCAAGGAAATCCGCAGGTATTCCCAGCGTTTTGTGGATGTGATTGATTTGCAGGAAAACCGTTTTGTGACTTTGCCGGTGCATGAGGTGCTTTCTGAACGCTACAAACCCCTGCGCTATATCTGCCATGTGGATGAGGGCGGCTACCTGACTCCGCTGCGCTCGCGCCTGGTGGAAGGCGGCGTGGAGTCCCTGGTGGTTACGTTTGATGAATTGCTGCGTCGCACCGATTTCGCCGCCCACATGCGCGAAATCCTGCACGTTTTGGAGACGCACTACCATACTCCCGTAGATACCGAGTTTACGATTACCATTCGGAATCCACATGCCCTCAAGCCAGATGTGGATATCTGTTTGTTGCAATGCCGCCCTCAGAGCCATTTTCAGGACGTGGATGTGGAAATTCCGGAGGATGTTGCGCCTCAGGATATCGTCTTCACCACCAACCGCATGGTCCCTGAAGGGTATGTGGGACGCATTGGCTATGTGCTCTTCGTGCCTCCAGAAGGGTACTTTGGCCTGCCCTCACACGAGGCGCGTGTCAAATTGGTGCAAGGCATTGGCAAATTGAACATCGCGCTGGTAGGAAAGACGTTCATTTGTGTTGGCCCCGGCCGTTGGGGAACGACCAACCCGGACCTGGGGGTGCCCATCAAATATGGGGATGTGTACAATACGCGCGCCCTGGTGGAACTGGCCGGTAGTCACATTGGGGCTGGCATGCCAGAACCATCTTTTGGTACCCACTTCTTCCAGGATATGGTAGAAGCGCGCATCTACCCCCTGGCGCTTTATCTGGATGACGATGATGTGCTTTTCAATCGCGACTTTTTCTACAACAGCCCGAATAGCCTGCTGGATTTCTTGCCCGATGAGTTTGAAGACATCCAACCTGCCCTGCGATTGATACGCGTCGCCGACTACCGTCCTGCACACCATCTGGAACTGGTGATGGACGGGAACAATAACCAGGCTATCGCCTACCTTTCCCCCGATTGAGTGTACCTATGAAAAAATTCATTGCCGTCGCTGGAAACATCGGGGTGGGAAAATCCACCCTGGTGGCTATGCTGAGCAAACGCCTTGGGTGGGAGCCGTTTTACGAACCGGTTACCGAAAACCCGTACCTGGCGGATTTCTACCGTGATATGCGCACCTGGGCGTTCCATTCTCAGGTTTTCTTTCTTACCAAACGTTTGCAAGCACACAGGCAAATCACCCTCCGTCCTGGCTCTGTGATTCAAGACCGCAGCGTGTACGAAGATGCCGAGATTTTTGCCTACAACCTGTACGCTCAGGGTGTGATGAGTCCCCGCGATTATGCCTCTTACCACGCTCTGTATGAGGTGCTGTGTGAGTTTCTGCCCCCGCCTGACCTGGTGGTGTATTTGCGCGCCTCGGTAGATACCCTGCTGCAACGCATTTCGCGCCGGGGACGGGAATATGAGCGTACCATCCAGCCTGATTACCTTGCACAACTCAATGAGCGCTACGAGGAGTGGATTTCCAATTTCGACCTGTGTCCTGTGCTGGCTGTCCCGGCGGACAACCTGGATTTTGTAGCCCATTCCGCACATCTGGATTTGATTGTGCAAAAAATCCGCGAGAAACTTACCGGCAGGGAGGAAGTGCGCTTTGCTCCCGAAGAAATATCTCGCAGCAAACACTCCTGATGATGGCTTGTTGCACAGCGGCATAGCCCCCTCTCATGTATGCGGCAGGCCCCTGGCGTAATCGCTATGTTCCCGCATTGTTTTTTCAACGTGCAGGAGCAGCCTTTTTTGCTACAATCTTTTCGCCGGAGAGAAGAGACGCCTCCCGTGAGGTACGCGTTTGCCCACTCTCTCCGCTGCGTTTTCCTCCGGCAATTCCTCTGCTCCTGGACGGTGCTATGCAAATACCACAAACCAAACTCATCCACATAGACGGGCAAACCATTCACTACAAAGAATTGGGTAATCCCAACCGGCAACTGGCGCTGCTCATTCATGGCTGGTCCAGTTCCTGGTATGCCCTGTCTCCCTTGTTGGGACCGCTGAGCCAGCGCTTTCACTGCGTCGCGGTAGATTTGCCCGGGTATGGGCAGTCACCTCCCCTGGATGAACGCGCCTCCATTCCACGCTATGCAGAATTGATGTCCCGTTTGTGTGAAGAACTCAGCGACGGCCCGGTTGTGCTTGTCGGCCATTCCATGGGCGGGATGACCAGTATCACGATGGCCTTGCGTTACCCTGCGTTGGTGGAGCGGATGGTGTTGCTTGGCCCTACCATTACGGGGGTTTTATCCACCAGCATCAATCTGTTGATTGCGCCCATTACCATGCTGGAACGCTTTGGGCTGGGAAGTCTGATAGTTTCTTCGGTAGAGCGCGCCATGGTAGGGATTACCGACCGTCTGATGCGCCCGGTTTCGTTTTCGGAACGCAGCGGAATAACCGAGCAGGATTACCATCGCCTGCGTGCTGATGCCCGCCGCCCTGGGCAGGGACGTGTACGTGCAGAATGTTTCTTTGCCATGCGAGAGAACAATCTGAGCGGGCAACTTTCCCGCCTGGAGGTGCCCACGCTTATCATTTGGGGTGCAGAAGACAACACCGTCCCGCTTCGAGATGCCAGCATTGTGGCAGATGAATGGCCGGATGCCGATTTGCGCATTCTTCCCAAGGCGGGGCACTGGCCCCAATTCGAGACTCCAGAGCAAACCCGTCGGTTGGTGGCCTCTTTCCTGGGGTTGCCGCTGCTCAGTGACCAGTTGAGCACCCCCGTGAGCGATGATGACTTGTATCGGGTACGCGAAATTGCCCAATTTTTGACGCATTCCGACCTGGGGCGCGGGATGACGCGCGCACA
Organism: Anaerolineales bacterium; assembly: GCA_034435695.1. GTDB lineage: Bacteria > Chloroflexota > Anaerolineae > Anaerolineales > DRKV01 > DRKV01. Next base: position 24,225 of record DAOTWV010000086.1, on the reverse strand, counting down.
GCGTAGCCGCCTGGCAGCCCAATTTCGGCAGTACCACTTCAAAGCAGGGGAAGCCATTGTCAGCGCACATGAAGCAGGCAATGAAATGTACCTCATTCAAGAAGGTACGGTCGAGGTGTGGAGCGACCCCAAGCGTCCCGGAAGCACCACTACCTCTCCGGAGCGCATGGCCGTGCTCACCCCTGGGCAAATGACGGGAGAACTCGCCATGCTGGACCAGGAAACGCGTACAGCCGACCTGATTGCAGGCACGGATGGCGCCGTGGTGCTGGGGCTTTCACGCGACCGGCTGCTGGCGCTTATCGAGGATGACCCCGACCTTGGGGCGCACCTGTTATGGAACATCGCCAAGGCCATGTCCAGCCGGGTACGGTACATTTTGTGGCAGTTGCAGCGCGCACAGCAGCGCGTACGCCACGATTTTTTGCAATGAGTGTTGACATTTGCGCCGCGCTCTGACCGCGGCAAATCGCAAAAAAAAGCACCCGCTTATCAGGCCGGGTGCTTTTTTATCACGAGGAGCGCCGTTTATTCGTATCGTGCTGCGATGTAAGCCTCGCGGCGTTGGGTGCACAAGTTCCCCACACGCTGGGGAACGGTATCTCGCAAGGCTTTGTGCATATCCCGCAGCCTGTCGGCTGCTTCTGAAGGCAGGCGATGGGCGCTCAGGTCTGCCTGCTCTCCCTGGCTTGTGACCGATAAATGGAGGCTGGCACCGCCCACGGGGGAGTCATCATCTTGATTGGGCGGGGGCGGCAGGAGGTTTGCTTCCCTCAGCAGGGTATGCAGATACACCCTGCGGGAAAGGGGTACCTGAAATTGCTCCTCCCACACGGGCACATCATGGGATGGGTAATCAGGAATGAAGCGTAAGCGCCCTGCCCCATTGGCAGAAATGCTAATCTGGTATTCGTAGTGGTGGGGCGGCGGCATACTGGCTGCTGCCCACGTACATTCCAGGGAAAAATCCGAAGGCAACAAGGCGCGATACAACCCCAGGTAGTCGCAGTCTTGGGGAGAAGATGGGTGGGAAAAATATCGTTGCGCCTCCGCAGATGCCAGATACACAACGCCTTCCGGGCCAACGACGCGACAATCTTCACCAAAGATGCGCCACTTCTCACGGGTTTCTTCCGGGGTGGCGGCGCGGTTTTCTTCGATGGAGGCGCGCAGCCTGCGGCGGGCATACGCAATAGCGACTTCACGCGTTGGGAAGCCGGGAACCTCTATTTCGTGGTCGGGCTGCGAGGCGTGGAATAAATCGCAAACGAAGACGGAATACATCGGCTCAGGCTTCTGGGGGCGTAATGCCGGCGGCCAGCAGGGTATCGCGCACACGCAAGTCACTCGATTGCAGGTCGAGCAGCGCCTGTGGGGCTGTTTGCACCAGTTGTTGCACCGTGTTAAGCAGTTCGTTCAAGGGGATTGCCTGCACGTGGGCTTTTCCCAGAGGTCTACGCCGGCGGATTCCTTCCAGGTAGGGTTCGATTTGATTGAAACCATCGGATGCACCGGGAAAGCCTGGACACTCTACCACGCCCTGCCGCGTGAGCGCCCAACGAATGAACTGTTTACGGCCTGCCAGTTTTTCCCCGTAGTGGATGCTTGTGTTGCTGGTGTGGTCTACGCCCATCAGCAGCACATATCCGCCTTGCTCGGCGAGCACGCCAATTGGTGCCAGAGGGTCTTCGATGCTTTGCGCATTGAGCGCCTCCTCCACACCAACGCCCGCAAAGGAGAGAATGGGGTGATTGGAGCGCCGGGCACGCGGGGCAGTGCGCAATCTTTCAGCGACTACCCCCATAAGCGGGTCTGCGGGCATATCCGGGGAATAGAATTGCGCCATGAAATTGAGGTCTCGGCCTGTGCCGTATCGCATGCCGTTGTGTTCTGGCCCTACTTCAGGGGTAATCATGGTTTTGTAAGTGAAGGTGGGCATCATCAGGCGCGGAAAAGCCGTCAACATGGCGCCCAGAAGAGTCTCTGCGCCGCCGTGAACCTCGCCAAAAGCCGAAAGAGAAGCATGCGCGATGACGGGAACATCGCCCGGTACATCCAGGCTTTGCAGCGTTTTCAGCACCTGTCGAAACATCAACATGAGATTATTGGCCTTTCCAGGATGGTTTGCGTTTTTCCATGAACGCCTGCATGCCCTCTTTCTGGTCTTCGGAAGCGAAGCAGAAATAGAACGCGCGGCGCTCGTCTGCCAGCCCATCGGAGAGGAAGGATTCGAAAGCGTGGTTGACGGCTTCTTTGCCAAATTGTACGGCCAGTGGGGCGCGCGCCGCAATTTGTGCCGCCAAATCCAGGGCTTCCTCCAGATACCGTTCCACGGGGACAACCCGGTTGACCAGGCCGTAATGCAGCGCCTCCTGGGCGGTGAGGCGGCGGTCGTTGAGCACCATTTCCATGGCCAGGGCTTTGCCGACAGCACGCGTCAGGCGCTGTGTGCCGCCAGCGCCTGGAATGACGCCCAGGTTGACCTCTGGCTGCCCAAAGCGTGCACTTTCCGAGGCGACAATCATGTCGCAGGACATGGCCAGTTCGTTTCCTCCACCCAGACACCAGCCGGAAACCGCGGCAATGACAGGTTTTTTGATGCCCATGATACGGTCGAAGGGAGCGATGTGGTCGCGCTGCAACATCCCGACGGCCGATTCAGAAGCCATTTCTTTGATATCGGCACCGGCGGCAAAGGCGCGCGCATTCCCGGTCAACACCATAGCCCCGATACTGTCATCGGCATCGAAGGCTTCCAGCGCCTGCATGATTTCCAAAATCATGGTGCTGTTGAGGGCGTTGAGGGCTTTGGGACGATTGAAGCGAATCAAACCCACCCGTCCGTGGATTTCGGTCACGATGGTTTCGTATTCAGACATGGATGCTCTCCTCCTGCTATGGAAACCTGAAATGGCAACTGGGGCTTATGTGGCAAAATTATACCCTGAACACGGGGTATAATTCACATCTCTTGAAAATTCTTCTGATGGATGCCCATGTACAAACTTGTGATTATCGTTCCACGGCAAAGTGTGATACATTCTTTGCAAGAGCACTGGCCAAAGTTTTTGCACCTGGCTGAGCGCATGCCCGGCCTGGTACGTGAGAGTCATACCAGGCCGCACACCTACCTTTACGGCATGCAGCGCCTGGAATTGATACAGGAATTCTACTTCCCCGATTTGCCTGCCCTGGAGGCGGCTTTGTTGAGTGACGTGGGGCAGGCTGCTGGCAGTATGTTGCAAGAAATTACGGGGGGACGGGTGACGGTGTTGATTGCTGAACACATGGAAGCCTCCCTTCCGATAGAGGCAACGGATGCAGCCTAGAAGTCCTTTCAAGGTGGTCTTTGGCTTTTTCTTTGTGTTGGGGGTTGTGGCGTGGTATTTTTCTGGACGCGCTGGTGCCTCTCTGGGGGCGCTTGTGGATACCTCTGGACGCAGCCGCCAGGTTTGGGCATGGTTGCGCGCCCCACAGGAACACCCCGATTGGGCGATTCACTCCCTGCAACGTTGTGCTGAGGCTCCTTTTTTGTTGCCTACCGATGGCTTCATCGGCTACCTGTGGGATGATTCGTTTCGCCCAGGACATCGCCATCAAGGGGTGGATATCTTCGGGGGAACGGAACCCGGCGTAACCCCGGTCTACGCGGCCTATGACGGCTACCTCACCCGCCAGGGGAACTGGAAATCGGCTGTAATTGTGCGCATTCCCTCCGACCCCTTGTCGCCGGGACGCCAAATCTGGCTCTATTACACGCACATGGCCGATGCCCAGGGAAATTCCTTCATCGAAACGCGTTTTCCACCTGGAACCAGCGATGTCTTCGTTCCTGCCGGCACGCTGCTTGGGTATCAGGGAAATTATTCAGGCGACCCGCTCAACCCTGTTGGCGTACACTTGCATTTCTCGATAGTGCGCGATTCCGGAGGAAGTTTTCTCAACGAATTGGAAATTGCCAACACCTACGACCCCTCTCCCTACCTGGGGTTGCCGCTCAATGCTCATACCAACGCAGGGCGTTTGCCCGTTTGCACAGGAGATGTAACGCAGTGAAACGTTTCGAGGACAAAGTTGTACTGATTACAGGCGCAGGGCGCGGCCTGGGGCGTGCTCTGGCGCTGGCTTTTGCCGCCGAAGGTGCCATTGTGGCTGCCAATGACCTGACACCGGTCAACCTGGATGATACGCTGGAGGCTATTCGTCGTCAGGGGGGGCGCGGGGAAGCCTACCTTGGGGATGTTTCCAAAAAAATGCCTGTTCAAGGGGTGTTTACCCGTCTGCTGGATGACTGGGGGCGTTTGGATGTGGTGGTCAACAACGCGGCCGTCCATCCGCACACCCCCCTGCTCGACCTGGATGAATGGGATTGGCAGCGCATGCTGGGCGTCAATCTGGGGGGGGCGCTGCTCACCACGCAGGTAGCCGGGCGGGTATTTCGGGAACAAGGGCAGGGCGGCGTAGTGCTCAATATCGGCGACGCGCGCCTTGCGGGAGCAGGCGTTTCCGCAGCGTATGCCGCTACCAAAGCCGGGCTGGTCGCCCTCAGCCAGGCAGCAGCCCGTGAACTGGCTCCCCTGGGGGTGCGGGTGCTCTGTCTGGCCCCTGGTGCGCTGGATACGGAATCCAGCCGGGAACGTGCTGTCTCTGGTGCATCACTGCAAAGTGTGGTGGAGACGGCGTTGTTTTTGTGCTCTCCCGCTGCGGCAGCCATCAACGGTGTTTGTGTGCGAGCGGATGGTGACCTGGGCTCTGGAGTTGAGGCATGAAAGAATTGTACGCATACCGGCAACGCATGTTGACCAACTGGCAGGAAATCGTGCCTGCACTGGAGCGCGAGGTCACGAGCATTCCTGCAGAGCGGTGGCATGCAATTCCTCCCCACGGCGGATGGACCTGCCATCAGGTGCTGGCGCATCTGCGGGATATCGAAAGTCTGGTCATTGCCCCATCCATCCGTTCCCTGCTGGCAGGGCGCGATGGCGCGCTGCCTCCCTGCCCGGAGGATAGCGCCTGGCTGCAAGGGTACAGGGCAGATGAAGCCCCGGAGGAAATCTTCCGTTCCTATGTGGCCATTCGCTCCGAGGAAACCGGCTTGCTGATGCAACTGGACGCGCCGCCCTGGAATGCCAGCGCCCGGCATCCGCAATTTGGCGTACGCACGTTGCAATGGTGGGTGGAGGCCAGTCTGCAACACGCGCGCCGACACCTGTCCCTTTTGCAGCGCCAGGCGCGATAGAAACAGGCGTTCACCGTGATTTGCCTGGTGGCTGATAAAACCGCAACCAGAGAGAATCGGCCACCCTGTGTTATCTGTGGTGGAACCTATCCGAAAATTTACCGCAGGACAACTGCTTGCCAGTTGTCCCTCCGTTGCATAAGCGAGCCGCGGATGGTGCGGACGTACGCGGATTTCCCCGGAAATTTACCGTAGGACAACTGCTTGCCAGTTGTCCCTCCGTTGCATAAGCGTACCGCGGATGGTGCGGACGTACGCGGATTTCCCCGAAAATGCACCGTAGTTATCACTGGCAAGTATTTTTCGGATAGGTACCTGGCCGACATCGAACTTTCAGCACCCTGTATTACCGTCATTTTCTACGGAATTTATACACTTCCTGGGCGATACTGCACTCGTCCAGAGGGCAATTTAGTGGTATCATTCGCTACACGGCAGTTCGATATGCCGGCTTTGCACAATTTGCTGGTGAAAATTTTGCCGCCCACATACGAGGTACTTGCACAAATGGAACCTTACACTGAGGACAAGATTACCATTATCGAAGGTCCCCCGCCCGTCTTTGAATTGATGCGTACCGAATGGACGCAGAGCCTGGCCGAAGGCCCGGTGCTCAGCGAAGTAGCCATGACGCGGTTACGCACCTTCAACGGACCCTCGCTGGTGGAACGTTGCCACCGCGCCTGGCGTAACCGACGCAGCATTCATCTGGAGTATCGCTCCGAAGAAGGGCTGCTGCAAAAGGCACCCATCGTAGCAGCGCGTACCGTCAACACCGAAGAAGGTGACGTGCTCATGCTCTGGATTCGCATCAACATGGAAGAGAGCGAAGTCACCTTTGAGCGGGAAACCTGGAACGAAGATGCTTTCGACGAGGCCTTCGATGCCGATTACGATGAAGATGACCTCATGGAAGACGGGTACGACCTGGCGGAAGATGATGAATTTTTTGACCTGGATGACAACGACCTGTTCTTCTCTTCAGATGATGACGAGGAATCTTCTGAAGATGATGACGACCTGAATTTGTTGGTATGAATGTGTACGACCTGAAAGCACAGACCAGGGATTTTCCCCTGGTCTGTGCTTTTCTACGGATGCCTTCCCCCCCACCTTTCGGCCGAGCAGGAGGAGAAAATGAGTGATTTTTTGCATACCGAAATCAAAGACCACGTCCTCACCATACGCATTGACCATCCGAAAGCCAATGCCTTGAACACCGAAATAGTCACGGCGCTATTGAAAGTCTTTCGGCAGGCAGGGCGCGACGAAGCCATTCGGGTGGTGGTGTTGACGGGGACAGGACACATCTTCAGCGCCGGACAGGATTTGGGCGAGTTTCAACAGGCCATGGCAATGGACACGCCCGTTTCCTATCGCCAGCACTTGCAAAAAACCTATTCCCCGCTGGTGCTGGCGATACGACGCATCGAGAAACCCGTCATCGCGGCCATCAACGGGACGGTTGCCGGCGCGGCGCTGGGGGTAGCGCTGGCCTGTGATTTGCGCATTGCTGCGGATACCGCCCGTTTTGTGGTTGGCTTCCTTGGAATTGGGCTGGCGCCTGATTCCGCTGTCTCGCTCTTTTTGCCGCAAATCATTGGGCTGGGGCGGGCTTCGGAATTCGCGTTCAGCAACCGCCCGATTACCGCCGAACAGGCCTTTGCCTGGGGGCTGGTCAACCGTCTGGTTGCCCCTCCGGCGTTGGAGCGCGCTGTTCAGGAATGGGCGGCAGAACTGGCGCGTGGCCCCATCCGGGCAATGGGGCTGGCAAAACGCACCTTCAATCGGGCTGTCCTGCCCCATCTGGAAGATGTGCTGGATTATGAAGGGCATATCCAGGAAATTGCCGGCCACGCAGCTGAACACTACGAAGGCGTGCGCGCCTTTTTCGAAAAGCGCCCGCCGAATTTCCTCACCCCCTGATGTGCGTTTCCCCGACAAGGGGCAGCCAGATGGCTGCCCCTTGGTGTTTCCGCGGCCTGTGTGGGAGGAAGCCCTCCCCTTGCTAGTGCCTCCAGACCAGAGTTGCCAGCACTCCCCGATGGTCGGAGACGCCGTCGAAGGGGGCGGTTTGCACCTGTATGGCCTGCCACTCAGGGGTGTGCAGCACGTAATCAATGCGGGTACTCCACATGGGCATGGCAATTCCGAAAATGCGCGGCCGGGAACTGCCGGGACGGGCGCTTCCGGGAAATGTGTGTCCAAAGCCCCATCCTGCTTCTCGCCAGGAATCTTGTAGTCCGCTTTGCCGCAAAATGCGATACGCGGTACTCAGCGGCGCAGAATTGGCATCGCCGCACACAATGGCAGGCAGCCCCTGTGCCTGAACGTACCTTCCCAGGGCGCGCGCCAGGTCTTCGCGCACGCGAAACCCCTGGTTGATGGTACGGATATTTTGCAGGTTGAAGGCTGGCATGTGAAAATTGACCAGCAAAAATCTGTGTTCATCGAAAACGCCGCGCAAGGCCTGAGGCCGGCCAATCCACCCCTGTCCCAGGGAATGTACCTGCGGCGTCAGCGCTACTTTGCTCAGCACCCCAGCCCCAAAGACGATGTCCGCGGGTTCCAGGTACTGAAAAGGGTATTTCCCCTGCAACTGGGTACGGATGTCCGCAGCCAATTCGGGGGTGAGTTCCTGCAGGCAGACGATATCCGCATTCGCGTTGCGCAGCACCTCCAGCATGGGGGTGCTGGTTTTTTCCAGTCCCAGCACGTTGTATGTCAGGACGCGCAGCGTAATCTTTTCGGATGCACGGGGAAACTTGGGGAGGAAATCCACGCCCCAGATGCTCATGAAGCAGACCACGCCAACCAGTACGCCTGCCCACAACTCGCGGCGGCTGGTGCGCCAGGCGACAAAAGCCACCACCGGAAGGGGCAGGAAGAGGTACACAGCCAGCGCGGAAACCAGCCCCACCCAGCCGATGGCGTCGCCGGTGAGCAGGTAAAGCAGCAGCCAGAGGGCAAAAAAGGTCAGGTATACCCAACAGGCTGCCACAACCCAGCGCAAGATGCTTTCACGGAGAGATGAGTTCGTTAGCCGTTTCATCGAGTAATTCCAGCGTATCGGGGATGCGTTCAGGGGTGAAATACGGTTGAAAGAGTTGCGCCCCGGCATCCTGCAAGACCCACTGCACCACATTCCAGGAAGGAAAAGCGGGTTCAGGTCGGGCATAGGGCAGCGCATCAGCCACGGCCTGCCAGGCAGGCCGTGGTGCACCGTAGGCTTGCAGTGCCGATTGTCTTACCGGCAGGTAGCCGCTCTGTTGGACGAGTTGTGTTTGCACTTCGGTTGCGAGCATGGCACGCATGAAAAGCCATGCGGCAAGCGCCTGTTGCGGCTCCGTAGTTTGTATCACCGCAAAAGAAGGCCCAAATGTGGGTAACACAGGGGATTCCCCGTCCGGGGATGGAAAGGGCAGCGCGCCCCAGGTATCCGGGTTACCGGCTTCATCGAAAGCCTGTGCTATGAAAGGCAGGTCGCTTAGCGTGGCTGCGGCAAACAAGGCTTGCCGCGCCCCCAGGTAGGCATCGGGGTATGGCTCTGTGCCCACCCAGGCGCAGTCCTGGTCATAAAGCGCCTTGAGAAAGGTAAAGGTGCTCTCTGCTTCGGGCGTATCGAAGGTGTAGTGGCTGCCTGTCTCGCTTATGGGCGCCTGGAAAGCGTACAGCCAGCCCAGCATGACCTCTGGACGGGTGTTTACCACCCAGCCGCCCAGTCCGTCGTTGTACACGTCTGCGTCGTGCTTGAGGGCAGTGTTGGCGGCGCAGGATTGTTGCTGAAATGCGGCCACGTCCCCGGGGATGGGCGCGAAACCCAACTCTGCAGCCCAGGAGTGGTTGCGCACCAGAAAGGCCGCGTTGCGCAGCAGGGGCACGGCATAACGCTGTCCGTTTACCACCCCCTCCTGCCAGAAGACGGGGATGAAATCGCCCTGCTCCGCGGCGGAAAAACCATACGAGGCAGATTCGACCCACGGCTGCATGTCGGTGAAATCTTGCGGCCAGCCGGTGTATAGCATGGGGTATCCCAGGATGAGCGTGCCTGCCTCAGCCTGGGGCAGGGCGGCCTGTAATGCGGCTTCATCAGGAAAAGCGCGTGCTTCCACGCGGATACCCCAGGGGTTGGCGCGGTTGAATTGTGCCAGCGGACCGCGCAACCATGCTGGCGGCAGGGCATGCCACAAGGCAAGGTGTATGTCCTGCAGATTGGGCGGCGTCGGGGAGGGCGTTATCTGCGGCGGCGGGATTGTCTCTGTGGGGGAAGGGGGCAGAGGGGAATGCGTGGGGGGAGGCGTGTCTTGTGGAGGAAGGGAGCCGCCCGCGGGGGGGATGTTTTTCCCGCTGCAAGCGGTAGTTGTGGCAAACAGCCCTATCCACAACACCGCTATCCCCAGGACGTGCCACACGCGTCCACCCAATTTGGATTTTTGCGGTAAGATTAGCGGCATGGTCGTAAACATGAAATGGATTATACCGTGAGGAGTTCTCGATGCGTGATTTGGTAGAAGAACGATTGCCGTTGCTGCGTAGCACTCGCCTGGATGGCATTCCCTCTGGGGATGCGTTCTTGCACCCGGCCTACGATGGAAACAGTATTTTGAACGTGCCCGATACGGTGTGCCGCCTGCTGGACATCCCTGACCTGGCTGGCCGTCCCCTGGATGGTGTACTGTGGCAGCCTTTGGGAGGCAACATTCGCAAAGTGGTGCTGGTGCTGGTGGATGCCCTTGCCCTGCATCGCTTGCAACGCTGGATGCAGGCGGACGCCCCGGTGTGGGGGGCATTGACCCAAGATGGGCTGCTGGCGCCGCTGACTTCGATTTCCCCCAGCACCACCTGCGCCGCGCTCACCTCTCTGTGGACGGGACGCAGCCCGACCGAGCACGGCGTTGTGGGGTACGAGTTGTGGCTGAAAGAGTATGGCGTGGTAGCGAACATGATTTTGCACAGTCCCATTCAATTCAAGGGCAGCGCCGGTTCCCTGGAACGCGCCGGCTTCGACCCTAAAAGGTATTTGCCCTTTCCGACGCTGGGAACGCACCTGCAAGCGTATGGCGTAGGTGCCCATGCCTTCCAGCATTACTCACTGGGTGGCTCTGGCCTTTCGCAAATGTTTCTAAAGGACGTGCAGATGCACCCCTTTGGCTCCGCTGCAGAGTTGTGGGTGAATGTCCGCCGCCTGCTGGAACATTCGCCAGAAGAGCGCATGTTTGTGTGGGTGTACTGGAGTGGTGTGGATAGCCTCTCGCACCGCTACGGGCCAGATGACGAGCGCCCGGCAGCCGATTTCGCCGGCTTTAGTTATGCTTTCGAGAAGCAGTTTTTGCGCCCCCTGAGCGCCGAAGGGCGCAAGGATACCGCTGTTTTGCTGCTGGCCGACCACGGGCAGATTGACACGCCGCTTGCCCCGCATTACGAGTTGCGTTCACATCCCGGTCTCGACCGTCGTCTGCATATCAACCCTACTGGCGAACACCGCCTGTTCTTCCTCTATCCGCGCCCTGGACAGCGCGAGGCGGTACAGGAATACGTCGAGCGTTCCTGGATGGGACAGTTCCACGTGCGCGATTCGCTCAACGTGCTGCGCAGCGGCCTGTATGGGCCAGGGGAACCACATCCTGCGCTGCGCGACCGTCTGGGCGATTTGACCGTATTTCCCGAAGGGAATGCGTACCTGTGGTGGCCGATGAAAGACAACCCCTTGCTGGGGCGGCATGGCGGGTTGCACCCCCAGGAGATGCTGGTACCCTTCCTGGCTGCACGCCTGGGATGAGCGGAAGGTGCTTTCGGCGGGAGCATGAAAACGTTATTGGTGAATCGCGGTATGGCCTGACACACCGGAACACAGACACCGCACATTCTCGCAGATACGGCCAACGAAGCGGCGAAAACCAACACAACCAGCGCAGAACAGCGGCGCCAGCGTTATCAGCGTTCTACTGACCAACATATCTGCAGTGCGCCCTTTCGGCAGGCAATTGGTACATTCTGCCCAGGTTGTGCTAGAATGGAAACAGTACAAACCCGCATTTGTCCCATGTGGCTGGCGGGCTTTCCCCTGGTTGGAACAGTGCACACCCGGAGGTGGTATCATGCAAGTCAAAGATAGCGTGCGCCCCTCCCCAATTGCCGGGCAATGGTATCCTGGTCGCGCCGATATTTTGCGCCATGACATCGAAAAATACCTCCAGCAGGCACACTTGCCTGCCCTGGATGGGGAGGTGGTAGGAATCATGGCGCCGCACGCTGGCTATCTGTATTCGGGGCCAGTGGCGGCGTATGCTTTTGCTGCTGTGCAGGGGCTTTCGCCGGAGGTTGTGGCCGTAGTTTCGCCCATGCATTACCCGTACCCTTACCCGATGTTGACCACATTACATCGGGCGTATGCCACACCCCTGGGCGAGATACCGGTTGCACATGACCTGATAGAGCAACTGAATGCCGGATTGCGCGCCCGCGGCGCATTGCCGCTCACCGGCGTGGGACACGACCCGGAACATTCGCTGGAAATAGAATTGCCTTTTTTGCAATGTGTGCTGGATGCCCCTTTTCGGTTGCTGCCCGTGATGGTGCGCGAGCACACCCCGGAGGTGGTGCGTACCCTGGGCGAGGCGCTTGGTGATATCCTGCGGGAACAAAACGCCCTTCTGGTGGCCAGCACAGACCTCTCGCATTTCTACACCCAGGAGCGGGCGCGCGTGCTGGATGAGGAAATGCTGCGCCGGGTGGCTGCTTTTGACCCTCAAGGTGTGCTGCGAGCCGAAGAGGAAGGCAAAGGCTTTGCCTGTGGCCGCGGCGCGCTGGCTGCCGTGATGTGGGCTGCCAGAGAACTGGGCGCACAACGGGCGCAGATATTGCGTCATGCCACCTCTGGCGATATCACCGGCGATTTCAGCCGCGTGGTAGGCTACGGGGCGGCGGTTTTCTTACGCTAAATCCTCCCTGCCTGTGGGGCAGGGATTCACACAAACGGGATTTCATGGAATCGACACTGCTGATAGACCTTCTCAAACTTGGATTGGTACTTGTCCTGGTGGCTGCCAACGGTTTTTTCGTGGCGGCAGAATTTTCTCTGGTGAGCGTGCGCCGCACGCGCATTGCAGAACTGGTGGAACAGGGGAACGTACGGGCGCGGGACGTGCAGGAAGCCATTGCCAACCCGGATAGCGTCATTGCAGCCACCCAGTTGGGCATCACGCTGGCCAGCCTGGGGCTTGGCTGGGTGGGCGAGCCGGCGCTTTCGCATTTCCTGGAGCCGGTGGTACACCTCTTCCCCATTACCATCCAGAGCGAAGTTTCGCACAGCATCGCAGCAGGGCTTTCGTTTGCCATCATCACCTTCATGCACGTGGTGGCCGGAGAACTTGCGCCCAAATCGGTGGCGCTGCAAAACCCGGAAGGCACCTCGCTGGTGGTGGCGCGTCCCACCCTGTGGACAGAGGTGCTCTTCAAACCGGCCATTATTGCGCTGAATGGAGCAGGCAATATGTTGCTGCGCTTGTTTGGCATCGAGCCGGTTTCCGGGCATGAGATGGTGCACTCGGTGGAGGAACTCAAGATGCTGGTGGAAGCCAGCACGGAAGGGGGCGTGGTGGAGAAAGACGAGGGCGAGATGCTGCATGCCATCTTCGATTTCGGGGAACTGCTGGTGGAACAGGTCATGATTCCGCGCACCGAAATCGTAGCCGTAGAGGCCGATGCCTCCTTGCAAGCCACCATCCAGCGTATGGTATCGCACCCCTACACCAAATTCCCTGTGTACGAAGAAAACCTGGACCAGATTTTGGGTGTGTTGCACGCACGGGATGTGATTGCCGCCACGCAGGACCCCGCCCGCCAGCATTGCGTGGCGCGTGACCTGGTGCGCGAAGCCCTGTTCGTGCCGCAGGCTATCTCCGTCAACCGTTTGCTGCAGGAATTCCGCGCGCGCCGCCAGCATATTGCTATCGTGTTGGATGAATACGGCGGCACGGCCGGCCTGGTGACGCTGGAAGACCTGCTGGAAGAAATCGTCGGCGAAGTAAGTGGCCCATTCGATGAACAGCGCCCCGAAATCCAGCCACTGGCCGATGGGCAGGTGTTGATTGATGGTTTGACCTTGATTGATGATGTCAACGAAGAATTGGGGCTGAATCTGGAAGACGCCCACTACAACACCATCGCTGGTTTTGTGCTGGGCAGACTGGGACGCATTCCGCAGGTGGGGGATGCGGTAGACGTGGATGGAGTGCGGCTGGAAGTGCGCGAAATGGACGGGTTGCGCATTGCCCGCTTGCTGTTGCAGCGCCTGCAAGATTGAAAGAAAAAAGCGCCAGCCAATCGGCTGGCGCTCTTTTTTTGTGCATGGGGGCGGGTTATGAACGCAGGTGCGCTCCCAGGTCTTTTTCCAGGCGCTGGATGATTTTGCGACGAATCTTCGAGACCTTTTTATCCGTCAGAGTGCGGCTGGGGTCCTGGTAGGTGAGGCCGTAGGCCAGGCTCTTCTTGCCTGCCCCAATTTGTTCGCCGCGGTAGACATCGAACAAGCGCACCTCTTTGAGCAGTGCACCGCCAGCCTTGCGGATGACCTCTTCGACCTGCGCCGCGGGGGTGTCCTCGTCCACGATGATGGCCAGGTCTTCCAGCACCGGCGGGTAGGTGGGCACTGGTGCGGTGGGGTACAGGCGAGGCATGGCCTGGGTGATGGTCTGAACGTCGAAATCGGCCAGCAGGATGGGCACCTTGGGCAGGTCTTCGTAGTTTTCGCGCACGACGGGGTGCAGTTCTCCCATGACGCCCAGCAATTTCTCGCCCAGCCAGACGCGGGCGCATTTCCCCGGATGCAGGCTGGGGATGTCGTCGGCGGGTTCGAAGCGCAGCGCGGGCAGGTGCAGGGCGGCAGCCAGGGCTTCGACGGCTCCCTTGAGGTCGTAGAAGTCCATGGGGGTGGTATCGGTGGTGCGCCAGGCGGGCAGGGCACGCGGGCCGCTCAATGCCATGGCCAGACGCATGCGCTCTTCGGGCAGGTCGGAGTCATCCCGACGCAGGAAGACCGGGCCGATGGCGAAGAAGGCCAGGCGTTCGCGGACGCGGCTATTGCGCTCCACTATCTCCATGACGCTGGCCAGCAGGTTGCGCCGCAGGACGGTGAAATCCACGTTGAGCGGGTTTTGCAACCGGAAGTAGGGGGCTTCCAGGGCTTCAGCCGCCCGCTCTGGGGGCAGGATGCGGGCTTCCCTCTGGGGGGAGGTCATGCGGTAGGTGATGATTTCCTGGAAGCCGAGGTCTACCAGCAGGTCGCGTACCTGCTCTTCACGCTCGCGGGCTTCGTCTTTCCACACGGGGGGCAGTTCATCGGCCAGCAGCGTTTCGGGGATGCGTTCATAGCCGTAACCACGGGCGATTTCTTCCATCAGGTCGGCTTTGCCGACTACGCCTGTGCCGATGTCCATGCGGTGGTCGGGGGCCTGTACGGTGATTTTTTGACCGTCTACCTGGCAGCGGAATTCCAGCCGGGTGAGGATATCGGCGATGGTGGCGGCGCTCAGTTCGATGCCCAGCCAGCGCTTCACATCGGCGGGGGTGATGTGAAGCACGGGGTCGGGGTAAGGCAGGGGGTACTCGTCCACGATGCCCTGAGCGACAGTCCCGTCGCTCCATTGGCGCATGATTTCCAGGCAGCGGCGTAACCCGCGTTCGGCCATGGCCGGGTGGATGCCGCGTGCGAAGCGGTAGGCGGCCTCTGAAGGCAGATTTTGCGCCATGACCGTGCGGCGAGTGTTTATCATGTTCCAGGAGGCACCTTCGAGCAGCACGTTGCGGGTATTGGCGGTTACTTCGGATTCCAGACCGCCCATCACGCCGGCAAGTGCCAGCGGGCCGCTCTGGTCGCAGACCAGAACAGTGAAGTCGTCCAGGGTACGCTCTACCTCATCCAGGGTGACCAGTTTTTCGCCCTGTTGGGCGCGGCGGGTGATGATGGTGGGGGCATCCTGGCCAGCCTTGCGGGCGCGCGCCAGCAGTACATCGTAGTCGAAGGCGTGGAGCGGTTCCCCTACTTCGAGCATGACGTAGTTGGTGGCATCCACGATGTTGTTGATGGGGCGCATGCCGGCCAGCCGCAGGCGGTATTGCACGCGATAGGCGCTGGGGCGGATGGTGACGTTTTCAATCAGCCCGAGGGTGAAGCGCGGGTTGACTTCTGGTTCGGTTATCTGGATGGCGACGCGCCCGCTGATAGGCTGCCCCTCCATGAGGACATCGTATTTGGGAGGGTGGAGCGTAGCCCCGGTGATGGCCGCAATTTCGCGTGCAATCCCCAGGATGGACGCGCCGCGTACGAAATTGGGCGTGATGGCGATATCCAGCACGGCATCGCCGAGGTAATCTACCAGCGGGGTGCCGGTGGGGGCGTCGGGGTCCAGCAGTATGATGCCTTCGTGTTCGTCGGAGATGCCCAGTTCGCGTTCTGAGCACACCATGGAGTAGGATTCCACGCCGCGGATTTTCTTGCGTTTGAGTTTGACGGTGCCGCCGCCAGGGGTGTAGGCGTCAATCAGTGTGGCGCCTTCGCGGGCATAGGCAACTTTCAGGGGGGTATCCAGCGGCCCGGTGCCGCGGTAGGGCAGCAGGTTGGGCGCGCCGGTCAGCACGATGTGCTCGCGTTCGCCGTCATCCAGTTTGCACAACACCAGCCGGTCGGCGTTGGGGTGTGGCATGACTTCATGGATGGCGGCTACCACGATTTTGTCGCGTTCCCACGAAAATCCGCTGATTTTGAAGCGCTGCCGTTTGTCTTGGGGTTTGGGCAGGCCCACATAACGGATTTCTTCTACCTCCAGCCCGGCGATGGTCAACTGATGCGCCAGGTCTTCGAGAGGCAGGGTGATATCAACAAAGTCTTTGAGCCAGGAGATGGGTGCTTTCATTTTGGGTTCGTTGGGTAGTCGGGTAGTCGCTTGGTCGGGTAGTCTGCTAGTCTGCTAGTCGGATAGTCTGCTAGTCGGGTAGTCTGGTAGTCGGGTTAGAACTGCTCGAGGAAGCGCAGGTCGTTGCCCCAGAAGTAGCGGATATCCTGAATGTGGTGGCGCAGCATGGTAATGCGCTCTGGCCCCATGCCGAAGGCGAAGCCGGTGTATTTTTCGGGGTCGTAACCGCCGTTGCGCAGCACGTTGGGATGTACCATGCCGCAGCCCAGGATTTCGAGCCAGCCGGTGTGTTTGCATACCTGACAGCCTTTACCACCGCACAGGAAGCATTCCACGTCCATTTCTGCGCTGGGCTCGGTGAAAGGGAAGTGGCTGGCGCGGAAGCGGGTGCGCACGTTTTGGCCGAACATAGCGCGGGCAAAGGCGCTCAGCGTGCCTTTGAGGTCGCTGAAGGAGATGTTTTTACCGACGGCCAGCCCTTCTACCTGGGTGAACTGAATTTCGTAGCGGGTGCTGATTTCCTCGAAGCGGTAGCACATGCCAGGCAAGATGATGCGCACAGCGGGCGGGTCATCGGGGTTCATGGCGGCGAAGTGCCGCATGGCGTGAATTTGTCCGGGGGAAGTATGCGTGCGCAGCAAAATAGGGTTGTCGCCGCGGTCGGTTTCACTGGTGACGTAGAAAGAATCCTGCATTTCGCGCGCCGGGTGATTGGGCGGGAAGTTGAGCAACTGGAAGTTGTATTCGTCGGTTTCCACCTCGCCAGAGCGGAAGACCTGGAAGCCCATACCGGCGAAAATGCGGTAAATTTCGCGCAAGGTGCGTGTGGTGGGGTGCAGGCGTCCATAAGACGGTTTTTGCCCAGGCAGGGTGACATCCAGCCGCTCGCTTTGCAGCGCTTGTTGCAGGGCAGCCTGCTTGAGTGCGGCAGCCTTTTCTTCGTAGGCGGCTTCCAACGCCTGCCGGGCCTGGTTAGCGGCGCGTCCTACCTGGCCGCGTTCTTCTTTGGGCAGGGTACTGATTTTTTTGAACACGCCCATGATTTCGGAATTGCGCCCCAGGTAAGTGACTTTCCAGGCCTGCAGTGCTTCTTCGGTAGCGACGCTTTGGAGCGCCTCCAGACCTGTTTGTTGCACATGGTGAATGGTTTCCAGCATACGTGCCTCCGATGCGTTTGATGGATACAAAAAAATCCCGCCCCGGCAAGGGACGGGAGATATTTCCCGCGGTACCACCCTTGTTGGCTGCCTCGCGGCAACCCACTTTCTGCACCAACGGAGGAAAGGCCCTCGATTGGCTCCCCGGGTAACGCAGGGGATGCGGCTCAAACTACTGGGAGCATAAGGTCTTCGTGATTTCCGTATGCTCCGTTCCCTTGAGCGGCTCAGGAGCGAACTTCCATCGGATTCCATCGAGCGCGGGTTTCAGTCTCTGCCCGGCGCCTCCCTGGCGATTTTCTCCGGTGTACTTTTCTCCATCGCAGCCGTTGTGGGGTGTATGCGATTGTGTTTCCTTATTATCTCCAATTTAGAAATTGTGTCAAGCCATTGCCTGCTCTGCTCTGGCCAGTACTTCCGTGGTCAGGTAAGCGACCAGGCGTACGATGTCCTCGTCTTCTTCTGTGAAAGGTTCCCCAGAGGTTGTGTTTACGACCTCAAGCGCGCCATAAATGCGTTCTTCCTTCACCAGGGGAATGGCAATCAACGATTGCGTCTGAAAAGTGGTGTAACGGTCTACGGCAGGTGAAAAGTACGGGTCCAGGCGGACATCTGCTACCAGCCGGGGTTGGCGGTTGGTGATGCACCAGCCCACCACTCCTTCATCTGCAGGAATGCGATACCCCTGCAAAGGTTCTGCGTAGGGGCCGGCAACCGCAGCGAAAACGAGTTCGTTTTTTCCCTCATCCAGCAACAAGAGTGAACCATTTTCAGAGCCAATTGCCTGTAACGTGGTTTCCAACAGGCGGTACACCACAGCCAGGGCATCGCTTTCCGGGGTAATCTCTGGCAACAGGTCTAGCAGGTGGTTGAGTGCGCGCAGCGCATGCTGCAGGCGGTGCAAACGCTCTGCCATGCGGGCATTGGCCTCCCTCAGGCGGCTGTTCTCCGTTTGGAGGTAGTGCATGCTGTTACTGATAACCATATTGCCATACTCCCGTAAGGTCTCTCCCAATGGAGGCAGGGGCAGGTTACGCCGGTGTGCCTTCGTTGCAGCGTTCCGCGTATACGCCTCGATATTCTGGCGGCAAGAGAGCGGCAATGTGGCACATGATGAGGTCGGTATTGCGCTTCATGGACGCATCGCGGTTTTTGCGTTCCAGTGGCGGTGGCGTGAAAAGTTGCCCAAAGTGCACCTTGAGATGTGGACGTTTCAGGCGCAGCCAGGAAGAAAAAACGCGTTCGGTGCCGACGATACCCACTGGTAAGACGGGCACCTTGCATTGTGCCGCCAGGAAAGCGACGCCGGGCTTGGCTTCTTGCAAGGCGTGTGTGCGGCTGCGCGTACCTTCGGGGGCAATCCCTAAAATCCAGCCGTTACGCAGCAATTGGCGCGCCTGGCGCAGCGCATCCACATCCAGATTGGTACGGTCCAGCCATACGCCGGATACCTGATTGACGAACCAGCGAAAAAATGGATTCCGCTGGTGTTTGCGTGCCACGATTGCGGTTACATCGGGGCGCTCGACGAGGTGAAAAATCAAAGGGGCGTCTACTACGCTGAGATGATTGAGAGTAAGCAGGCAGGGGCCACTTTTGGGGATGTTTTCCAGCCCGCTGACTTCCAGATGGGTAAGCAAACGAAAAAGCACTACGAAAACTCGACGTAAAAAGGTGCGCATTCCCATTCTCCGTGATGCAAATGTATTTGGGGTACTTGCAGTATAATCTAAATCACCATGAATCTCAATAAGACAAATGGACGATTGCATATCAGGGGCTTTGCGGCTATCCTTGGGGTGTGTGCGCTTCTCCTGGGGGGGTGCCGCACCTCGCAAAGCCCTACCCCTCCCCCTGTGGTGGCCAGCCCAACCTTGAAAACGGCTCTCCCCCCTGAGCCCACCCCTACCTCCTTGCCGCCGTCACCGTCTCCTACGACAGAACCGCTTGCTGCACGCGTCAATGGAGAACCACTTCCCTTACAGACCTATCAGGACGAACTTGCCCGTTACCTGGATGCGCGCGCAACCCTTGATTTGCCAGCGCAAGAGACAGCAGATGCTTCGGCACAGGTATTGGACGAACTCATCGGACAGGCCTTGTTGGCGCAGGCTGCCCGCCAGGCCGGGTATCAGCCCGATGAAGCCGTACTGGAAAGCACCCTGACGCGTATACGCAACCAGGCGCTGCCTGATTGGGAAACGTGGCTGCAAAACAATCACTACACCGAAGAATCGCTGCGTCAGGCATTGAAGCAACAACTGGCTGCTGCCTGGATGCGGGATAAGGTGATTGCCTCCGTACCTGAAACGATGCTGCAAGTCCATGCCCGGCAGATTTTGCTATATAATCGGGACGATGCTTTGCAGGTGTATGCACAATTGCAAAATGGCACGGATTTTGCAACCCTGGCAGCACAATTCGACCCCGTTGGGCTGGGCGACCTGGGCTGGTTTCCGCAGGGAATGCTTGCTTTTCCGCAAATCGAGGCGGCGGCTTTTTCCCTGTCTCCCGGCGAATATAGTGAAGTCATCGAAACCTCGCTTGGTTTTCACATCGTGCAGGTAGTGGAACGTGACGCCCAACGTCCGCTCAGCACCGATGCCCGTTTGTACCTTCAGCAAGCAGCCCTGCAAGACTGGCTGAACAACCAACGTCAACAAAGCCAGGTGGAAATCCTGGTGCCCTGATTTACCTGAGGAGGGAGGCCGCTCATGGCTAATTCGCGCAATACGTTGTGGAACGTCCTGGCTGGTGTGTTTACCCTGGCTACAGTGTGTGTGTGTCTGGCCGCGCTGGTTATTTTCGTCAACCCGCAATCCGGTTTGAACCCTTTCCCCGCGCCTACACTGCCAGCCTTGCTGCAATTACCCACGCTAACCCCCACCCCTTTGAACCTGTTACCTCCCACCTGGACACCTACGCCAACCCTGCCGCCTACCAATACGCCGTTACCCACCCCCACGCATACCCCGACAACACCCACGGCTACCCCAACGCGGTTTACCTTACCCACCTGGACTCCTTCCCCCACCATTACGCCGACACCCTTGCCTAATTTCGGCCTGGCTGAAGGGTCGCCTTCCTGGGTGCAATCTGATACGGTGAACCCGGAGCGTTCATGTGCCTGGATGGGAGTCGCCGGACAGGTGCTGGATAGCAGTGGCGAGGCGGTCAATGGCATAACCGTTTTGCTGGGGGGCACCTACGAAGGCAAGCCCATCCAGATTACGACGGTGACCGCAGCCGGTACGGCTTACGGCGATGGCGGCTATGAAATCACTATTGCTGATGACCCCAATGCCAGCAAGGGAACGCTGTATGTGCAGTTGTTCTCTGAAAATGGCGCACCGCTTTCCAGCCGTTACTCTTTCCGCACCTACGATAGTTGTCAGAAAAACCTGATACTCATCAACTTCGTGCAGAAATAACGGCTGCCCCTTTGCCCTATGACCATAAAAAAATCACAACCCGATTTGGCTCGCACCCGTCAGGGTGCGGGCTGTTTTTGGAATTTACTGACCCTGGTGATGCTGGCAGGCATTATCGGGGTGCTTGGCCTGGCAGGATGGGTGTACCTCAATCCCTATGTGCCGGTCAACCCCTTTCCACCGCCCACACTGCCGGCGGTGGCTGTCTTGCCCTCCCCCATGCCTGCTACGGCTACTGCTCTGCCGCCTACCGCCACGCACACGCCTACGGTTACGGCAACGCCTGTTCCTACGGCTACCCCTACACCATCTCTTACACCCACCGCGACTGCCCCGGCAGGCTCACCGACGCCCCCGCCGGGTTCCCCTTCTCCTACCCCGCGTCCCACTGCGACCCCTGGGGGATACGCGTTTGTCGTCAAAGATGCACCTCTGGCCATTCAAAACATCTTCCATAGCGAATTGGGGTGCAACTGGCTGGGCATCGGAGGAAACATCGAAGACCTGCATGGTGGTGGAAAGTTATACGTTACCATCCACTTACACGGTTCATTGGGTGGGCGCCCCATAGATGTGTACACGGTTTCTGGGGCGGCGCACCAGTATGGCGAGGGTGGCTACGAATTCCAACTTGCCGAGTCGCCCATCGCCTCCCACAATAGTCTGTACATCCAGTTGCTAGACCAGGCCAATTTGCCCCTTTCTGACCGGGTGTATTTCGATACATTTGAGGATTGCGAACAAAATAGCATCATCATCAATTTCCAACAGGTGCGCTAAAGCATGATACCCATTGAGTTACGCATTCGCGGTTTTCTTTCCTATCGTGACGAGGCGATATTGAATTTTGAATCTTTTCATACGGCCTGCATTTCCGGGCATAACGGAGCCGGGAAATCCTCCCTGCTGGATGCCATGACATGGGCACTCTTTGGCCGGGCACGCCGTAATGATGAGAACATCATTCACCTGAAAGAAGATGTGGCGCAGGTTTCCTTTACCTTCGCGTATGAAGGGAACGTGTACCGTGTTGTGCGTACCAACCCGCGGGGCAAAACCACTACTCTGGAATTCCAGATTCGCCAGGCGGATGGTAGTTGGAAACCCCTTTCGGAGCGTTCCTTGCGAGAAACGGATGCTCGTATCCGCCAGTTATTGGGACTCGATTACGAGACATTCGTCAACGCTGCATTTTTCCTTCAAGGAGAGGCCGATTCTTTTACCCGCATGAAGCCTGCCGAGCGCAAAAAAGTGCTTTCCAACATCCTGGGGCTTGAGCAGTGGGAAGTGTACCGGCAGCGCACCCGGGAGCGCATTCGGGAGATAGAAAGCCAGATAGAGAATATCCGCCGTCAAATTGAAGAAAAGGAAATCGAACTGGCTGAAGAACCGCAACGCAAACAAGCCGTAGAGCGCATTCAGCACGAACTGGCTGATGTTCAGAAAATATGCGAGGCCAAAGAGGCTGCACTCGCCAGCATGAAACAAACCCAGGCCATGCTGGATGGCTATAGGAAAACGGTGGTTTCCATTGAGGCCAGTTTGCACACCACTCGCCAGGAATTGCAGGGACTGCAGGCGCGTCTGAAGCAACGCACCGAAGAGCAAGAAGCGTATCGAAACACTCTGGAAAAAGCCGAGGAAATCAAGGCGGCCTACGACGCCTGGCAGCAGGCGCGTGCGGAATTGGAGCACTGGGAAACAATCGCCGTGCAATTCCGCGAGCAGCAGAAACTCCGCCAGCAACCTCTGGCAAATATCCAGGCGGAGCGAGCGCGCCTGGAACAAGAACTGCACACGCTGGAGACCAGGGCCTCCAGCGTGGATGTCCTTCGGCAGGACCTGGAGACCCTGGAGGCAGATTTACAAGCCGCCCACCGGAATTTACAAGAAGTGGAAGAAAAACTTGCCCAACGGGCTTCCCTGCAAGACGAATTGCGCAGCATCACGGAAGAGCGCACCCGCCTCGAAACGGAAAACCGCCAGTTGAAGCAAGAAATGCAGGCCATGAAAGAGCGCCTGGATATGCTCGAAGGAGACACCGGCTCAACCTGCCCTACCTGTGGACAGGAATTGACTGAAGAGCATCGCCAGGAACTGACCTCGGCGCTGCGTTCCGATGGCAAAAGCCTGGCCGGGCGTTATCATAGCAACAAAGAAAACATGGATACCCTGAAGCAGCGCGCCCAGGCAATTCAAGAGGCGTTGCGTTCGCTGGATTTGCTGGAGGGGCAGCAACGCAAATTTGCTGCCCAGGTGAGTCGGCTGCAAACCCGGCAGGAGCAACTTCTTGCAGACCTGGAAGCATGGCAGAAAGAGGGACTTCCCCGGCTCGAAACAGTGCGCCGTTGTCTGGCGGAAGAAGCGTATGCCGAAGATGACCGTGCCGTGCTTGCCGAGATTGATGCCCGATGTCAGGCTTTGGGGTATGACCCGGCTGCCCATGAGGCCGCCCGGGAACGCGAACAATCTGGTCGCACTGCCGAAGAATCGTTGCGGGTGCTGGAGCGCGCTCAGGCTGCCCTGCTTCCACTGGAGAGGGAAATTCAAGACCTGAAAGCGCAGATAAAAGAACGAGAGGAGCGCCAGAGCACCCTGGAAGAAGACTTGCAACAGGCCCGGAAACAACTGGCCGAAGCCCAGGAACAAAACCTGGATGTAGAGCAAGCATGGCAAGAACTACGGCAATTCCGAGAGCGGGAACGAGCACTGAACAGAGACCTGGGCGCAGCAAAACAAAGGCTGCTGGTGCTGGATACCCTGCGGGTTGAGCGCCGCAAATTGCGGGTTCAACAAGATGAACTGGCTATCACTCTCAGCCGCTATAAGCAATTGGAGCAGGCCTTTGGTAAAAAAGGGGCGCCAGCCTTGCTTATCGAGGCCGCGCTCCCTGAAATCGAGACCCACGCCAATGATGTCCTGGAACGCCTGAGCAATGGAGAAATGAACGTACACTTCATCACCCAGCAGGCGTACAAAGGACGTCGGGATGACATGAAAGAAACGCTGGATATCCAGATTCGAGATGGGAATGGGACGCGTCCGTATGAAATGTTTTCTGGTGGCGAGGCTTTTCGCGTGGATTTTGCCATCCGGCTGGCGCTCTCGCGGGTGCTGGCTGCACGCGCCGGAGCACGCCTCCAGACCCTGGTGATTGACGAGGGCTTTGGCAGTCAGGATGCCGAGGGACGGCAGCGCCTGGTGGAAGCCATTAACTTAATAAAAGACGATTTCGCGAAAATCCTGGTTATTACCCATATCGAGAGCCTGAAAGATGCTTTCCCGACCCGCATTCAGGTCATCAAGACCCCTGAGGGCAGCCGCATCTCCGTAGAGTGAGTTGCGTTCGAGAGCACTAAAGATATGTTGGTCAGTAGACCGCTGATAACGCTGGTGCCGCTGATATCCGCTGGTTGTGTTGGTTTTCGCCACTTCGTTGGCCGTATCTGCGAGAATCTGCGTCAAATCTGCGGTATCTGCGTTCC
>DAOTWV010000085.1:0-1730 GCA_034435695.1 Anaerolineales bacterium | reverse complement strand
TTCGGAGAGGCATTTGTAGTCGCCGAAGGGCGACTTCGCGGATGTTGATGCAGTTTCAACTGCCTGCTCCGCGGCGGATTTTGCGGTACAGGGTGTACGCGCCCCAGGCGAGCAGGGCGATGGGGCCGCCGACGACCGTCAGCCAGATGAGCGCGTCCAGCAGGTAACCGAACAGGGTCAGGGTGACGCCCCAGGCGCGTTGCAGGGTGCGCAGCGGACGGGATGGCGGGCTGCCGCCGCTTTTGGGGTGCAGATACACCGTGATTTGCGCATAGCCAGTACCTGGGCGGCAGGGGGACGCCTGTCCCCATTCGTCGCGCACCCTGCCCAGGGCGCGTACCTCGGTGCGGGCGGCCTGGAACGCGTAGGCCGGTATCCTCAGCGTGACGGCGCTGTGCCGCTGGTCGTTCTCGTACCAGGCGGTCGCCTCCTGCACATAGCCGTTGTGCTGCGCGGCGATTTCCGCCAGGGCGGCCTCGCTCTCGGCGACATCCGTGACACCCAGTTCCAGGGTAGCGGTGCAGGTGCTCTGGGGATAAACCGGCGCGGGGTAGGTGGCGATGGCCTTCTCGCGCGGCTGGGCGGCAATCAGGTGTGGGGAGCAGGCGGTGAGCAGAAAAAGGGCGAACAGGGCGAATTTGCGCATAGACATTCCTCCGTGGCGGGTGCGTCCGTGGATTGCTACGCTTTCAGGATACCCCCTGCCCTGTGTTGTGTCTTGATAGCCCCCTGATAAGCGGTTGATATTTTTCTGACAGACGTGTCAGGGAATGGAGAATGCAGAATGTGCAAACAGGAAAGGGCTTCTTTGCTGGAGCAATCTCCCCCTCGTGCTATTCGTGGCCATTCGTGTTATTCGTGACCATTCGTGTCATTCGTGGCCATTCGTGCTATTCGTGTCATTCGTGGCCATTCGTGTCATTCGTGGCCATTCGTGTCATTCGTGGCCATTCGTGTCATTCGTGGACATTCGTGGACATGAGAGGCGGCAATTCCTGCAAAGCGCGTCCCAGGCGGGTGCCGTGCCAGGTAATGAGCGTGCCATCCACCAGATAGACGCGCCCCTCACGCACCGCGGGCACATCTGGCAGCAGAGAGACCAGTTGCTCGCGGTCCAACAGGCCAAAAGCATAGGGTTCGCTGGGCAGCAGAATGAGTTCCGGCTGTGCGGCGCGCACTTCTTCCACCGTTACGCGCGGATAACGGGTATCGCGTTCTCCTGCGGGCTGCGGCTCTGCCGTCCCCAGGTCGGCTTCCAGGGGATAGCGGCGTTTGCGCTCTGCGAACACGTTGTATCCCCCCAGGAGGGTGAGCAAATCGTGGGGGTACGTTTCCCGGTTGAAGGTCATCCACCACAGGCGGCCATCGGCGGTCTTCTCCTGCCAGATGGGGCAGAAGAATGGCACCGGCGGACGCATGGCGGCGGTCTCCTCGACCACATCCAGGACGCGCTCCAGGGTTTGCAGTTTCGCCACCGCGCTGCCGCGCTTGTACATGCGGCTGAGCGCCCACAACACATCCATTGCCTCGGCCACCGTCTTCGGGAAGGTAACCCATACCCGCAGGCCGGCCTGTTGCAGAGCGTTTATCGTGGCCGGGGTATTCTCCTCCTGGTTGGCAAGCACCAGGTCGGGCTGCAGGGCGACGATGTCGGGAATGCGGGGATTCTTCGTTCCGCCCAGGCGCGGCAGGTCACGCACCCCATCGGCGGGGTACAGGCAGTAATCGGT
>DAOTWV010000084.1:0-24632 GCA_034435695.1 Anaerolineales bacterium | reverse complement strand
CCACTGAAACGGCAAACGGCGGTGCTATATGAACCTATCCGAAAAAGGTGTTACTGCGAGGCGGCATAACCGCCGCCTGCCCTGCGCCTGTCGAAGGGTAGCAATCGCCTGAACGGTCTGAAGGGGATTGCTTACCCCTGCGGGGCACAGGTCGCTCCTTCGGGGCTGCTAAGAAACTTATGGACTCATAGTGCGCCCCGGGTAGTGTGAGGGCATTGCCCTCACACTACCCAACCGAAGTTTCTTACGGTATGCGAGTCTTTTCGTGCAAATTCGTGCAAATTCGTGGACATTCGTGGACATTCGTGGACAGGAGGCAGTGATGAAATCTCAATTTCGAGTCTGGACTCTGGCGCTTGCCCTGCTGCTGCTCGCATTGCTGCCTCAGGGCAGTTATGCGCAAAGCAAATCCGTGGAGGTGCTGCGCCGGGATGGGGACATCACCATCCTGCAAAACGGCGATGTGCAGGTGGTGGAAACCTGGGAAGTGCACTTCATTGGCGGGCCGTTTCGCTACGCTTTTCGCAGCATCCCCTACAACAAAGTAGAGGAAATCACGGATTGGGCAGTCAGCGATGCCGGAGGTTACTATCAACAGGCCTCGTCGCAGTCTCCTGGCACGTACACGCTGGAAAGCAGCGGCGGGGAAACCAAAATCACCTGGTATTTTTCTCCAACCAGCAATGCCACGCGCACCTTTCAATTGCGCTACACCCTCAAAGGGGCCTTGCGCATCTACGACGGCGGCGACCAGTTCTTCTGGAAATTCATCGAAAGCGACCGCGCCTACCTGATTCGGAGTGCCCAGGTCACGGTGCATTTGCCGGGCAACTTTGCCGCCTCGGATTTGCTGGCTACCACCTACTACAACGGAAAGCAAACCGATGGCGAGACCTACACCCAGGGCGGGAATACCATCGTCTTCCAGGGTGGTCCGTTTGCGGGAGGAACGGAGTGGGAAATCCGCGCCCAGTGGCCGCACGGCGTGGTCACGGCGCAGCCGCCTTCCTGGCAGCGCCTGGAAGATATGCAGCCAATCATCAACCTGGGGTTCCTCTGCCTGGCGGCCCTCATCCTGTTTGGCGGGGGAGCGGGACTGTACCTGTGGTGGTACACAAAGGGGCGTGACCCGGTAATCGCCAATGCGCCCGCCCAGGTGACAGCACCGCCGGATAACACCGTCCCTGGGGTAGTGGGTACCTTGCTGGACGAAAAAGCCGATATGCAGGATATCCTGGCAACCTTGCTTGACCTGGCCAATCGAGGGTATCTGCGCATCGTGGAACGCAAGAAAGGTGTGTTTCGGGCGCGTGACTTTACCTTCGAGCGTTTACGCACCGATACCGAAGAACTTCTGCCGCACGAAGCCTACCTTTTGCGCCGCATCTTTGGCCGGCGAGACACACGCAAAATGTCCGACCTGCGCAACAAATTCTATACGGCTATTCCCAAATTACAGGAGATGCTCTATGCGCAGGTTGTGGAGCAGGGGTATTTCGACAAAAACCCGCAAAAACAGCGTTCCATGTACATGGCCCTGGGCGGTTTTCTCCTGATAGGCAGCACCTTTTGCGGATTCTTCGTTTTCAGCAGTATGCTTGTGAACGCAGGGTTTGGTCTGGGCATTGCGCCCCTTATCAGCCTTGACCTGGTGCTGGTAGGCTTCATGGTCGTGGCCCAGTTCATTCCGCATAAAACAGAAAAAGGCGCCCGTGCAGCCACCCGCTGGAAAGCCTTCAAACGCTACTTGCAGGAAATAGACCGCTACACCAACCTGCAAACTGCCACCGACCTGTACCAGAAATACCTGCCCTACGCGGTGGCTTTTGGGCTGGAGAAAGAATGGACGAAAAAATTTGCCTCGCTGGCTACTCCCGCCCCTGGATGGTACATCCCTTATGGAATGCCGTACCCGCACACCTACGGCTCGCCGGGGGGACACATGGCCTCTGGCATGCCCGTCTCCTCTGGAAGTGGCCTGCCCGGCTCCGCAGGGGGCGGCATGCCCACCCTGGATGGCATGGCCGATGGTGCGTTTGCCAGTTTGAATAGCATCAGCGACGGCCTGTTCAGCATGTTGAACTCGGCTGGCAGCACCTTTCGCAGCGCCCCATCTTCCTCCGGCGGTGGCGGCGGTTTCTCCGGTGGCGGCGGCGGTGGCGGTGGTGGCGGCGGCGGCTCCTCCGGATTCGGATGATGCTGCTCCCCCCGTAACCAAAACCGACCGTACTCAACGCAACCAGTGAAGGGTGAACACACATGAACACAGGAAAAATCAGCGGACTCATCTCCCTCGTCGCCGGCGTTGCCATTTGCCTGCTGGCGACCCTGTTCATCGGCGCGGGCTATGCCAGCGGAAAAACGCAACTCACCGGTGCCATCCTGGGCGTGGGCATTTGCGGCCTTGTGCCGCTGCTCATCCTGGGCGGCGCGGGGGTGTACCTGCTGCTCAGCGGCAAGCGCGAAGAAGTCCAGATGCAGGCCGCCCAAAAGCGCGAGCGCATCGTGGGCATGATTGAAGCCCAGGGGCGCGTCCCCGTTGACCGCATCATGGCCGAAATGGGCATGACCCAGCAGGATGTCAAGACCGCCATCTACGACTTGGTCAACCAGGGACTGTTCAGCGGTTACATCAACTGGGAAGACATGACCTTCTACTCGGCGGAAGCCTCCCAGGTGGGCAGCACCAAATGTCCAAACTGCGGCGGCATTCGCGAATTCGTCGGCAAAGGCGTCGTCAAATGCCCCTACTGCGGCGTCGAACTCTACCTGCCCCCCGGCGCAGGCGAAGAGAGCAAGTGAGCAAGTGTGCAGGTGTGCAAGTGAGCAAGCATCCCCTCGCCCTTAGGGAGAGGGATGGGGTGAGGGAAAAGTATGCAAGTGTTGCTGCGCCCTCACACCTTGATGGATTGACAGCCCACCCGACCAAACGACTATCAGCCCACCCGACCAAACGACCAACAGACTAAACGACTACCCGACCAAACGACTATCAGACCAACCGACTATCAGACCAACAGACTAAACGACTACCCGACCAACCGACTATCCGACCAACAGACTAAACGACCAACAGACCAACAGACCAAAAGACTACCCGACTAAAAGACTAAAAGACTCCCCCCATGAACCCCATCCCAAAACTCACCTCCCTTGGACAATCCCTGTGGTACGACAACATCGAGCGCCGCCTGCTGGAAAACGGCGAACTGGCGGCCATGGTACAGCGCGGCGACATCCGCGGCCTGACCTCCAACCCCAGCATCTTCCACAAAGCGATTGCCAACTCCACCGATTACGACTCCGCCCTGGTACCCATGGCCTGGGCGGGCTACGACGCAGTGCGCATCTTCGAGCGCCTTGCCATCGAAGACATTCGCGCCGCTGCCGACCTGCTGCGCCCACTCTACGACGAAACCGACGGTGCGGATGGCTACGTCAGCCTGGAAGTCAGCCCCACCCTGGCCTATGACACCGAAGGCACCCTGGCCGACGCCCGCCGCCTGTGGAAACTGGTCAACCGCCCCAACCTGATGATAAAAATCCCGGCCACCAAAGCCGGCCTCCCGGCCATCAGCCAGGCCATTGCCGAAGGCATCAACGTCAACGTCACCCTGATTTTCTCCGTAGAGCGCTACGAAGAAGTCATGGACGCCTACCTCACCGGCCTCGAATCCCTCCTTAAACTCTCCCCTCCCCCCTCGGGGGAGGGGTCGGGGGTGCGGGTTGCCTCGGTAGCCTCCTTCTTCGTCTCCCGCATCGATGTCAAGGTAGACGCACTGCTGAACGAAATCATCGCTGCCGGCGGCCCCCAGGCCGAAAAAGCGCGTGCCCTGCTGGGCAAAATCGCCATCGCCAACGCCAAAGAAGCCTACGCACGCTTCCGGCGTGTCTTCGAAAGCGAGCGCTTCCGCCGTCTGCAGGCCGCGGGTGCGCGCCTTCAGCGTCCCTTGTGGGCATCCACCAGCACCAAAAACCCCGCCTACCCCGACACCCTGTACGTGGACACCCTCATCGGCCCGCACACTGTCAACACCGTGCCCCCCAAGACCCTGGCGGCCTTCAAAGACCACGGCACCGCCGCCCTTACGCTGGAATCCGGACTGGATGAAGCCCGCCAGCAACTGGCCGACCTCGAATCCCTCGGCATTTCCCTGGCCGAAGTCACCCGCCAACTGGAAGAAGAAGGCGTGGCCTCCTTTGCCAAAGCCTTCCAGGCCATGATGGATACCATCGAAGAACGGCGGCAGGCCGCCGTGGCGCAGACCGGGCCTCTGGCGGCTTCCGTTGCCCGCAGAGTGACCACCCTTGAAGAACAAGCCGCCCCCCGCCGCCTGTGGGAACACGACCCCTCCCTGTGGACCGACGACCCTGAGGGGCAGGCCGAAGTCCGCATCCGCCTGGGCTGGCTGGATGCCCCCGAAATCAGCCGCTCCCTGCTGGAACCCCTGGCCGCCCTGCGCCAATCCATCCAGAAAGACGGCATCCGCCGCATCCTGCTGCTGGGCATGGGCGGCTCCTCCCTGGCACCCGAAGTGATTGCCTCCATCTTCCACTCTGACTCCCCTCCCCCTGTGGGGGAGGGGTCAGGGGTGAGGGCCCCCTTCGCCATCCTCGATTCCACCCACCCCGACCAGGTGCGCGCCGCCGCCCGCGCCTTCCCGCCCGAAGAGAGCCTGTACATCGTCGCCAGCAAGTCCGGCACCACCGCCGAACCCCTGGCTTTTCTGGACTACTTCTGGGAACTGACCGGCGGGGATGGCAGCCGCTTCGTGGCCGTCACCGACCCCGGTTCGCACCTCGCCGACCTGGGGCGTGAGCGCAACTTCCGCGCCGTCATCCTGGCTGACCCCAACGTGGGCGGACGCTACTCCGCGCTGACGGCCTTCGGCCTGACCCCCGCCGCGCTGATGGGCGTAGACCCTGCCCTGCTGCTCGACCGCGCCGCCTGGATGCGCACCCAATGCGCCGCCGATGTGCCCGCCGGGCGCAATCCCGGCCTGGTGCTGGGCGCGGTGATTGGGCAGGCAGCCCTCGAAGGGCGCGACAAACTGACCATCTTTGCCGACCCCGCCTTGAGCGCCTTTGGTTCCTGGCTGGAGCAACTGGTGGCCGAGAGCAGCGGCAAACACGGCCGCGGCATCGTGCCGGTGGATGGCGAACCGCCCGCCGACCCCTCCTGGTACGGCGATGACCGTCTCTTCGTGTACCTGCGGCGTGACGGCCAGCACGACGCGGCACTCGAAGCCCTGCGCGCTGCCGGTCATCCCGTCCTGCGGCTGGATGTGCCCACCAGCGCCGACCTGGGCGCGGAATTCTACCGCTGGGAGATGGCGATTGCTGTGGCCTGTGCGGTGATTGGCGTCAACGCCTTCGACCAGCCGGATGTGCAGGATGCCAAACTGCGCGCCAAAGCGGCCATTGCCGCCTACCGCGAGCAGGGCGCTTTCGATGAAGGCGCGCCCGCCTGGGAAGACGAAAGCGCGGCCGTGTATGGCGATGTCCCTGCTGGAGCCGGTTCCCTGCGAGCGATTGTGGACGCCTTCCTGGGGCAGGCGCAGCCCGGCGATTACGTGGCGCTGAACGCCTTCCTGCCGCGCAACGCCGAAAACGCCGCCTTGCTTACCGAATTGCGCATAGCCATTCAGGGGCGCACCCGCCTGGCGACCACGTTGGGCTTTGGGCCGCGCTTCCTGCATTCCACCGGGCAGTTGCACAAAGGCGGAGCCAACAACGGCCTCTTCCTGGTCTTCACCGACGACCCGCAGGAAGACGCCGAAATCCCCACCCAGGGGTTGACCTTCGGCGCGCTGCTGCGCGGGCAGGTGCTGGGCGATATCGCCGCATTGCAGGCCCAGGGGCGGCGTGTGCTGCGCATCCACCTGCATCGGCGGGAGGTTCTGCGGAATCTCATGTAACCGCAGTTGACGACTGCACAAACAACCGTCTGCTAAATACAACAGCACTCTTCCTGAGAGGGAAGAGTGCTGTTGTGGTTTTGAGACCAAACCTGAGCGGGGCCTCGGCACATGCGATGTCCTCTCACCCCTGGGCTTCGTTGTACTCCTTCTCCTCGGTGAACTCGGCACCGGCGGCATCGGCCTCGACATCCCGGCCGCGCGCTGGGGTTTTCCCGAACTCGTTGTAGAACTCGTGCTGAATGACCAGGTTCATGATTTCATTCGTGCCCGTCCAGATGGTAATCAGGCGGATGTCGCGCAGCAGGCGCTCCACGGGGAAGATGTCGGTGTAGCCGATTCCGCCCAGGATTTGCATGGCATGGTTGACCACCTCCCAGGCCGCTTCGGTAGAGAATTTTTTGCATTCCGAAACCAGCCGACGCACCTTGCCTGGAGGCGCGCCGCGTTCGATGGCCTCTGCCGTGACGTGGTTCAGGGCGCGGGCGGCATCCAGTCTGGTGAGGCTTTCGGCAATTTTGAAGTTGACCCCCTCGAAGCGGCGGATTTTTTGTCCAAAGGCGCGCCGGCGGTCGGCGTAGCGGGCAGCGATTTCCAGGGCGGCACGTGCCATGCCGATAGCCCCGCCAGCAGAGGTCATCCGTTCCGGTATCATCATTTGGTGGAAGACCGCAGTACCGTTGCCGATTCCGGCTTCGCCGCCGAGCACATTTTCCAGGGGGACGGGGGCCTCCCGGAAGACGAGACGACCCGTGCCGCCCCCGCGGGTGCCCATCAGCCCATAAACGTGCGCCACCTCCACGCCGGGGCCGCGTTCCACCAGAAAGGCAGTCATCGCTTTTTTGGGGTCTTCGATGCCTTCTACTTTGGCATACACCAGAAAGACATCTGCGCCCTCGGCTCCCACTACGAAGCGTTTCTGTCCCGAAAGGTAGAAGACATCCCCTTCCCGGCGGGCGCGGCTGGTGGCGGCAAAGAAATCGGAGCCGCCGCGCGGTTCGGTGAGGGCTTCGGCCACGCCCAATTGCCCGGCAATCATGGGGCGCAGGTACTTTTCCTTTTGTTCGGGGGTGCCGAATTTCTCGATGGCTTCGCCCACGATGGAAACCAGCGAATACAGGCAGGCCAGGGATGTGCCCAATACCCCAATCTCTTCCAGGGCAACCAATTCGCTGCGCCAGGGCATGCCTGCCCCACCATAGGCCTTGGGAAAGCGCAGTCCCAGCAGGCCGCGCCGCCCGGCTTCACGCAGGAATTCAGCGGGATAGCGCACCCGGTCGGCATCCATGTCCAGCAGTAACTGGCGCGGTACCCAGGCGACGAAATCCTGCATTGCCTCGCGCAGGGTGTTTTCTTCGGGAGTGAGCAAGGCCTGGGTGGACATCAGAGAACCTCCTTGTGGAAAACATGCCTCGACCACGACTCTTTTCGAACCTGTCGGAAAATTGACCGCAATTGACACGGCGAGGCGGCGTAGTCGCATACCCTGAACATGGCGGAGGGCGGGCATTGTAGTCGGCTAAACCTGCCTGTGCAGTGCCAGCCGGATTGCTCCGGCTTTGGTTCTCAGCCCCATAGCCGGGCTTGTGGGATTCCAGGGGGTGATTTTATCGCCTCGATTGCTAAAGACCAGCCCTCAGGGGGAGAGAGTCACAGGCTGGCAAAGACTTCGGGCAAGGCGGCAAGCACATCTCCGGCCAGGACGCAGGCCGCGTGTCCCAGGGTGTTGAGGGCGTGCAGGCCGGCCATCCCGTGCAGCCAGGCGCCTGCGACGGCGGCCTCGAAGGGGGGCACGCCCTGGGCGCGTAACCCCACGATGACTCCGGCCAGGACGTCGCCGGTGCCGGCGCGTGCCAGGGCGGGGGTTGCCACCGGGATGACGGCGCTGCGCCCATCCGGTGCAGCGACTATGGTGCGCGCACCCTTCAGCACTACCACGTGCCCCCATTCTGCCGCGAATCGTTCTGCCGTTTCCAGGCGGGCGGCCTGGATTTCGGCTGTGGGCAGGCCGGTGAGCACGCTCATCTCACCAGGGTGGGGGGTGAGTACGGCGGAGGCGGGCAGGCGTGCAGCCCAGTCTGGGATTTGCGCCAGGAGTTTCAGCCCGTCGGCATCTACCACCAGCGGAGGCAGCGCGGGCGGTTGTGGTGGCTCTGGGGACTCGTGCCGCTGCTGGAGGAAGCCGATGTGCCGTTGGGCTTCGCCCTCCAGCAGGGCGGCGATGAAATCCCGCGTGGTTTCCTCCAGGCCGAAGCCGGGGCCGAACAACATGGCGGTGGCGCGTCCCAGGTTGGCGCGCAGCACATCTGCGGCGGGTTCGGAGACGACGCCGAGTTCGTGCGGCAGCAGCAGCCAGGTGGCCTCCGGGAAGTGGCCTGCCAGCGCGGTGTGCAGGGGGGCCGGGATAGCCATGGTGACCAGCCCCGCGCCGCTGCGGTACGCGGCTTTGCCCGCCAGCAGGGCTGCGCCAGTGTAGTTGGTGGAACCAGCCACCACCAGCGCGGTACCAAAAGTGCCCTTGTGTGCATCTGGCGGACGGGGCGGCAGCATTTCGCGCACGCCCTCCGCGGTGGGGACGTAGCGCTGGATGTTTTGCCAGGCAGGAAGGTCTTCGGGCAGTCCGATGCCCACCAGCCGGATGTCTCCCGCCAGGCTGAAGGCGGGTTCACGCAGCAGGCCGCGCTTGACGGCTGCCATGGTGACGGTCAGGTCGGCGGGCAGGGTTTCGGGGGCGGCCTCTCCACTGTCACAGTCTACGCCTGAGGGCGCGTCCACGGCGACGACGATGGGGGGGGCCTGGGCTTGTTGGATGTGTTCCCGGATGCGCCCCAGGAATGCGGCCAGGTTTTCTCGCAGGGGGAGGCGGATGCCGGTGCCCAGGATGCCATCGAGCAGGACGGCGTGGGTATCCAGCAGGGGGAGGTATTCTTCCGGGGGCAGGGTAGCCGCCTCGAATACCGCGCCGCCTGCAGCGCGTAGCCGCGAGAGCAGAGGGTCTTCAGGGGGGCGGGGACGCACCAGAAGGGCCGCGGTTTTCCATCCGCTTTCGGCAAGGTAAGTCAGGGCTACCAGGGTATCGCCGCCGTTGTTGCCGGAGCCGACCAGTCCCAGGGCGCCTTCATCGGCCAGGTAGCCCAGGTTTTCTTCGATGACTTCAGCCAGGCCGCGCCCGGCGCATTCCATCATGGCGGCGTAGGAATGCCCGGCGGCGTCGGCGGCCTTTTCGATGGTTTGCATTTCGGAGACGGAGACGAGTTTGAGCATGGTCATGTTTTTTTGGATGTGTGTGTGTTACGCGCCCATTGGATGGTGGCGTGCAATCCCTGACGCAAGGGGGTGGGGGTGAAGCCCAGGTCGCGGCGCGCTTTGTGGTGGGTTGGACGCCAGTCCTGGAAGACGTAATAGCGCAGATTGAGGGGGTAAAAAGGTTCCCGCCCCGTGCGCGCGGCGCGGC
The DNA here is from genome assembly GCA_034435695.1 of Anaerolineales bacterium. Taxonomy (GTDB): domain Bacteria; phylum Chloroflexota; class Anaerolineae; order Anaerolineales; family DRKV01; genus DRKV01. Next base: position 15,260 of record DAOTWV010000084.1, on the reverse strand, counting down.
GTTCCATGAGGGTGGCCAGGGCAATCATCCAGGAGGCGGGGACGTTGAGCCGCCAGGGGGAGATGCCGGCCAGTTCGCTGACCAGGCGGTTGACCTGGGCATGGGTGATGGGGGTGTCGCAGATGTGGTAAATCTGCCCGATGGGGGCGAAACGCAGCGCGGCGAGGATGGCTTGTGCCACATCGGCGATGTAGACGGGGAAGGTGAAGCGGCGTCCTCTATCCACCTGGACACGCAGGCCGCGGAGCGGGTCGAGGAGAAAAAGGCGGTTGAAGCCGTAGGTGCTGCCGGGGCCGTAGAATCCGCCAGGACGCAGGATGACGGCGGGCAGCGCCCCGCTTTCGGCGAGGTCCCGCACGACGCGTTCTCCATCCAGTTTGCTGCGTTGGTAAGCGTCCTGGGGGTGGCAGGAGATGTTTTCATCGAAGGGGGTGGGCGGAGGGGTGCCGACTACGGCAATGGATGAGATGTGGACGAAGCAGTCTACCCCGCTTTTTGCGGCGGTTTCGGCGACGTGCCGTGTGCCGTGGTGGTTGACGCGCTGGAAGGTTTCTTCTGCGCCCCAAAAGCGGAACAGGCCGGCGGCGTGTATCACCGCGCAACAACCGTGCATGGCGGTCTCCAGGCTTTGCGGCTGGGTGATGTCGCCGGGGAAGACTTCCACGCCGTGCCGGGGCAGCCATGCCAGGTTGGATGTGGGGCGCGCCAGCAAGCGGACGCGGTATCCAGCGCGTACCAGGAGCGGGACGAGGTGGTGCCCCAGGAATCCCGTTCCTCCGGTGAGGAAAACCAGATTTGACATGCCTCAGGAGCGGCGCGGCTTGCCAAATAGACGTGCGATGGCCAGGGTGCACACGCCCACGGCGCTCAGGATGCCTGCCAGCAGGATGCCGCTGCTGCGTATTTTGGTGCGCAGCGGGCGGGCCTTTTCCAGGCTTTGTTGTACGGGTTCCAGGCGCTGGCGAGGGGAGACGCCGAAAAGCAGGCGCATCAGTGCGGCGGCGTGCTGGTAATGCCCTGGTTTGCGCAGGATGGTGGCAACGTCCCAGGCGTAGGGCGGCTTACCGACGGCATAGGCGTAGGGCAGGGTGAATTGCATCAGACCTTCCTTGCCGTGGATGCGGCCAGTGCCGGTATCTTTCGTGCCGCCAAAGGGAAGCATGGGGACGCCAAACTGGGCGATGGTGTCGTTGATGACGACGGAGGCGGCCTGTACCTGGTGGGCGACGCGTTGGGCGCGTTGCAGGTCTGCGCTCCAGATGGATGCACCCAGGCCAAAATGGCTGTCGTTGGCCATGGCGATGGCTTCTTCTTCGGTGGCAACCTTCATGATGGGCATGAGGGGGCCGAAAGTCTCTTCCTGCATGATGAGCATGTCGTGGGTGACGTCCACGAGGATGCCGGGCTGTACGTACATGCCGTCTATTTCGCCGCCACACAGCAGGGTGGCGCCTTTGTCCAGCGCGTCTTCCAGGTGGCGCTGGATGATTTTGATTTGCCTGGGGTCGGTGATGGGGCCGACGTAGTAGGGGCTTTCTTTTTCGGTGGTGAAACCAACGCGCAATTTGTGGATTTCGTCCACGGCCAGGCGCACGAATTCATCGTATACCGGGGCTTCGACGTAGACGCGCTCGACGGCCATGCAGGTTTGTCCGGCGTTGAAATTTGCTCCCCACACGCCCCAGTGGGCGGCGGCGCGCAGGTCTGCGTCATCCAGCACAATCATGGCGTCCTTGCCGCCCAGTTCGCAGGCCACAGGGATGAGGTGCTCTGCCGCCGCGCGCTGGACGGCGCGTCCGGTGGGGGTGGAGCCGGTGAGGAAGATGTAGTCGGGGCGCGCGGCAACCATGGCAGCGCCTACGGAGCCGTCGCCGTGCAGCACACGTACGAAGGGCGCCAGTTCGGGGACGCGTTCAAAGAGTTTTTGCATCATCACGCCGGATGCGGCGGTGACTTCGGAGGGCTTGAGTGCTACGGTGTTGCCTGCCAGCAAGGCGGCAATGACAGGGGGGATGGAAAGCGCAAAGGGGTAGTTCCATGGGGCGATGACGGCAACGACCCCGTGAGGTTTGTAGGCCACATAGGTTTTCTTGAACAGGTACAGGCCGCGGGATACGGGACGGGGGCGCAGCCAGCGCGGAGCATGCCGCACGTATTGACGCAGCATGTCGGCGGTGATGAAGACTTCGATGAGGGCATCCTGTCGGCTCTTGCCGCAATCCCGATTGAGGGTCGCGGTGATTTCATCCAGGGAATCGAGCATGACTTCCAGGAAACGCAGCAGGATGCGGCCGCGCTCTTCTACCGGGGTGTCGCGCCATTGGGGAGCGGCGGCGCGCAGTTCCTGGATGGCCTGTTGCACTTCCTGGGGGGTGTGCATGCGAATTTCCCCAAACTTTTCCCCTGTGGCGGGGCAAATGAACGGCAGCATAGAATCCTCCTTAGGTGGCTGGTGACAGTAGTTCCCCTTTTCGCATGGTATCAGTGATGAGAGATGAAAACGCGCCGTGTCGCGGCGCGTTAAATTCTATCACAATTGAGGTTGAGAGGAGCAGATGGTTTGGCGGGGGAGCACGAAAGATGTGTTGGTCAGTAGAACGCTGATAACGCTGGTGCCGCTGATATCCGCTGGTTGTGGTGGTTTTCGCTGCTTCGTTGGTCGTATCTGCGTCAAATCTGCGGTATCTGCGCTCCGTTGTGCCAGGCCATACTGCGATTTACCCACAACGTTTCTCCCTTTGGCGGGGGGCGCAAAGTCTGTAGAAAGAGGCCTTTTCTCTCTCGCTTCCCTGGGGATTTATCGGTGGGCGCGGGGAGATAGCAGTGGCGCTACGTTTGTCATCCGCCGATGGTGTGCAGCAAGGCCAGGTTGGTGGGGCGCATGGTGCCAACCGGATACCCACAAATCAACACTACCTGCTGCCCGGCTTCGAGGGCCGTTTCGGCTATCATGGCGTTTTCGACGTGGGCGAGCATGGTTTCCATGGTGTTGGCGCGCGGCACCAGGTGGGGAAAAACGCCCCACAGCATGCCCATTTGACGGTAGGTGTGTTCGTCGGGCGTGAAGGCCAGGATGGGAACCGCAGGCCGTTGCTTGGACATCAGCCGCGCGGTGCGTCCGCGCACGGTGAAGACGGCGATGGCGGCGACGTTGCGGTCATGGGCCAGTTCGTGGGCTGCGCGGGTGATGTACACAGCGTCGTCGTGGGCGTCATCGGGCGCGGCACCCTGCCAGTGTCCCCAGGAATCCAGGTGGGCTTCGGCTTGTTGCACGACGGATGCCATCATTTCCACTGCTTTGATGGGGTACTTGCCAACTGCTGTTTCCCCGGAGAGCATGACGGCATCGGTGCCATCGAAAATGGCATTGGCTACGTCGGAGGCTTCGGCACGCGTGGGGCGGGGGTTGTAAATCATGGATTCCAGCATTTGAGTAGCCGTGATGACGATTTTTGCGTGCCGGTTGGCCTCCTCGATGATGCGTTTTTGGGCGATGGGTACGCTTTCCGGGGGCATTTCCACCCCCAGGTCGCCGCGCGCCACCATCACACCATCGGCCGCGTGGACGATTTCGTGCAGGTTTTCCAGCGCTTCCGGGCGCTCCAGTTTGGCGATGATGGGGGTGTGCAGTCTCTCTGGAGCAAAGCGGGCGATGGCCTGGCGTACGCGGGCGATATCCGAAGCGGCGCGTACGAAGGAAATCGCAATGGCATCTACCCCTTGCTGCAGACCGAATTTCAGGTCAGCCTCGTCCTTGGGGGTGAAGCCGGGGATATCCAGGGGAACGCCGGGGAGGTTGACGCCCTTGTGGGGGGTGAGGACGCCCCCCAGGATGACGCGCGTCTCCACTTCGGTGCCGTGCACGGCTTCGACTTCCAGTTCCAGTTGTCCATCAGCCAGCAAAATGTGATTCCCCTTGCGGACGATGGATGGGAGGTCGGCGTAATCTACGCTGATGCGTTCAGCCGTGCCCTGGATGGGTTCGGTGGTCAAGAGCAGCCGGTCGCCGTTTTGCAGGGTAATCTGCCCGTTTTGCAATTCGCCTGTGCGGATTTTAGGGCCTTGCAGGTCTTGCAAGATGGCGACAGGCTTGCCAAGGCGGTGTGCGATGGCGCGCACGCGGGCAATGCGCGCGGCGTGTTGTTCATGGCTGCCATGGGAGAAATTCAAGCGCGCCACGTTCATGCCGGCCTGTATCATGCGCCTGAGGACGGCTTCCGATTCGCTGGCGGGGCCAAGGGTGGCGATGATTTTTGCGCGTCGGGGTTTCATTTTAAATGGAAGGTGAGAAAAGCATAGGCGGAGGACGCCTGGGCATCCTCCGCCTGGGGAGTTACAGGTAGTTCAGCGCTTTGGCCTGATGGGTGAGTTCATCGCGGAAGTCGGGGTGGGCGACGTTGATGAGCGCCTGCGCCCGTTGGCGGATGGTTTTGCCGTACAGGTCAGCGACGCCGTACTCGGTGACCACATAGTGGATGTGGTTGCGCGTGGTGACCACGCCTGCGCCGTGCTTGAGCATCGCCGTGATGCGGCTGATGCGGGTGCCGTCGCGCATGGTGGCCACACTGGGTAGAGCAATGATGGGCACGCCGCCCTTGGAGCGCGATGCGCCGTAGATGAAATCCAGTTGCCCGCCCACGCCGCTGTACAGTTTGGGGCCGATGCTGTCGGCGCAAATCTGGCCGGTCAGGTCTACTTCGATGGCGGAGTTGATGGCGACCATGCGTTCATTTTGCGCAATCACGAAGGGGTCGTTGACGTATTCCGTGCGGTGCAGTTCAATCATCGGGTTGTCGTGTACCCAGTCGTACAGGCGCCGCGTGCCGATGATGAAGCCAGCCACGATTTTACCGGTGTGCAGCGTCTTGCGTGCACCGGTCAATACACCGGCTTCGACCAGGTCAATGACCCCGTCGGAGAACAACTCGGTGTGGACGCCCAGGTCGCGTTTATCGTACAGGTACTTGAGCACTGCATCAGGGATAGCCCCAATGCCCATTTGCATGGTTGCCCCATCGGGGATGAGTTCGGCGATGTAGCCGGCGATTTTTTCGGTTACCTGGTCGTCGCCCTTGCCGCTCATGTGCATCTCAGCCAGCGGGTAATTGACCGGCACGATATAGTTCAGGCGGCTGACGTGGATGAACGAATCGCCCAGGGTACGCGGCATCTGCTCGTTGACTTCGGCGATGATGATTTTCGCCGATTCGGCCGGGCTTTTGGTCAGGCCGTTTTCCACGCCAAAGGAGCAGAAACCGTGCTCATCGGGCGGCGAAAGATGTACCAGGGCTACATCCAGGGGCAGGTGGCCATTCTTGAACAGCAGGGGAAATTCGGAGAGGAGAACGGGCGTGAAATCGGCGCGTCCGGCCTGCACGGCCTTGCGGATGTTGGCGCTGATGAACATGGTGTTGACCCGCAGGTGCCCCTGCATTTCAGGGGCGACATAATCGGCAGGGCCGATAGTGAGCGCCTGGCAAATTTCCACGTCTTCCAATTCTGGGGCGCGTTTTACCAGCGCGGCCAGCAACTCGCGCGGTGTGGAGCAGTTCCCGGTCAGGAAAACGCGCTGATGGGATTGAATGACCTGTACCGCTTCTTCCGCAGTGACGACTTTTTTACGGTATTGTTCTACCCAGTTCATCGCGTCTCCCTCCTGCTTTCAAAGGCTTTGCGTAACATGGGGTGGACGATTTCGCCCTGGTGGGTGTACAGCCCGCGTGCCAGGGTGGGGTTTTCTTCCACGGTTTGCGCCAGTCCAACGTTGGCGATGCGCTTGATGAAAGGCCAGGCGGCGTTGTTGATGGCGTGTGTGGCGGTGCGCCCCAGGACGCCGGTGATGTTGGGTACGCAGTAGTGGATGACGCCTTCCTCAACGAAGGTTGGGGTGGTGTGGGTGGTGGGACGACTGGTTTCGGCACAGCCGCCCTGGTCAATGGAAATGTCCATCAAAATCGAGCGTTTGCGCATGCTCTTGACCATTTCGCGGGTGATGACGATGGGGGCGCGTGCCCCAGGCACCAGCACCGCGCCGACGATGATATCGGCGAAGCGCGCCACTTTGGCGATGTTGGACTCGTGCGCCAGCATGGTGATGCAGCGCCCGCTGCACTGGCGGTAAAGCGCCTGCAGGCGGCGCAGGTCTTTGTCCAGCACATAGACGCTGGCGCCCATGCCAAGGAAGGTGCGTGCTGCTGCTGTGCCAACGGTTCCTGCCCCGATGATGACCACCTCCGCGGGGGCGACGCCGGGCGCGCCGCCCAGCAAGATGCCTTTGCCGCCGTGGTTGTTTTGCGCCAGTGAGGCAGCCACCTGGGGAACCATGGCGCCGGCCACATAGCCGATGGATTGCAGTACGGGCAGGTGGCCGTCATCGTCCTGGATGATTTCGTACCCGATGGCGGTGATGTTTTTCTCCAGCAAGGTGCGGACTTTGTCGGGGCTGGCCGCAGCCATGTGCAAGAAGCCCATGATGGTTTGCCCTGGACGCATCCACTCGAATTCCTGCACGGTGGGCCGCGCCACCTTTAGCACCAGGTCGGCGCGGCCGTATGCCTCATCGCCCTGGTAGACGATGCGTGCTCCGGCCTGTTGGTAATCGTAGTCGTGAAACCCGCTGCCGATACCGGCGTCGTGTTCGACATAGCACGTGTGCCCGGCCTGGGTGAGCAATTGCACTCCGGCGGGGGTCAGCCCAACGCGGTATTCGGAATCGCGGCGTTCGCGGGGTATGGAAATGTACATAGGAACCTCGATTCTTCAGAATGTGTGTGTTTCATCCGCAAATAGCGCAGATTGTGCAACGCGGGCAGTTACGCATTCTGGCTGCGTAACCTGCGGTATTGGCGGATGTGGGAGAGCAGCGCACGCTGCTCTCCCTGGTTGGTCTTACGGCATTGTGAGGACTTCTCGGATGGCGGGCAAAGCCCAGTCGATAGTTTCGCGGTCGATGACCAGCGGAGGGGCAAAGCGGATGACGTGTTCGTGCGTTTCTTTGGCCAGAATGCCGCGCGCCTGCAACGCCTCGCAAAACCGACGTGCGCCGCCGGCTTCCGGTTTGAGTTCGACGCCAATCAGCAGCCCTTTGCCGCGCACTTCTTTGACGTGCGGGCTGGGAATTTCGGCCAGTTGTTCCTGGAAGTATGCCCCCATTTCGGCGGCGTTTTCTATCATCCGTTCTTCCACCAGCACCCGCAGGGAAGCGCGCCCAATGGCGGCGGCCAGAGGGTTGCCTCCAAATGTGGAGCCGTGCTCTCCGGGGGTAAACAACCCCAGGACGGGGCGGTTTGCCAGGATAGCCGAGACGGGGTAGAAGCCACCCGAAAGGGCTTTCCCTACCACCATGATATCCGGGCGCACGCCCTCGTGGTCGAAGGCAAACAGTTTTCCGGTGCGTCCCAGGCCGGTTTGGATTTCGTCGCCAATCAGCAGCACGTTGTGTTTGTCGCATATCTGCCGCAGGGAGCGCAGGTATCCTTCCGGTGGTACGATGACGCCGGCCTCGCCCTGGATGGGTTCGACCATCACCGCGGCGGTGTTGGGCGTGATGGCCGCTTCGATGGCCTGCACATCCCCATAGGGCACGGTTACGAATCCGGGGGTGAAGGGGCCGAAATCGTCCTTGTAGAGCGGTTCGGTGGAGAAGGAAACGATGGTGATGGTGCGCCCGTGGAAGTTGTTGGCTACAGTGATGATTTCCGCCTGGTGACGCGGCACACCTTTGACGGTGTAGGCCCACTTGCGCGCCAGTTTGAGTGCCGTTTCCACGGCTTCTGCGCCGCTGTTCATCGGCAGCGCCATCTCATAACCGCTCAGGTCACACAATTCCTTGTAAAAGAGCGGCAACTGGTCGTTGCGGAACGCCCGCGAGGTCAATGTCAGGCGGGAGGCCTGTTCCTGCATGGCCTGCAAAATCTTGGGGTGGACATGTCCCTGATTGACGGCAGAATACGCGCTCAGGCAATCCAGGTAGCGGTTGCCTTCCACATCGTACACCCACACACCTTCGCCGCGGGTCAGCACTACGTCCAGGGGGTGATAGTTGTGCGCGCCGTACTGCTCTTCGATGGAGATATATTCTTTCGTATTCATCATGTCACCTCATCAGGCCAGCAATTTGGCGAGAATGGCTTTTTGCGCGTGCAGCCGATTGTGTGCCTGCGGGAAGAGACGCGAATGAGGGCCATCGGCCACTTCGTCGGTAATCTCCTGGCCGCGGTGCGCCGGCAGGCAGTGCATCACAATCACTTCCGGGGTGGCCTCGGCCACCAATGCGGCATTCACCTGATAGGGCGGGAAGACGGCTTCGCGCTTCCTGGCCTCCTCCTCCTGTCCCATGCTGGTCCAGGTGTCGGTGTAAATCACCTGTGCGCCTTTTACGGCTTCATGAGGGTCACGCAGGAAGGTAAGCGTGCTGCCCGATTCGGCAGCGAAGGTTTTGGCCTGAGCGATGGCTGCCGCCGGCATATCGTAGTCTTCGGGGTTGGCAATGGTGAAGTTGGCGCCCAATTTGGCGCAAATGTGCATCAGTGAGACGGCCACGTTGTTGCCATCGCCCACATACGTCACGTTGACGCCCTTCAGGGTGCCAAATTCTTCCTGAATGGTGAGCGCATCCGCCATAGCCTGGCAGGGATGGTTGTAGTCGCTCAGCCCGTTGATGACCGGTACGCTGGCCCATTTTGCCAGTTCCAGCACGTGTTCATGGTCGAAGACGCGTGCCATGACGCCTTGCACGTACCCGGAAACCACGCGTGCCACATCGGCGATGGATTCCCGCTTGCCCAGGCCGATTTCGGCCGGAGAAAGGTACAACGCGTCGCCACCCAGATGCCGCATTGCCATATCGAAAGATACGCGCGTGCGCAAACTGGGTTTCTGGAAAATCATCGCCAGGACTTTGCCCTTCAGGATGGGCTTGTTGCCGCCGGCCTGCCACTCGGCCTTCAGTTCTACGGCCAGGTCAAGCAGGGCTTGCAGCGCTTCCGGGGTGTAGTCGGCAATTGCCAGGAAATCTTGTTTCATTACCTCTACTCCTGCTGATTGGGTTGAAGTTTTCAGGTCGTTGGGCGGGCGGCAGGGTGGTATGCCCCCTGTCGGTGCCTGGGGACCTGTCGACCCGGCATGAGTATATCACAAGGAATTCTGACTGTTCAGGTGCTATCTGGCCGATTACGCTTCGATAAAAGTCATCCCCGGCGAAAGAGAAATTATGCTCGCAGGCTGTTATAATGTACGCAGGGTCATTATGCTGAGACCTGAGCCGAGAACGCAGAGCGACATCCCTCTTCCCCTAGCGCCTATCCGAGAATTCGATGCTATCGCAACAAATCTGTCAAATTACCCGCATTCCCCTACCCTTGCCCACCATGGGGGAGGGGCCTGTAAAAGCAGGTGTTTGCGTGTCTAAAGCGTACCCAGGCACCCGAAAGCCTTCATCCCCGCCATCAGGGGAAGATGTGGTAAGGGAGCATGGGGATACGGCACGATGATTTTTCGGATAGATACCTGATACACCGTGCGAGAAAAACAACTCAAACGCACCATCCAATTGACAAAATCTCGCTGGGCTGTGTGGTTGTGGCGCAGCCTGGATACCTGGCGCCTGGGCATGCACAGCGGCCTGAATACGACGCGTCGCGAAGCACTGCTGCGCATGTTGGAGCGCTCCACATGGCGGCGCTGGCTGGCAGGTGGGGTCAGCAATGGGCGTCCACGACGGCGTAAGGTTTCGGAAGGTATGCTGGGGTGTCAGCGGGTGTACCTTTTCCCGGCACAGAACGGGGCTTTGCTTGTGGGAGCCGATGACCTTGGGGAAACCGAACGACGCTTCTGGCAGGTACTCTCCTGGGACCCGCCATCTGAGGAAACGCTGGTTTCCCAGGAAGAAACAGGTGAAGATGCGCGCCCATTTGTTTTGCGCACCGCTACCTCCTATGACCTGGATGCCGTCCTTGAGCAGGTACTCATCTTCATGTCCACCCTGGTGCATGCGCAGGGAGCCTTCATTGCTTTGCGTTCAGGCCGATATCTGGAGATACGGGCTACATGGCATTTACCCGAAGCCTGGCGGGAGCATCAAATTGCTATCCCTCGTGTGCCGCTGGTACAGGACGTGTTGTCCCGCCGGCAGGTCGAGTGCTGGGAAGGCACGCTCCCTGCCCCCATGTACCCGTCAGACGCGCCGCCGCCTGATTTTGCTGCACAGGCTTCCTGGATGGGAGTCCCCATTGTACTGGGGAGGCGTGTCATTGCCCTGGCCATATTCCTGGCTGCAGAAGGGCGCACTTTCGATGAGAGGGCTGTGCAGCGTATTCAGACACAGGCAGTTCAGGTGGCGCACCTGGTGGAGAACGCTATCGTTTTCCATGAGGCTGGACGGTATTTGGCGCAATTGACGCTGGTCAATGACCTTTCCACCTCGACAGTGGGGGAGATACGGCTGGAGAAAGTCACCCGACGCGTGCTGCGCCGCCTGGAACGAGCCTTCGAGTACACCCTGGCGGCATTGCTCTTCCCTGGCGACGGGTACGTTCAGGCGCACACCGCCCGGCGCGGGGTGTGGGATGAACCCCTGGATACCAGCATACTCCCCGAAGACCTGTGGAAAATCGAGCGCCTCCGACGGGTTGCAGACCCACCCGAAGGGTGCTCCTTCCCCTGGTTTTCTCATCCCGTATATGCCCAATTGTTCATTCCCTTGCAGTACCGCGGGAACACCACGGCTATTTTGCATTTGGGGCGCACACGTCCCCATTCCTTTTCACGCCAGGACGAGCAGGGTTTGTTGATGCTTTCTGGGCATCTGGCAGCCCTGCTGGAGAATGTGCGCCTGCATGCCGAAACAAGACAGCGGGCGGAAAACCTGACACTCATTCACACCGTGGTGCAGCGTGTCGTGGGGCTGACTTCCGTGGATGAAATTGCCCAGGCTGCCACGGAATTGATGGTCAGCAATTTTGCCTTCGACCGTGCCTCGCTGCTCCTCACCTCCCCCCGGCAAGATGTGTTTACCGTGCTGGGGCTTTCCGGGTTGGATGTGTCCCCCGGCTTGCGCGGGGCGCGTTTCCCGGTGGAATGTGGGCTGTTTCCTGGCATCCTGTTGCATGGACGCAGCATCCGCGTCACCCACCTGGACGAACACACGGCCTGTCAGGCTCTCAACCCCTTGCCACAGGCGGCCGCTATGGGCGTGCCGCTCTACGACGGCGAGCGAATTTTCGGCGCCTTGTATGTGGAACGGGTAGCCCAGGCTTTTTCGGAAAACGATTTGATTGCATTGCAGGCCCTGGCAGGGGTGCTTTCCAGCGTGCTGGTCAATGCCCAGCGGTATCAGCAATTGCAAACCAGTGTCCGCCAGTTGCAGGCCGTACGCGAAACCTCCCTGGATATGGCTGGCGAGATGGACCTGGAAGTCCTGTTGCGCCGCGTGGTACACCGCGTGCGCCTGCTGGTGGAAGCACGCGGTGCCGAACTGGCGCTGGTGCAGGCCGACAGTGTGCGCATCGTGGTCTCCGAAAACCCCTGGCAGGACTACACCGGAAAAGAAATCCCGATGATGGCGGGCATTATCGGGCGCGTGGCGGCTCTGGGGCACCCCCTGGTGGTCAACGATTACAATTCCTGGGAGGGCCGCGAGCACCCGGATTCCAATGAACCCTTTCAGGCCGTGGCCGCCGTCCCCCTGCAATTGCAGGGGCAGGTTATCGGCGTTCTGGTAGTCAGTGATGACCAGCCGGAGCGCGTCTTTCGCACCGATGATGTGCGCCTGCTGGAATTGCTCGCGCCACAGGTGGCGGTCTTCATTCGGAACGCGCGACTGTACCAGGAATTACAAGAACGTATGGCTGCCCAAAAGGCCACCGAACAGCAACTGGTGCGCTCGGCACGACTGGCCGCCGTGGGTGAAATGGCTGCCGGGGTGGCGCATGAACTGAACAACCCCCTCACCACCGTCACCGGCTTTGTCGAATTGGTGCTGGAAGAGTTACCCGAATCCCTGCCGCAGCGCGCCGACCTTGAACTGGTGCTGCGAGAAGCCCGCCGGGCGCGCAGTGTCGTGCGCAATCTGCTCGATTTTTCGCGCCCCACCGAGAATATGCGCATTCGCACCGATATCAACGAATTGATTGGCGAAGTGCTTACCCTGGTGCAGCACCTGGTACGCACCCTGGGCGTTGAATTGCGCATCCAATTGTGGGATGAAGTGCCGCTGGTTTCTGTTGACCCTAACCAGATAAAGCAGGTGTTGCTCAACCTGGTGCACAATGCCCTGCAAGCCATGCCCCACGGCGGTGTACTCACCCTCCAAACCACCCAAAAACGTCGCAAAAAGCAGCGCTGGCTGCTGGTGCGCGTCGAAGATACCGGTGTGGGTATTTCCCCGGAAAACCTTTCGCGTATCTTCGAGCCATTTTTCACCACCAGACCAGTGGGCAGCGGCACTGGCCTGGGGCTTTCTGTCAGTTACGGTATTGTCAAGGAGCACGGCGGCTTCATCGAGGTTGAGAGCACGCCCGGCGAGGGCAGTTGCTTCACCATCTGGCTGCCAATAGAAAATCATGCCTGAGACCCGCATTTTGGTTGTAGATGACGAACCCGGTATTGCACACCTGTGCGAGCGATTGCTGGCGCGCGCCGGTTACGCCGTGCGTGCAATCACCAACCCTCACCGCGCCCTGCGCGAACTGGATACCTCCCCTGTTGACCTGCTGCTGGTGGATATCCGTATGCCGGGGATGAATGGTTTCGAACTCATGCAGACCGCCCGCAAAAAACACCCTGACCTTGCGGTGGTCATCATGACTGGATTTGGCACCGTAGAGACGGCAGTCGAGGCATTGCGTGTGGGTGCCGATGGCCTGATTCTCAAACCGTTTTCGAGTGGTGCGGAACTGGTGGAGAGTGTACGCCATGCTTTGGAAGCCCACAGAAACAAACGGGATGCCCTCCGCTTGCAGGCGCTTCGCCCCTTGTTCGAGGTCAGCCGCCGCCTGTTTGTCGAGACCGAAGCACCGAAACTGACCCACCTGCTGATAGAAGCCATTGGAGAGCATTTGCACGCCCCTCTGGCAGGGGTGTACCGCTTTGGAGAAGAGACCCCGGCAGAGCGGCTTGCCGCCCTGGGGGAGATGCCGGAACCTGATGTGGTGTACGAAGCGTTGAGAGGCGTTTCTCTGCCCTTACGGGTGGTTGCCACCCCCCTGGATGAAAACATCTCTTCCCTGATGCAGCAACTGCAATGCGCTTCCTTGTTATGCGTTCAGGTGCCCACCCAGCCCGATGGCACGTTGATATTGCTGGCCGCCCGGCCAGAGGATGCCCTGCCCTTTAGCGAAGCCGATATGGAGTTACTGGTCGTGCTGGCGCACCAGGGCGCCGTTGCTTTGGAGAACGCACGCCTCTACTCCGAATTGCGTTCTTACCTGCGGCAGGTCGAAGAATCACAGAAAATGCTGGTGCAGGCCGAAAAAATGGCTACCGCCGGGCGCCTGACGGCCTCCATCGCCCACGAAATCAACAACCCCTTGCAAGGCGTGCGGAACTGTCTACATCTGGCCGCACGTCAGGAACTTTCACCTGATGAGCGCAACGAATACCTGCAACTTGCGCGCGAAGAACTCGACCGTTTGACCACCACCGTGCAGCGCATGCTGGAATTCTACCGACCTGCGGCTGTGGAACGTCGCCCGGCGGATGTGCATGACCTGATTGACCGTGTCGTACGCCTGCTGCATCGTGAAATGGAGCAGCACAACGTCCGCCTGCACCTGGACCTGGCACAAAACCTGCCCCACCCTCCCATTGTACGCGACCAGATTCAGCAAGTGCTTCTCAACCTGGTATTGAATGCCATGGAAGCCATGCCGGCGGGAGGTGACTTGCGTATAGAGACGCGGTACAATGAGGACGAAGTGCTGGTTTCGGTACAGGATAGCGGCCCAGGCGTGCCCCCTGAGGTGCAGCCACACATTTTCGACCCCTTCTTCAGCACCAAAGAGAGCGGCAGCGGCCTGGGATTGACAGTGTGCGATGGAGTCATTACCGCTCACGGCGGTCGCCTGGAACTGTTACCGCAGGAGAAAGGGGCGTGTTTTCGCTTTACTCTTCCGTTGAACCCGCCTTCCCCCCAACCGGAAATGCAAATGTAACCTGGCATGAAAATGCCACAACCCCCTTGAGGAGGAGCACATGAAAGGCAAAATCCTGGTTGTCGATGACGAGCCCACCGCCCGACGTTCCTGGCGCGACATCCTGCGCCTGGATGGATACGAGGTATTCACTGCAGCCGATGGACAGGCTGCCCTGGAGATGTTGGAGGACCAGCCTTTCGATGTCATGCTGCTGGATTTGAAAATGCCTGGCATGAGTGGGGTGGATGTCTTGCGCATTGCCAGCCAGAAGTATCCCGATACACAAATCATCGTCTTGACGGCGCACGGCTCACTGGATTCTGCCATTGAAGCCTTGCGCCAGGGAGCACATGATTACCTGCTAAAGCCAGCCTCTCCTGAGGACGTGCTGGACAGTGTGGCCGGGGCGCTGGCTATTCGGGCTGAAATGCAGCACAAACGCCTCTTGTTGGGACAGATTGAATCTTCCCTGCAGCAACTCAAAGACGCTGAGGGCGTGGAAGTCGAGAACACGCTCAACACCCAGGTTGTCTCTCTGGGCGAAGGGGTGATGATGGATATGGCGCGTCGGGAACTGTGGCGTGGCTCCGAAAAAGTCAATCTCACCCCTACGGAGGGCAAGTTGATGCAGGTATTGTGGGAAAACCAGGGACGTGTGATGACGCACCGCGAACTTGTTTTGCTTGTCCAGGGGTATGAGACTTCAGAGTGGGAAGCGCCTGAGGTATTGCGTCCGCTGGTCAGTCGCCTGCGCCGCAAACTGGCAATGTTCCCCGGTGGGCGCGAGTGGATTGTCAACGTGCGCGGCACCGGTTACGTCTTTGAGGGGGTACGCAAGGACTGAGACCCTGCCAGACGGTTTTCTCACCATCGCCACCAAAGGCGGACCGTAAACCACGGGACGCAAGGCACCAGCCACCCTCCGCGGGCTGCACCGCATCCGGGAGCGCAAGCGGGCTTTGCAGAGGAAATGTTAAAGCAAACTAACGGCGGCTTTGCAAAACGTAACCAGTCCTGACTGGTTACGTTTTTTTTTCTTGCTGCGAAAGTTGCCAAAGGGAAAACCTGCCGGTGGGGCGATTCATGAATCGCCCCACCGCGGTTCACCCCCACGCGTGTGGGGAAAAC
>DAOTWV010000083.1:0-3875 GCA_034435695.1 Anaerolineales bacterium | reverse complement strand
GGCTTCCTGGAAGGTCGCTTGCAGCCCGCATGGCATCCCGTTTTGCAGCCACTATGCAGCCATGTTGCAGCCAGATGTGCAGCCACGGGCTGCTTGTCGGGATGCACGTCACCGGATTCCATGCGCTTTTTCTGCCTCAGTACAGGCTGAACACTCTCCGGTGCTGCGGCTGCGGACGAAGTTGCCCGCTTTCCAGCGCCGCCAGCCCGTGTTCCAGCAGGTAGTTCACCACCTGCCAGACCGGAACCACGCGCGCCTGCGCCACGATGCGCTGCCAGGTCTCCGCCGGGATGCCCCGCTCGGAGATTTTTTCGGTGCGCGGTTTACGGCGCTTGCGGCGCTTTTGCTCTTGCGGGTAGAGGCTCAATCCATCCAGGGAGAGTTGCGGTTCCAGGCTCAGGCGTCCGTATTCCAGCGCCGTCAAACTGTATTCCAGCAGGTAGCGGGTCAGTTCGTAGCGCGGCACCCCCAGGCGCTGCGCCCATTTCTCCAACCGCTCTTTCACCCGCGGCAGCAGCAACAGGGTGCGCGTGGGAGGACGTTTGCGGGTGTCCTTGCGCCGGGGTTCCTGCCAGGTGGCCGTGGGTATCTCCCGGATGTGGTTTTCGGGGGACACCCCCTCAGGGGCGGGTTTGCGCCACCCGTCCAGGGGCTGCCAGCCCTGGGGGGAGTCTTCCGCCTGGGGGGATGGGTCGAAGGGATTGCGTGCCATCTCTCTTGCCTCCTATTTTGCTTTGAGGGCCGCCCGCACCAGGGCTTCGTATTCCCGGGCGGCGCGTTGGGCGTATTCGTTGTGCGGATTGGCCTGCGCGTATTCGAAGATGGTCTGCCCTTCAGCGCTGGCCGCCGCAAAGACGGTGCTCTGGTGCACCGGCGGCAAAAGCCCGCCCGGAAAGGCTGCTTCCAGCATGGACATGGCCTCCCGCGCCGCCCGCGTGCGGGCATCGTAGAATGTCGGCAGGATGCCCAGCAGTTTGCCGCGCCATTGGTGTCCGTCCAGCAAAGCGCGCAGGTCGCGCACCACGTTGGAGACGCCCTCGTTGCTCAGGTAGTCCATGTTGGTCGGCACCACCACCAGGTCGGCGGCCCACAGGGCGCGCTCTTGCAGCCCCCCGATGCTCGGCGAGGTGTCTATCACGATGTAGTGCAGCCCGCTGCCCGCGAAGGTCGCCAGCATCTCCCGGATGTGCGAGATGGGCGCCGGGGGATTGCGGTTGGCGATGTCGTTCTGGGCGCGCACCGTGCTGGCTCCGCCGGGGATGTACCACACGCCCTCCCGCCCCGTGGCGGCCACCTGCGCCTTGACGAATTGCACTTCGGCGGGCGAACTGCGCCCCATGGTCAGCAGGTAGTACACCCCGTCCCCTTGCGGACAGTTGAGCGAGGAGGCCACGTTGCCCTGCGGGTCCAGGTCTACCAGCAGCACGGTCTTGCCCTGCCGGGCCAGCCCGTGCGCCAGGTTGATGACGGTGGTGGTCTTCCCCACCCCGCCTTTCTGGTTAACTATGGTGATGATTCTGGTTGCCATTGCGTTGCTCCTGGTCTGAAACGCCCAGCCACAGGTGGTGGGGCAGAATGTGGCGGGCGGTGTACAGCCGGATGCCGTCCACGGGCGGCAGGGTTTCCCCAGGCGCGCCGTGAAGGTAGCAGGTATCCGGTGCAAGGCCGTATTTTTGCCGGTAGTAGGCCGCCGCCCGGCGCACTTTTTCCGCCAGCGGCGTATCCTTCTCGTCGTCGTACCACAACATGCCGGTGTCCATTGGATTTCTCCATTTGTCAGGCTTTGTCAGCCTTGTCGGCTTTGTCGGGTTTGTCAGGCAGCACTCCTGCATGCCATTCAGCAGCCAGAACGCAGGCGTTCCCCTGCATCGGGTCGCGTACCAGCAATCCCCGTTCCAGCCACGCCGCTTGCAAACGGCGCGCTTCC
Organism: Anaerolineales bacterium; assembly: GCA_034435695.1. Classification (GTDB taxonomy): domain Bacteria; phylum Chloroflexota; class Anaerolineae; order Anaerolineales; family DRKV01; genus DRKV01. The sequence goes on along the minus strand of DAOTWV010000083.1, from coordinate 1,948 downwards.
CGCTGCCCCAGGCCGTATGCCTGCAAGACTTCCAGGGTGGCCTTCCCGCCATGCGCACGGATGTGTTCCAGGATTTCCCGCTCCCGCCGGGTCAGCAGGGGGGCGGATGCATCGCGCACCCCAGAGGGCATCTCCGGCGGCAGGCAGGCCTGGAACAGGCGGATGCCGTACCCCGGAAAGCGCCCGATGCCCCGTCCGGGGTGGCGCAGGTTCATGGCTGCTTTGCCCAGTTTGGGGGACAGGAGCACCACCTGCCCGCTGGTAGCATCGTCCACCCGGAAGGTCAGCCGGGTGGTGAAGTTGGCCGATAGCCCCTTCGAGATGCTCGCGGCGCGCCAGTCGTGGGCTGCCAGCACCACCGTCAGGCCGTATTTGCGCCCCTGGCGGGCCACGTCCGCCAGTTTGTTCTGGATGGTTTTGTCCACCAGGAAGGTGTTGGCTTCATCCACCAGGAGCATCAGGCGCGGCAGGGGTTCTTCCGCCGTGCGGTTGTACGTCTCGATGTCCGGGCAGACCGGCGTTTGGGCTGCGAACTGCACGCTGCGTTCAGCAAAGATTTCCAGCAGGCTTTCCAGCAACGCCTGGAAAGCCGCCGGGCTGGAGGCCACCGGCAGGGCGGCCAATCCTTCCCACGCCCCCGGTGCAAAGGTGTTCTCCTGCGGGTCGGCCAGGAAGAGCCGATACCCCTTCCCGGCCGCCTGCCCGGCCAGCAGGTGCAGGAAGGTGGATTTGCCGCTGCCCGGCGCACCGCCTGCCAGCACGTTCTGCATCCGCGCCACGGGCAGGTGCAGATGCTCGTCTATGGTCACGCCCAGGGCGAAGGTCTGCGCGGGCAGGTTCTCCGGGCAGGGGACGGTCTCCGGCAGGCGCGGCTTGCGCAGGAAAATCACGTAGCGCGCCCCGCTGTGGTTGCTGGGCAGCACGAGCACCCCGCCCAGGTGGGTGCCAATCTCGTGGCGCATGTCCCTCCCCAGCAGACGCGCCGAAGGCTTTTCCAGGTCTGCCATGTCCAGATTGACGATGACCACCGGCAGGGCGTCCGTGGTGGTCAGCCAGCGGGTGTACACCAGGCGGTCGATGGGAACGTGTCCCAGGCGCATGGTGCGCGCCGCACGCTGGATGGCATCTCGTATGGTTTCGGGGGGCAGTTCGTGCATGGTCAGGTCTCCTCATCGAGGGTGAGCAACTGCGGGCGTACTTCTTCCAGGATGGGGCGCACTTCGGGGGCCTCCGGGGGCAGGAAAACCACCTGGGGCGCGCTGTCCGCAGCGGGGACGTCCAGCGCCAGGCGCTGCAGGGTGCGCTCCTGTTCGGGGGTCAGGCTGCCGCCCTGGGCACGCGCCAGTTCGGCCAGCAGAGTGCACATCTGGTCCAGCAGGGTGGTGCGTCCCTGGAAAGGTTCCGGCATCTCCCCGGCCTGGGTTCCCCGCCGGACGCGCACGATGGGGGCGTATGCCCGCCCCGGCTGGGCAAAATGCACTTCGCCGTGTTCCGGGTCCAGCACGGTGTACACGCCGTCGCCGTTGGCGCGCACCCGCTCGCGGAAGATGCGCTCTTGCAGCAGGCGGTACCAGGCCTGCAGGAGGGCGCCCGTTCCCCACACCACCACGACGGCCAGCGCCAGGCTCGCCAGTCCCAGGGCGATTTTCAGCGCCGGGGCAATCCACAGGGCAATCTCGGCTTCGCGCCGTTCCCGCTCGGCTCGCAGGCGTTCCAATTCGGCCTGCCGGGCCTGGGCGGTTTGCATGGGTGCGGCCTGGGCGGTGGCGGTGACGCGGGCCTGTTCGGTGGCGGCTGCGTTGGCCTGCGCTGCGGCGGTCGCGGTGGCCTGCCGCTCGGCGGCCTGTTGGGCGCGTTGGGTGGCCGCCATGTCCAGCGCGGCCTGGGTGGCCTGCGCCGCCAGCGCCATCTGGGTGCGGGCGGCTTCCAGCGTCACGGCCAGCACCTG
>DAOTWV010000082.1:0-9055 GCA_034435695.1 Anaerolineales bacterium | reverse complement strand
TCAACGAAATTTGGGTGAATACGCCGAACCACGGTTCAATAGTAGGGCAACTGTTCAACAGTTGCCCTACACGCTCTCTCCAAACACCTGCCGGCATTTGTCGGCGGCGCGGGGGCGTGAATGTCTCTGCGGCACGCCTACGGCAAAACATACACCCGCGTCTCCGGGCGGAAGGCCGCCCACGAGAACCAGAAGTGATTGATGCTCACCACCGGTTCCAGGCGCGTCCCTGCCAGCGGGCCGTCCAATGCCTCGCCCAGCACGTTCCACGAACTGCCGGTCTCGGCATCCACAAAGCCCTCGCCCTGCGGCGCAAAAGTCAGCGTTTGCCCGTCCACCGTGCGCCGATAGACCGCCGCGCTGCCCACGTCCCGACCCCCGGCCACCGAACCGCTGTCCAGCGCCGAGGCCGTGCCCGCCTGCCACAACACCACCACCGCTTCCCCGCCCACCGTATCGTTGACCGCCCCGGCCTGCGCCAGCACATCGTACGGATAGGCCACCGCCTCGCCGTTCATGTCCACCGTCAGCACGCGCGCCATGGGAGGCAACTGCCCCGGCGTCTGGGGGCCGCGGTACAGGAAGGGGCTGTTGTCCACGTCATCGTAGCCGGTGTACGGGTTGCGCCCGTAGGAGCGCACGAAACCTGTCTCGCGGGAGAGTACCTGCCCCTCCGGGTGGGTCGCCTTGAACGCCCCCCAGGCGATAATGGCGGCGGGCAGGGGGGTGAGACGTTTCCCCGTCAGCGTGCCGATGATGGCCTCGCCGGTGGCCTGCTGCCACCACGTCTCCGTCTGACGGTCGTACATCACCAGATTGCTGAAACGCAGCCGGCCGGTCGTCCCGAAATCCAGCACCTGCCCGCCCACGGTGCGCTCGAAGGCAATCGCCGTGTTGCACAGCGGGCAAAACGTGACCACCACGGGGGTTCCGTCCACCACGTCGTTGACAATCTCGTGCCACATGAAAATCTGGATGGGGTAGGCGCGCGCATCCGCCCCCACCTGCAAGAAGATGACCGGCTCGCGGTCTTCCAGCCAGGCGTCGGCCTCCGTCACGGAGACGAATTGGGGCGCGTCGATGGCCGGGATTCCGTCTTTGGGCGGGCCGCCGGAGAGAATTTCGCTGTAAGGCACGCTGTGGATGCTGAAATCGGTAGAGAATTCGGAAGAAGCCCCGGAGGGAGGCTGCTCGTTGGGGTCCAGCGTAGGCCGGGGGGTGGGAGGTGCCCCCGAGGATTCCTGGGGTGCGGACTCGCTTTGGGCGGGCGCGCCCGTGGAAAGGGGAGTCTGCGCCCCCGCTGGCCGCCCGTTAACGGTCTCCCCCGCAGGGGACTCAGCGCTTTGAGGGGCGCAGGCGCTCAAAAACAGCGCCCCCGCGGCCAGCGTCATCCCCAATAAACTGCGTATAGCCATAGCATCGTATCCTTTGGAACGAAAAAGGGCGAGACCCGATGGCCTCGCCCTTTCAGACGGGATTGCCGCGGCGAACCTTACGCCGCCTCCCGAAGACTTTACCGCCGGTTCATGGCGGCCCCCAAGACAGGGATTGGCTTCCGAAGGCGGAAATGCCGACACGCTCCAGACGGTCTTCCAAGGGAACAGCCTGCCCCGTGATGGAAAGCAGCCACCATTCTTCGTAGCCCTGTATCAACACGTAGCGGCTGTCGGGAGACCACGCCCAATCTTCGCAGGAATCCAATGAGAGAACGGTACGGGACGACAAATCCCTGCGGGAGAAAAGCGTCAGTTGGTCGGGGGCGTTATTCCGCGGGTCCCCCCATGTGATGCCCATTGCCCAGCGTCTATCGGGAGACCAGACGTGCAGGGATGGCAGCGCGGGGAGTTCCTGCACGCGGCTATCGTCAAACTGGCCGAGAAAAGATTTCCAGTCAGGTTGATAGATGTCGCCCCCGCCCCAGGCGGTGAAGGCCAGGATGCCGTCCGAGAGATAGGTCAGGCTGTCGTACGAAGAGAGCATTTCCGCATCCTGCCAGGGGGTGATTTTCGTAATGTTGCTATTTGTCAGAGAGTAGAGATAGATGTCATCTATTCGGTTGCGGGGGGAGAATACACTGAAAGCCAGTGTATCGGCGTTCACCCAAGTAAAAGAGGACTTGATACCGGGCAGGGCAGAAGTGACGTTCTGCACGGTAGAATCGTCTACCCGCGCGATGTATACGTGATTTATCTGTTCGCCGTTTTGTTCCTCAACCCAGGTTGAGAACGCCAGCCGTAAGCCATCAGGGGACCAGGCTAGAGCATTTCCGTAAGGCCCTTTCAACAGAGCATTCCAGGTGCCTGTTTGTGGGTTGTAGATGTACAATGTGGCGGTTTGGTCGCCTGGTTGTGAAACGAAAACTGCTCCCAGTCGGCCATCTCTGCTCCAGCGCAAGGGAGCATGGCTGGTGGTAGAGGTCAGCAGGGCGGCAGGTGCAGGACACGGTACTGTCGATAAGATGATGCAGTCGGCGGGGAGAGAGAACAATGTATCCTCGTGCCACAGATACAATCTGCCAGCCTGATAGTTTTCTTTCCGGGCGGCAGGAACGGTCAAGGTGGCCGAAACAGTTGCGGGGGCGCGTGGAACGGTAGCAGACGGTGATAATACCGCTACCGCATTGTCCGGTGGCTCTTCTGGCAGGAATTTGGGTAAAGGGGAGTGGCCGCATCCCGCCATCCAGACAGCGAGAACGGTGAGCAGTAGCAGAAGAACGGCCGGTTTCATCAATGTACGTATTTGGCCGCGTCCCAGTATACGCTTGCTAAGTAACAATACGTCAGGCCGCTACATGTATTTCTCATGTGTGTTTTGGCGTTGTTGCCCACGTCGAGGAAGCCGAGTCTTACCCATTGGCCTCTATGGTGACTCTGGATTACCGGTACCTGGAAAGATTGTACGCTATTCTGTACTTCGTACCATACGCCCCCCACTGCGTCATATTGATTGGGGATATAGACATACCACCAGGTTATTGTATTGTTGTGACTTGCTTTCCATGTTCCGCTGCCACGTCCGTCCAGCGAACTTCTCCAATACGCCCACTGGCCTTGGCAACCACTACAATAAGCCTTGATTAGATTACTGCCAGAAAATCGCGACCCAAATTCATCAATATAGGTGGTTGCGGCCAGTGCTGTAACGGTAGTCACTATGCTGATTATGAGAGCAATCAAGACCGTGGTAGAAACGCGTTTTAAAGTCGACATCATATTCCTCCGCTATCTTGGTTATCTTCAATGCTGTTGGGCAAAATAGACTTCGGGAGAGACAGCCTCGAATCCGGGGGCGGGAGTGTATCGCAGAACAGCGGTATCTGTAGCACCGTCTAAATCGAGAGCGGTGATATCTGTCTTCTCAATGATTGTCTGCATGTGTGTACCCCCATAATACACGGCCTTTAGGATGATGCCTGTACGAGAATCCACCCAGTAAGTAGACTTAGCAGTTAAGTGACCAGTGCCGTCAGTTCTTTGATGTTCCAGAATGTAAACCGTGCGCCCAAGCAACGTGTCTTTGCCAAGCGACGTGTATTCTTCCGATGCCTGGGTGACCAGCCCCACGGGGTAGAGATAATCTCCCAAAACAGATGGTATTTGTGCCCCGAATGGATGCCGATAGACGGTATCGGGTTCCATTTCATCGAGCGTGCCGGGTAAGGTCTTCATTTCCATTTCGAAGGCGGTGGGATTGCGTACCGGCAGATGGGTGTATATCTTCTCTTGGGGGTCCACCAGATAGAAACCGTCCTTTGAACCGTACCATTGGAAGGCCTTGCCGTCGGCTCCTGTAGTCCATAAGACGCGACCGGAATTGGGCTGCACGATTTGGAAGGTCGTATGCCATGTCTCCGTGTGTCCCTCCGCATACCAGGTCGTAACTGCTGTTCCTGTCGCGGAGTGCCATGTGGTATGGCTGCGAAGCATCAACTCGCGTATTGGAAGGGTCGTGTCGGATGCATGTGCCGATATTACACGTTGTGCTAGCCCTGATGTAACGGCAAGTATGCCTAAGACTATCCCCGCGATGATACCGATACCCCAATCTGTCTTTTGCATGACAAACCTCCTTGAAGAACGCGTATGAAAAGGCCTGTGCCGGGTAGAACCATCAGAGTTCCCCCTCTTGGGGCATTGTACATTATCAGCTCTTTTTTTTTTGAGTGATTTTCATCACGGGAATTTTCGACGAATGTCATGCCGGGCCTTACGTCTCAGGGAGCGTGTTCAGGCGTTGCTTGCGCAAGTGCGTGAACCTTACGCCGCTAGTTGGCCGTCCTGCATGTGCAGGATGCGGTCGGCGCGACGGGCGATGGCCGTATCGTGCGTTACCATGACGATGGTGAGACCGGATTCCCGGTGCAAACGCTCCAACAGGGAAAGGATTTCCTCCCCGGTGTGCGTATCCAGGTTGCCGGTGGGTTCATCGGCCAGGAGCAGGCGGGGCGTGTTGAGCAGGGCGCGGGCAATCGCCACCCGCTGACGTTCTCCGCCCGAAAGTTGACCGGGGTAGTGGTACATGCGCTTCGCCAACCCAACGGCTTGCAGCAAGTCGGCGGCGCGACGCTCCAGGTCGAAGGACAACCGCCTGCGGGAGGGCACCAGGGGCATCATCACGTTCTCCAGCGCCGTCAGAGCGGGAATGAGATGAAAAGCCTGGAAGACGAAGCCCACGTTGTGCAGGCGGAAGTCGGCCAGTGTTTCGGGGGCGTCGTAATCCAGGGGGCGGTTCTCGAAGCGCACCACGCCTTGCGAAGGCGCATCCAGCGCCCCCAGAAGGTTGAGCAGCGTGGATTTGCCGCTCCCCGAGGGACCGACGAGGGCGAGAAACTCTCCCGCTTCCACCTGCAAATTGACGCCGCGCAGGGCCTGGACGGGAGCCGTGTCGCCGTAGGTCTTCCACAAGTTTTCGGTCTCGACGAGGGGAAAGTTCATGGCACGTCACTCTCCAGCAGATTTTGTATCAGTTGATAGCCAAAGGCCAGCGCCTGCCGGTACGCCTGCCGGTCAATGGTATCCAGCGTGTCGTAGGGTGTGCGCAGGCGGGAGTTGCCCGCGCTGCATACGTCCAGGGCGGGGTAGTCGCGGAGCAGGAAGAGACTGGATGCGGCGCAATCGGCGCTGAAGTGCGCCTCCACGGGCACGCCGCTTTGGACGGCGCTCTCCTCCGCCAGACGGGCCAGGAAGTCGGGCGTCTGGGACAGGCCAAAGGTGCTGCGAGCCTGCCAATCCGTCACCTGCGCCGCGAGATTGGGCGCGTCCAGGTCCAGCAGCGTAAGCCAGAACGTTGAAAGCATGAACTGCCCGGAGGCCTGTTGTTGGGCGATGGTCGCCTTGTCGCCGAGTAATTGGAGGGCATCCGGGGCGTCCAGGCGGCTGGTGTAGGCCAGAGTTTGCCAATCGCCCAGGGCATCGTAGAACAGGACGGCGGCCGGTGTTTCGGGCGGCGGGACGTGCAAGAAAGAGAGCAGGCCGTCAGCGCTATTGCCGCCGAAAAAGAGGAGCCGGACAGGGCGGGCGGGAGATTGCTCCGCCAGGCGGTGCGCCCACGTGAGGAGCGCCGCACTGCCCGATGCCCCGCTGCTGGCTCCGGGGCTGTCGGCGGTGGTGACGTAGGGGGCCGCCAGCCAGAGGGGGGCTTTCCCCTCCTGTCCCGCGAGGAAAGCCGCGAGATTTTGGGCAGTATGCAAGCGCCCCTCGGTTGGCTGCGCCTCTTCCAGCAAAGCGGAAGGCGATGTTCCCGACTCCAGGGGAAGCACTTCGATGATAGCCGCGGCTGCGGAGGCATCCGTTTTTTGCACGAAAGCGGTCAGCAAGCCGCCGGGCCGTACCATACCGCTCTCGTCCACCAGGAGCACGATTTTGCCGTCCAAATCCCCGGGTGCGGGGGGCGGCGCGTCGGCGGGCAGCCACAACAAGGGGGCGCGCAAGGGTTCGCCGGGGCGCAGCCGGGAAAAATGCACCGCCATTCCCCCCAGGTAGACTTCTTCGGTGGGGATTTGCAGGACGCGCTTCCCGTCGGATGCCAACAGGTCGAGAACGTCTGTCGGGATGGCCTGACGTTCCACCTGCCAGCCCCAGCCTTGCAAGGTCCGGGCAATGTAATCGGCGGCGGCTTTCTGGGCTTCGGGTTGGAGAACGCTGCGCGGTCCCAGGTCGGCAAGGGCGGCAAGATGCTGCATGGCCTCCTCCAGCGGGGCCTCTTGCTGGGCGGCGGGCAGCGTGGGGGTGGGCGTGAGGTCCAGGCCGGCCGCGTGACGGGCCACATCGCCGCGGCCTCCCAAAAGCATGGTGACGGCCAGGGCAGCCGCCGTAGCCGCCAGGATGGCGGCGAAGCGCAATCCCGCGCCGCCTTCGTTCCCCTCTTCCAGGCGGCGGCCCTCGGCGGAGAGCACCCTGGCGGGCATCAGGCGCGCCAGCCGACGCACGGGATACCAGGCCGCCAGCGTTGCCATACCGAGAGAAACGGCCAGAGCCGCCAGAAGCAGCCATGCCCAGGGGAATGAGAAAGCGGGTATCACAACCTGCAATACCAGCAACGCGCCCAGCGCGCCGGGCAGCGCCCCCGCCGCGACGTTCCACAGCGCCTCGTAGAAGACCAGTCGGCTCAGTTGGGCGCGTCGCCAGCCCGCGGCGCGCAGAAGCGCGAATTCGGCGGCGCGTTCGGTCACACTCAGCAGCAGGTTCCCCAGCACGGCCAGAAAACTCATGCCCAGGACGATAAGCGCCATGAGCAGGTGGTAGGAACGCACGTGCATCGAAACGAAAGTCCCCAAAAGAGTGACATTCAGCCGTCCGTGCAGCCCCCACAAGATTCCCAAAATGAAGACGCTCAGGGTCATTCCTGCGGCCACGATGAGCGCGGTCAGCAAAAACCGGGCGCGCCGCGTCCACGCCTGCCGCAGGGCGATGCCCGCCATCCCCCGGAGAGCGCCTCGGGAATGCCGGGGGGCGGAGAGACTCATTTCGCCATGCTGCAAGAGCGCAACTGGCCAGCGGAGCGTGACCCGCCAGGCCGGGAAAACCGCGCCTGCCAGGTATGCGCCCGTCCCCAACAGGAACACTCCCGCCAGGGTGCCTCCGGTGATGTGCAGCCCCGCCGCCAGATTCAACGCCAACGAGGCCAGCACGCCCAGCGCACCGGCCAAAACCCCCATCGAAAGCGCCTCTATCAGCAGGTACCATAAAATCTGTTCCGCCGACCACCCCGCGGCACGCAGGGTTCCGATTTCCCGGTAGCGCCCCAAAAGGGCGACCTGCGAGGTTTCGGCTACGAACAAAGTGGATGCCAGCAGCAGCCCTCCCAGCAGCAGCGCGTTGGCAGAGGTCATTCCACCGGAGACCTGCACCGCGGCACCCAGCGTCGTCCAGGTTTCCTCCACGTACCCCGTGCCGGGAACCTGCACCAATACTTTCTGGGGGGAAGAGCCGGCCACGATATCCACGTGCAGACCGGTTCGCTCGGCGATTTCCGCCGCCACCGATTCCACTTTGGCGAGGTTTTCGGGCGTGTAAGCGTCGATGTCCGCCAGCCGCACCCGAATGGCGTCAATGAAATCCTCCCGCCCGCTGAGGTAGTGGACGGCTTCCAGCGTGGTGAGCGCCAACGGCGGACGCGGCAAGAAGCCGCCGGGGTTCAGGCTCGGATAGTACCGCTTGCCGGGAAGCGGGCTGCCCGTCTCGTCGTATTGCAGGATGCCGACGGGCGGTTCGTAAATCCCCAGCGGCGCGTAAGCGAGGGGGTCTTGCGCCGGGGCCAGCGCGGTGAAATCGTATCGGCCGCGCACGCGAAAGGCAAAGGGGGGCAGACGACGCGGTTCCAGTGGACGAAAGACCGTCGCCTGCGGGGAAACGCTTACCAGGTCGGAGAGAAAAGCCTCGGAAAGGTCCACCTCTCGCGCGGCGCGTACTTGCGGTTCTACCACTTCTCCCCAGGTTCCCAGAGGGCGCACGGCAAACGCGTGGGCATACGCCGCTCCCGCCGGCAGGTTCGTGAGCGGCGTGTAATCGGCCTGACCGGGGTAGAGCAGCATCCCAAAATCCACGGAATTGAACATCCCTTCTTCCCCTACCTGCGGGGATTGTCCGGGAGCAAAGAGAACAGTGACCCCGGAGAGGGGAGGCAGATTGTTTTCCAAAGGGAGGGTCTGCGAAAGGATGGAGGTGGGCGTTCCCCCTTGCAGGTGTTCCTGTGCCCCGGAGAGGTCGCCGTCTTGGAGGCTGAACGCGCCCGCGGGGACGGTTTCCATCTGGACGGAAAGACGCACATCCCCCAGGAACGCATTGCGGCTGACGATAAGAGGAATTTCCGGAACGAGCGTGCCCTCGCTGCCGACCGTGCGGCGGAGTTCGGGTTCCAGCGGCAGGTAGTCGCCGTTGGTCAGGGTATCGGGCAGGTGTACCAGCCGGGCTTCCTGCGCCGGGTCGATGCCGGCCAGGAGAGTCCATTGCATGGGCAGGTTTCCGATGGCAAATTGAAGGAATTTACCGCCAATCAAACTATCGGGCTGGCTGCCCGCAAAAACGACATCCGCCGCGTCTTCCCCGCGCATCCAAAAACTCTCCCACTGGCGGTTGAATTCTTCCGCCTCGCCGGAGAGGCGGACGCGCAGGTGGTAGAGAACCCCCTTCTCCGGCGGCGGGACTTTGAAACTCACCTGTCCGGTCTGGTTGAGCAGGTATCCCAGCGTGGCGACCGGGGCGGCGGTCTCTACGGAGGACATCCCGGCGATGAGACGGTACTGTTCCAGGGTAATACCGCCCTGCGGGACTCCCAGGTAATTCCCCTCCACCAGGCCGGTTTCTTTTTCCAGCGGCGAGACGGCCTGGGGAGGGCGCACGAGCAAATCGTAAGCCCCTCGCCAGTGCTCGGAGACCTCCGTGCGGGTGGAAATTTCCACGCTTTGGGCGGTGGCGGCAAAGGTGGAAAGTCCGATGGCGAACATCAGCAAGCCGGCGAAACGCAGCCAAAAGTCTCCCCGCTGCCAGGCGGTGCGCCAGGCGTATTTCCAAAGCATAGCGCTTTCCTCACGAGTTGGATGGTCTGCCAGGAAGGA
>DAOTWV010000081.1:0-14722 GCA_034435695.1 Anaerolineales bacterium | reverse complement strand
GGGGATGTGCCGTGGAACCACTACGCGTACACCGAGAAAAATCATTGCATAATCCGGGGGCGTACAACGTTGCACACCGTGTAAGCAGCCTATCACAACTGTAATCTACCGGGAAGTTTAATGATTCTATAATGGTCACGATTTTGGATACATATAAAATTTGCATATTTTGCGTAACTTTTCAGGGGTTCGACAACTGAATACATAGAACTGGCATCGTATCCTCTGGGAGTTCATGACGTTAAGCCAAATACCCCGGTCCCACAGATAAAGACTTTTCTCATACGCAAACTGATATCCAGAAATTTTCAAAACATCAAAAACGGAGTAATCATGCGTGGGATGCGTAAGTCCCTGGTCTTGTTGGCACTGTATCTACTGATTGTCTTCAATCTGGACAGGCTGCTTTTGCTCCAGGGCGATGGACAGACGATACATTTTTTTGTCTACTGGCTGGTAGTGCTCGCTCTGGCTTCCTATCTCTTCATTCCTGACTTGCACAACCGGGCAGTGTACTGGGGATTGGCTATCTGGAGCGGCACTTATGTGGCCTTGCGACTGGCATTTTTCCGCAACGACCCGCTCTTCGTCGGAAACGCTCTGTTTCAGACCATTACGGAAATCACAGTGGTAACGCTCGCTGTATTGTTGAGTTATGAAGTTACCCGCAATCTCAATGTAATGGAAGACCTGGTGGAAAAAGTGACTTTTGGGGCACTCTCCCAGCGGGTGCTGGACATGCAATCCGCCGAGGATGAAATCAAAACCGAGATGATTCGCAGTCGCCGACATGAACGCCCCTTGACCGTTCTGGTGCTGGAACCAGCCCCCAATGCATTAGACGCAAATTTGCAACGCGCAGTCCAGGAAGTACAACGCGCCATCACCCGCCGCTATGTCCTGGGTAGTCTGGCACGCGCTATCAGCGACGAAGCCCGCCGCACCGACCTGGTGGTACGCAGAGATGACAAAGGGCGCTTCATTGTTTTGTGCCCGGAAACCACCCCTGAAGGTTCGGTCGTCCTGGCTGACCGCATTCGCGCCAATATAGCCGAACAATTGGGCATTCCCGTGGCCTATGGGATTGCGACTTTTCCCGATGAAGCCCTGTCTTTCGATGAATTACTGCGCAAAGCCGAAAGCGATTTGATGAACCCGGTCAAAAACCCGGCATTGTTCTACGCTGGCGAAACACCCCACTAGACCAGCAAAATGGTAACACCCGTTACATTACACACATAGGATTTATCCGAAAATTTGCTCAGAGCATGCCACTGCGAGGCGTCATGACCATTGCCTGTCGCGAGCATTACCGACGGTGGCTTGCAACGACACCGCAGCAAACATTTTTCGAATAGATACATAACCCAAGTCTTAAAAGTTTTACTCGAGGAAAAAATGTTGGTACAAAACAAGCACAGGATAACAGGGACCGTGGAAACCAGGGTAAGTACACAAACATCTAAAAAAATCCCTACCCGCCCCATCATCTATCGCGAAGAGTTAAAGTGGCTGCAACAATTCGACCCCAACAAACGCATACTGCGGGGCAAGGATTATGAGCGCGCCAAGCGCTTGCTGGACTTGATTGTGGTCGCCATTGCTCTGCCATTCTGGCTGCCGTGGATGGTTTTACTCATCCTGTTGCTCAAACTCAGTGACCCCAAAGCCCCCGTCTTCTTCATTCAGGAACGCACAGGGAAGGCAGGCCGCCGTTTCAAGATGTATAAATTCCGCACGATGGTACCCAATGCCGAAGAGTTAAAGCACCAGTTACGGCACCTGAACGAACTGCAATGGCCCGACTTCAAAATCACAAATGACCCCCGGGTAACTCGTCTGGGGCGTATCTTGCGCAAAACAAGCCTGGATGAATTGCCGCAAATACTCAACGTCATCAAAGGCGATATGAGCCTGGTAGGACCGCGGCCAACATCCTTCGCCCCCCACACGTACAATCGCTGGCACACCGAGCGCCTGGATGTCACACCCGGCCTGACAGGTCTGTGGCAAATTATCGGACGCGGCAGTTCGGAATTCGATGAACGCGTTCGCCTGGATGTGGCCTACATCGAACGGCGCTGCCTGTGGCTGGATATTCACATCATGGTTCGCACGGTACTGGCCGTTTTCCAGCAGCGAGGTGCCTATTAACATGAGGCGCGTTGCCTACATCATGTCTCGTTTCCCGCATCTGCCAGAGACTTTTATCTTGCGGGAAATGATAGGCCTGGAAGAGGTTGGATGGCAGGTATTACTCTACCCACTCATCTTTCAAAAACAGGCCATAGTACACCCACAGGCCCTCCCCTGGATGCAACGAGCCTGGCGTAAACCGCTTCTTTCAGCAGATATGCTGTGGGCAAACGTGCAAACGGCTGTCCGGAATCCTATCCAATATGCAAAGACACTGGGGCAGGTGCTGTGGGAAAATCGCACCAGCCCCAAGTTTTTAATACGGGCAGTGGTCTTGTGGCCTAAAATCGTTACAATGGCGCGCCGCTTGCAGGCACAAGGCATCCGGCATATCCATGCCCACTACGCCACACATCCTGCGCTGGCAGCCTGGATAATCCACCAGTTGACGGGCATAACGTACAGCATCACGGTACATGCCCACGACATCTTTGTCGAGCACGCCATGCTCGATACCAAATTGCGGTCAGCACAATTCATCGCAGCCATCTCGGAATTCAATCGGCGGTATCTTACAAACTTGCTTGGCGATTGGGTAGCCCCCAAAACCCACATCATCCATTGTGGCATAGACCCCCAGACCTACAACGATTCCCACCCCTCCTGGCAGATTGGAGACCGCTTTGAAATCATCCATACCGGCAGCCTGCAGCCCTACAAAGGGCAGCGCTACCTGATTGAAGCCTGCGCCCACCTGAAATCCCGCGGGATTCCTTTTCGCTGTCGGATAATTGGCGGCGGGGAATTGCAGGAAAATCTACAGAGGCAAATCCAGGCACTAGAACTGGATGCACATGTAGACCTGCTGGGTGCACGTACCCAGGATGAAGTCAGCGCCTTGCTTTCAGAGGCACATTGCTACGCCCAGCCAAGCATCATCACGCCATCCGGTAAAATGGAAGGCATTCCCGTGGCCCTGATGGAAGCCATGGCAAGCGGTCTGCCGGTTGTAGCCACACACATCTCCGGCATCCCGGAGTTGGTGCGTCCTGGTGAAAGCGGGTACCTCGTACCTCCAGAAAATTCCCAGGCATTGGCAGATACCCTGGAGCACATCTACCGCCACCCCGAGGAAGCCCAGCAACGCGCGCGTCAGGGACGCGCCCTGGTACTGAAGTCGTTTACTTTATCCCCCAACGTACAAAAACTTGCGGCTTTATTGGAAAAGGCAGTAGAATAGGATTAATCATGGAACTTCGCTTATACCTTCGCATGTTACAACGCGGCTGGTGGCTCATAGTCCTGACCGCCCTGGTTTCACTAAATGCTGCCCTGATTGCCTCTTACCTGGCAACGCCGCAATATCAAACCAGCGCTCGTTTTGTCGTCAGCCCAAACCCAAGCATTATCAGCGGAAGGGATGCCGTCAGCAGCCTGGCAACGCTGGACAAACGCTCCATCGTTTCTACGTACGCGGAATTTCTGAACAGTCAGCGCATTTACCAGGAGACGCTGGATGCGCTTGGGCTTTCCTCTTCACAGGTCAAAGGCTATACACACAACGCAGTAGTTCTCCCGGATGCCAACATCCTGGAATTGACCGTGGTTGGCCCCGACCCACAGATGACCGCCCTGCTGGCCAACAGCATCGGCCAACATGCCATCGGCGCCATTCGCGAAGTGTATGCGGTATACGACATTCGCTTCCTGGACCCGGCTATTGCCCCCGAAAAGCCCTTTAGCCCCAAACCCACCCGCGACGCCATGCTGGCAGTAGCGTTAGGGGTGGTCGTGGGGAGCGCCCTGGCCATTTTGCGTGAACAAATTCAGGCACCCTTAGATGCCTACCGCCGCCGCCGCATCATAGACGGTGTTTCTACCGCCTTTACCAGACGACATTTTGAGCGTCGTGTCGAAGAGCAAATCACCCGCGACCCACAAGGCACGTTCTCGCTGGGGCTGTTGCAACTCAGTGGCCTCGAAGAACTGATTGACACATTGCCACAACCTATCGTGCAGCGCGTCCTGCGGCAGGTAACGCGTACCTTACGGGACGAATTGCGCGGCAACGACATCATCGGGCGCTGGAACGACATCGGCTTTGCCGTCATGTTGCCTGCCACCCCTGGAAACGGGGCTGCCCGCACATTGACGCGCATACACGCCGCACTTTCGGAACCCATCGAATTGGAACCCGGTGGCGACGTCATTCAACTGGAGCCTAATATCGGCATCGTCATGTACCGCAATGGCGACACCCTGCCCATCCTGAGAGAGCGCCTGGAAAATTCTGTTGAACATGCTCGCAGACACGCCGAGCAGCCCGTGTTCTTGATGGAGCCTGCCGCCTGATGTCTCCCGATGCGCTGCCTTACAAAACTCCCAGTCCACGGGAGTTTTTGCTCTTCGCCATCCTCGCCATAGGTGCAGGGACGGTTACTGGTGTGGCCGTTTCTTTTGGTCCCCTGGCCGCTGCTGCCATCGGGCTGGGGGTAATCGCTCTGGCCATGGGGGCAATGAGTCTTTCTTCTCCCTGGATTGGTCTGGTAGCCCTGGTAGCCATCACCTATTTGCGCCTCTCCGATGTGCTGGTGCACTATCATCATGCCCCCTCCATTGCAAAACCACTGGTCGCCCTGTTGCTGGGGCTGGTGATTGCCCGCTGGGTCTTGTACGGAGAAGAACCACGCGGTTGGGCGCTGCCCGTTTCCCTGGTCATTGCCTATACCGTGGTCATCCTGCTTTCGCTCTTCTTTGCCGCCAATTTCAGCACAGCCGTAGGCGCTGCCAGCGACTTCATCAAAGATGGCATCATCGCCGTGTTGGTCGTCATGCTGCTCCAACACACCGAGGATTTCTACCGCGCCATCTGGGCTTTGCTGTTCGTAGGCATCTTCCTGGGCACGCTGAGTGTGTACCAATACCTGACGGGCGATTTTGGCAATAACTTCTGGGGGTTTGCCCAGGCACCAATACTCAACATCGTGGGACAGACCAATCAGCCTCGCCTGGCTGGCCCCATTGGCGACCCCAATTTCTATGCCCAAATCATGGTCACCCTGGTTCCGCTGGCGCTCAACCGCGTTTTTGCTGAACGACGCACACTGTGGCGCCTGCTGGCTTTGTGGGCTTTGGCCGCTACCTCCCTGACCGTGATTTTCACCTTCTCACGCGGCAACTTTCTCGCTATGATGGTCGCCCTGGGGGCTATGACGCTGTATTACCGTCCCAGCGTGCCACAAATAGCCGTCGTCGGCTTCGTACTCGTCATGCTGCTCCCCTTTGTGCCGCCCGAATACACCGCCCGCCTCAGCACCCTGACCGATTTCCTCCCCGGTCAGGGAGATGTCCGTAACGAGGTTTCTTTTCGCGGCCGCACCAGCGAATGGATTGTGGCCCGTATGATGTTCCTGGACCATCCCCTGTTGGGTGTTGGCTTGCGCAATTACCCGGAACATTACCTGGACTACTCCAGTCGCCTGGGGCTGGACCCCCGACGTGAAAATCGAGAACCGCACAGTTTTTACCTGGAAATTGCGGCAGAAACCGGCATTGCCGGCATCCTCGTTTTCCTGGCGATTTTCTACAACCTGTATCGCAGCATACGCATGGCACAACAACGCTATACCCAGGCAGATGCCAGAGAACATGCTGACCTGGCCGCATCTTTTGGCTTTGCCCTGATAGGTTACCTGACCGCAGCCACGTTCATCCACGCTGCTTTTCCACGGTATTTCTGGCTGCTCACAGGCCTGGGACTCTCCCTGTTGCAAACCTCCGAACATTTTCTGGAAACCCGCGACGCATGAGCACTCTTCGCAGTCTGGCGCGTGCCACGCTTTGGGGTACGTTCTGGAGTTATGCATCGTTCTACAGCGGTAAGTTGATGGTTTTCGTCAGCACCGTGGTGCTGGCGCGCCTGTTGAGCGAAGAAGACTTTGGGGTGGCGGGCTATGCGCTGGTCATCATCAGTTTTCTGCAGGTCATGAGCGACCTGGGCACGGGACAGGCAGTCATTTACCACCGGGAGGAACCGGAGGCTCCAGACACCGGTTTCTGGCTCAGTTTGGGGCTTGGGGTGGCGCTCTTCCTTCTTACCTGGGTCATTTCGCCCCTGGTGGGCACCTTCTTCCACGATGCGCGCGCCATCCCGGTGACGCGCGCCCTGGGGCTGGTGTTTCCCATCACAGCCATCGGCAATATGCACGATGTCCTCCTGCGTCGGGAACTCTCCTTTGGGCGCAAGTTCATCCCCGATTTCATGCGCGCCTTCAGTAAAGGGTTGGCCTCCATTGGGCTGGCATTCGCGGGGTTTGGGGCCTGGAGCCTCATCTTTGGACAATTGATTGGACGGGTGACGGCCGTCCTTACGCTGTGGCGCATCTCAGCATGGCGTCCACGCTGGCGCTTCAACCGCACCCTGGCACGAGCGCTGCTCTCGTATGGCCTCAACATCGTCGCGGTCGGCGCGCTCGGTATGCTGATTGCCAATGCCGATTACCTGTTGATTGGACGCTACATGGGCGCCGCCGCCCTGGGCATCTACACCCTGGCATTTCGCATCCCCGACCTGGTGGTCATGCAATTTTGCTACATCATCGGACGCGTCATCTTCCCCGTCTATGCCAGCCTGAAAGACGACCCGCAGGCGCTGCAAAAAGGCTTTCTCAATACCGCTCGCTATGTCTCCCTGGTAACCATTCCGCTGGGACTGGGCATCGCCCTGGTTGCCCGTCCCCTGGTGTTGACTTTCTTCACCCAAAAATGGGAATCTGCCATCGCGCCCATGCAGGCCATTGCCATCTATGCGCTTACCCTTTCGCTGGCCTACAACGTGGGCGATGTGTACAAAGCGCAGGGGCGCCCACACATCCTGACATACATTTCCATCGGACGGCTGGTCGTACTGCTGCCCGGCCTGTGGTGGGCAGTCACCCGCATTGGCCAAATTGCTGCCGTCGGCTGGGTACATGCCGCCATCGCCTTTCTCACAGGACTCTTCGAACTCTGGCTGGCCAGCAAACTGCTGGAAACGCCCTCGCGGCAAATCGCCGAGGCCATTTTGCCTGCCGCTGCAGCCGGCGGCTTCATGGCCATGGTGGTACAGGCCGTGTTGCTGCTGAGTATCTCCCTGCCCTCCTGGGCGCAACTGGCATTGACCATTCCCAGCGGCGCGGCAGCCTACTTCGGCCTGTTGTGGGTTACGCAACGCGATATGCTGTATGCTGCCGTAAAAATAGTGCGCGGTGCAGCCCGGCGTGCCTGAGAGGCGACCGCCTCCCCGTGGCCACTCCCCATCCCAGATTCCCTTGCCTTCGCGACCTATGAAAATTCTACAAATGGTGGACTTGCTGAAAATTGGGGGCGCGCAAAAACTGGTGGAAACTTTCGCCATGCATGCCCACGAATATGGTATCCAATGCAGCGTACTCAGTTTACGGGTGGACCTCGAATCTCCCATCAGCGCGGCGCTGGCCGCTGCCGGGCACGAGGTACGCTACCTGCCTGCCCCACATCTGCTCTCCCCCCAACGCATCCTGGCGCTGATACGTCATTTTCGAGAGGCGCGTTACGACCTGGTACAAACCCACCTGGATTACTCCAACATTTTGGGAAGCATCGCAGGCCGGGTAACTGGGACACCGGTAATTGCCACGCTACACTCAACCAGCAAAGAACCGCGTTTCCACAACCCCTTGCGCCAAACCCTGGAAACCTGGATGCTGCGCTATGGCGCCCAGGCCGTCGTCGCCGTGGGGGAACAGGTCGCTCAGGCGCATGCTCCACGCATGAAAGGCCATAGCATTGACGTGATTCCCAACGCCGTCCCGGAAATCCCCCCCCTGGATGCGGAAAAGCGGGCTGCCCTGCGCACCCGTCTGGGTGCCACCCCCCAGGACGTAGTGCTGATTAGCGTAGGCCGTCTGGCTGCCCCCAAAGGATACCCCGACCTGCTGCAGGCCTTCGCCCAACTGGCTCCCGAATATCCGCAAGCCATCCTGTGGGTCGTCGGCGATGGCGATTTGTGGGATGCCCTGCACGCCCAGCGCGCCGCGCTTGGGTTGCAAACGCGCGTACACTTTTTAGGACGCCGCAGCGACGTGCCCGACTTGCTGAATGCTGCCGATATTTTCGTCAGCGCCTCACATTGGGAGGGGCTGCCTCTGGCAGTGTTGGAAGCCATGATGGCGGGGTTGCCTGTAGTCGCCACCGCGGTGGGCGATACCCCGAACATCGTGCCCCTCGGTGCAAGCAGGCTGGTGCCGCCTCATCAGCCCGCCGCCCTGGCCCAGGCCCTGGGTACGCTGGTCAAAGACCCCGCCACACGTGCCCGTTGGGGAGCAACATCCAAAGCCTATGCCAGAGAGCATTTCGGCGTAGGCGCGTGGATGGAACGTCTCAAGTCCCTTTACGCCCGCGTTCTTGCACGGGAGGAAACATGACGATACGCGTTGCCGTGCTGCTTCAACGCTACCTGCCGCTCCTGGGGGGGATGGAACGGCAGACTCACGACCAGGTGCGCATTTTACAGGCACAGGGGTTCGAGATGCACGTCATCACCCGGCGTCATGCTGGCCTGCCAGCCTTCGAGCGCATGGATGGGGTAACGGTACATCGCATGCCTGCCCTCGGCCCGAAGGTCAGCGCATCGCTGAGTTACACGGTCACCGCCTTGCCGCTGCTAAGACGCCTGCATCCCGATATCATCCACGCCCACGAATTGCTTTCCGCAGCCACGACCGCTGTAGCAGCACATCACCTGTGGGGCTGGCCGCTGATACTTACGCCGCACCGCAGCGGTACGATTGGCGACGTACACCGCCTGCATCAAAAATTTCTGGGCGCTTATCGCATGCGCGCACAAATACAGGCTGGCAGTCACTTCATTGCCATCAGTGAGGAAATCGCACACGAATTGCGAGAGAAAGGCGTTGCCCCCCAGCGGATTCACTACATCCCCAACGGCGTGGATACCCAAAGATTCCAGCCCGTTGCCTCTGAGGAACGGGCTACCCTGAGGCAACGCCTGAACCTGCCAGAGGGGTTGCTGGTGATTTTCAGCGGGCGGCTGGACCCGGAAAAGCGCGTCGCCCATCTGGTGGATATCTGGCCTCAGGTGCGCCGCGTCCACCCAAAGGCCAATCTGCTCATCCTGGGGGAGGGCAGCCAGCGTCAGGCGCTGGAAGCCGCCGCGGGGGAGGGTATCCATTTCCTGGGATACGTCCAAAACGTCCCAGAATACCTGGCCGCAGCAGACGTGTTCGTATTGCCATCCATTGCAGAGGGCATTTCCGGCGCGATGCTGGAAGCCATGAGCAGCGGACTGCCCGCGGTGGTCACACGGGTGGGGGCTGCTCCAGAGGTCATCTCAGATGGAAACACCGGCTTGCTGATTCCGCCGGATGACCCTCCAGCCCTGCTGGCAGCCCTGCTGCGCCTCCTGGGAGACCCCAGCCTGCGCGAGGTGTTGGGAACAGCAGCGCGCAGACACATCGTACAACACTACGCCATCGAGCACACTGCTGCCCAACTGGCACAGGTATATCGGGAGGTGGCAAATGCCCAGGGATAATCGCTGGAGTGGCGCGTTATTTTGGGGCGGCACAGCCCTGTGCGCCTACGCATACTTTGGTTACCCGTTGATTGTCTCGCTGCTGGCACGCGGCAAGGCAAAGCCCCGTTTTGCTCCCCCAGAGGCATGGCCAGAAATCACGCTCTTGATTGCAGCCTACAACGAGGAGGCCTACATCGCCCGGAAAATCGAGAACAGTCTGGCGCTGGACTATCCGCGTGAACGCCTGCAAGTGCTGGTGGTGACTGATGGCTCGGATGACGACACCCCCCTGATTGCACGCCGTTACGCCGACCAGGGAGTGCAGGTCTTGCATCAGCCCAAACGGCAGGGCAAGATGGCGGCTATCAACCGCGCTATGCCTTTCGTGCGCGGCGACATCGTGGTATTTTCCGATGCCAACAACCTGTACGCCCCGGATGCGTTGCGTTTTCTCATCGCTCCTTTCACAGACCGGCGCGTGGGGGCCGTCAGCGGCGCCAAAACGGTGCTGGACGAGGACGACCCGCTCGGTGCCTCGGAAGGTCTGTACTGGAAATACGAATCGTTCATCAAGGAACAAGAAAACCGCCTGGGAACGTGCACGGGCGTGGCCGGTGAAATCCTGGCCTTGCGCCGGAGCTTGTTCGTTCCCGCCCCACCAGGCACCATCAACGATGATTTTTATTTGATGATGCAGGTGCTGCGGCAGGGGTACAACGTGGTGTATGCCCCGCAGGCACGCTCGATGGAACACATTTCCGCCTCCGCACAGGATGAAGCAGAGCGCCGCGCCCGCATTGTGGCGGGACGTTACCAGGCGATGGCCCAGGCTCCGCACACCATGCCCTGGAAGCGTCCGCTGGTCGCCTGGCAGGTAATTTCGCATAAATTCACCCGCCCGCTGGTGCCCTTTGGGATGCTGGCCGCGCTGGCTGGCAGCGTGGGGGCTGTGCTGCGTCCTCCACGCAAAGGCGGATTATGGCGATTGCAACCTCCCTGGAACATCGGAAGCGCCCTCCTGCAAGGGGTGTTCTACCTCGCAGCATTGTCAGGCAAGTATCTCCAAATACCTGGGAAAATTGGAAAGGCGCTCTATCTCCCCGTTTTTCTTTTGGATAGCAACCTGGCCGCTCTGACGGGTTTGTGGCGCTATCTGCGCGGTGCACAAAACGCCGCCTGGCAACGCGTACGTCGTCGTTCAATCTGATACCGTAACAACTCAGCCACCCACGCCCGACGATAAATCGTCGGGCTGAGCGGCCAAAGCCGGAACAATCCGGCTGGCGCCATGCAGTCGAGTTTCCCCGGCGGGTGGGCTGAGCAGTTACTTGCTCCCTTAGCAGCCGGGGCTTTCCCACTTGGCCACCGGCAGGACAACTGCAATCGGGATGTACACTTCAGACGTATCCCGGCATTGCCAGCCAATTTCAGGCTGCGTTGCAACCTTCGCGCTCGCCAAACGTACAAAAATTTTGTACAATGGGCATGACCTATCCAAAAGCAGCATTTTCCCCAAAGGAGAACAACGATGGCCGATGTAATCGACTACACCATTTATGGCGATGACCTGCAACTCGTCGAAGTGGAACTTGACCCCGGCGAAGGGGTGCGCGCCGAAGCAGGCACGATGACCTACATGGAAGACGATATCGAAATGCAGACCGGTACCGGCGGCGGCCTGTTCAAAGGCTTCAAGCGCATGCTCACCGGCGAAAGTTTCTTCATTACCACCTTCATGAACACTGGCAGGCAAAAGCGCCATGTCGGTTTTGCTGCCCCCTACCCCGGCAAAATCGTGCCCTTCGATTTGGATGTCTTCGGCGGAGAGGTGCTGTGCCAGAAGGATTCCTTCCTGTGCGCGGCCCGCGGCACCGATATCGAAGTTGCCTTCACCCGCAAACTGGGCGCCGGTCTCTTCGGCGGTGAAGGGTTCATCCTGCAGCGCCTCACCGGCGACGGGATGGTCTTCGTCCACGCTGGCGGCACCGTTATCGAGAAGAACCTGGGGCCAGGGGAAACCCTGCGCGTGGATACCGGCTGCATCGTGGCCTTCGCCACCAGCGTACAGTACAACATCAAGTTCGTAGGCGGTTTCAAAAACGCCCTCTTCGGCGGTGAAGGACTTTTCCTCGCTACTCTGACCGGTCCCGGAAAAGTGTACCTGCAAAGCCTGCCCTTCTCCCGCCTGGTAGACCGCATCAAGCAGGGGATTTCCTACAGCAAGGGCGGCGGCGAAACCCGCGGCCTGGATGGTATCGGCGGCGATATCCTGAAAGGCATCATCAGCGGAGGCTGAGCACCATACCAGCACACCCCGATTGCCAAAACGAACATGGGACAGCCGTCTGGCTGTCCCATGTTGCTATTCCTGCATGCGCTTGGCTTCATTCCACAACGCGTCCATCTCATCCAGGCTCATCTCCTGCAGGGTGCGCCCCTGCGAAGCAGCCTGCTGTTCGATGTAAGCAAAACGCGCCCGGAAACGAGCGTTGGCCTCACGCAAGGCCGTCTCGGCATCTACCTTGTCCCAACGCGCCAGATTGACCAGCGAAAACAGCACATCACCAAATTCAGCCTGCCGCTCCTCCGGGGTTCCAGCCTGGACGAATTCCGCCAGTTCCTCCTGCAATTTACGCCATACCCCCTCGCGCTCCGGCCAATCGAAACCGACACGCGCCGCCCGCTTCTGGTAGGCCTGCGCCTGCGCCAGGGCGGGCTGCGCCAGCGAAATACCATCCAGCACCCCTTTGTGCGGCTGGCCGTTGGCTTCCCGCTCGGCGGATTTCAACTTCTCCCAGTTTTGCAGCACCGCCTGTTCATCGGCCAGCGCCAGGTCACCAAAAACGTGGGGATGCCGACGCACGATTTTGGTGTGAATGCCGCGCACCACATCTGCAAGGGCAAATTCGCCCTCCTCGCTGGCAATTTGCGCCTGCAAAAAGATGTGCAAGAGCAAATCGCCCAATTCTTCGCACAACGCCTGCGGGTCGTCAGCATCCAGCGCGGCCAGCGCCTCGTACGTCTCCTCCAATAAATCGGCGCGCAGTGATTGATGCGTCTGCTTGCGGTCCCAGGGGCAGCCATCAGGGGCGCGTAAATGCGCCACCACCTCGTGAAAAGCCTCGAAAGAGGTCGCTTCCCCCAGCGGCGGCACATACAGGGCGCTGAGCAGCCCAATGTGTTCAGAACGGTCAATGGCGTATAGCGGCAGCGCCTCCACCACCTGCTGCTCTGTCCCCGCGGCATGCACCAGTTTGACGGGATGTTCATCGGGATAGACTGCACTCAGGGTGAGTTTCACCTCCGAGGCGGTGTGCCGGTCGTAAATCTGGGTGATGAGCGCAGGGGAATCGGGGGGAAAATCGGGGACGTGCAGCCCGCCCAGGGTGAGGGCATCCTCCAGGGATAGCCGCGGGAACGGGTCTACCCCCAGGGCGGTGAACACCGGCTCCAGGAAACTGAGGCCCTCCACAAGGTGTACCGGAATCCCCTCCTGCCGGGCGCGGCGGACGATTTCGGGGGCGGTGGCCTCCGCCACGTAGGGATGTCCAGGGACGGCGTAAATCACCCCCTGGGGGCGTTTTCCCAGGTGCAGGACGCGTTCCACGATGGCTTCGTACACCTGCGGAAAAGAGGGCAATTGCTCGTACAAATCATCGAAGGCGTGCACCTGCACGGAGGCAGGCAACCCTTCCAGGGTGGGATGCTGCGCCGTACGCACCCAGATTTCCGGCGCTTGTGAAAGCACCTCCCAGGCCTGACGGGTAAGCAAGGCCGGGGAACCTGGTCCCAGGCCGAGAATGGTAATGGCAGACAAGAAGACACCTCCAGGGGTTTAAACACGTAAAACGTAAAACGCAGCCAGAAGCGGCGCTTTACGTTTTACGCGCTATCCGAAACACAAGGGAGTGCGAGGAAAAATCCAGGCAGCGCCCCGGTTTTTAACGCTTGGTGTAGGTGGGAGCCTTGCGGGCGCGTTTGAGACCGGGTTTCTTGCGTTCTTTGATGCGGGCATCGCGGGTGAGGAAACCGCCGCGGCGCATGGTGCTGCGCAGGTCAGGATTCCACTTGACCAGGGCGCGCGCCAGTCCCAGTTTGACGGCATCCGACTGTCCGGTTACCCCGCCGCCCTTGACGACAACGGTGATATCGAACTTCTGCAAGTCTTCTTCGGCAGCCTTGAGGGGGGCGATGGCGTTATCGTAATCGCCCAGGCGGGAGAAGAATTCGTTTGCGGGTTTGGCGTTGACCACGAACTGGCCAGAGCCTTCCATGATGCGCACGCGAGCGGTGGCTTCCTTACGCCGACCGATACCTTCGAAAAACTGCTTCGCCATGTGTCACTTGCTCCTTACGCCAGAGGTTTGGGCTGTTGGGCTTCGTGGGGATGATGCGGCCCGGCGTAAATCTTGAGTTTACGCAGCAGGCTGCGCCCGTAGCGGTTCTTGGGCAGCATGCCCCAGACGGCGCTGCGCAGCACGCGTTCGGGGTGCTTTTTGAGTTGGTCGCGCAACGAGATGCTCTTCAGACCGCCGGGATATCCTGAGTGGCGGTGGTACATCTTGGCATCCAGTTTGTTGCCGGTCACGCGTACGCGCTCGGCGTTAATCACGACCACGAAGTCACCATTATCCACGCCCGGCGTGTAGTTGGGTTTGTTCTTACCCAGCAAGATGTGGGCGATTTGGGTTGCCAGACGGCCAAGGTTCTGGTCGTTGGCATCCACCAACACCCATTCGCGGGTAATTTCACCTGCTTTGGGATAATAGGTCTTTTGGTTCGCCATATCTCCAAATCCAAAAGTACGCCCCAGAGTTGGGGGTTAAGGCTCGCTCGATGGCGGGTATGCCACGTGGACGAGGGTCAAGCCGCGGGCAGGGGCCAATCCCTGTACCGGCGAGAAGGGAGGCACCAGTTTTTCGCGCACCACATCGGGCGGGAGGTTTCCCTGTCCAATGGGCACCAGTAAGGCAACGATGCGGCGCACCATGCGATACAGGAAGGCATTCCCCTGCAAAATGAAAGTCAAGC
>DAOTWV010000080.1:0-9935 GCA_034435695.1 Anaerolineales bacterium | reverse complement strand
TTCAAGATATCATCCACACCCTGGGGCGCGTGGCCGTAGCCTACTCCGGCGGCGTAGATAGCACCCTGGTGCTCAAAGTGGCTTACGATTGTCTCGGAGAGGACGCCATCGGATTGATTGCCGTTTCCCCCAGTCTGCCGCCTTACGAGTTGGCCGAAGCAGAGGAAATCGCCCGCAGCATCGGGGTACGCGTACAACGCATTGCCACCCGTGAGGCGGAAGACCCGCGTTACCTGACAAATGCGGGCAATCGGTGTTATTTTTGCAAAACCAACGTGTATGGGGAACTGGCCGCCTACGCCCGCGCCGAAGGATACGCCGCCCTGCTGGATGGCACCAATGCTGATGACACCGGTGACCACCGCCCTGGACGGCTGGCTGCCAGAGAACAGGGGGTACGTTCCCCCTTGCAAGAAGCCGGCCTGACGAAGGACGAAGTGCGCGCCCTGGCACGAAAATTGGGGCTGCCCAACTGGGATAAGCCTGCTGCTGCCTGCCTGGCTTCACGCATTCCATACGGCACGACCATCACCCTGCAGGCGCTGGACCAGGTTGCCCGCGCTGAACTTGCTCTACGCAACATGGGATTTCGCCAGTTACGCGTACGACATCACGGGGCGGTTGCCCGCCTGGAGGTAGAACCAGAGGCCTTTCCACGCGTGCTGGCGCATCGAGAGGCCATTTTGCAGGCCATGCAAGCATGCGGCTACACGTTTGCGGCACTGGACCTGGCAGGTTTTCGCAGCGGGAGTATGAACGCCCTGTTATCCGACTGAAGATTCACCGCTCATAGCCATCTCTTTGCAATATGCGCTCCAGGCTTTGGAGCGCATGTTTCATGCGGCTCTTGACCGTCCCCTCGGGACACTCCATCACCAGGGCAATTTCTTTGTACGTCATCTGCTGTCCAAAAGCAAGTTCTATGACCGCCCTGTGCTTTGGAGAAAGGTACGCCAGGGCACGCGCCAGCGCCTCGCGGTCATCCAGACCATCAAGGCTGGGTTGCGTTCCTGAAAAGGTTCGCTGTGGCGTTTGTCCTCGCGCAACCACATCCAGAGATTCGGGTTCTTTGCGGGAACGCAACCAGGAGACGGCCTTGTTGTGTGCAATACGAAAGACCCAGGTCTTTACCGCGGCACGTCCCTGAAAGAGGGCAGCCTGCTGCCAGACAGCAATGAAGACATCTTGCAGGAGTTCTTCTGCAATTTCGGTACGAGAAACCAGGCGCAAGAGGTAGTTGTACACGGCTGTGCTATGCCGTGCGTATAAAGTTTCAAAAGCCTCTTCATCGCCTGAGGCTATCTGTCGTACCAGGTCGGTGTCGCTCTGGGAAGTCATTGCTATGTGTGAGAAAAGACGCTACATTGCTCTCAGGGTGCGGGAATGGGGTGCCCTCCCTTCGGCCAGCGCAAGGGGTTATGGCATGCAGGTAGCCCGTAACACGCTTTGTCCCAGGGTGTAATTGCTTGTCCAGGCATACAATTCGCCATGGAAAACCGTCAAAACCGCGGCAAAGGTGCGGTAATCGTTCAAGCCTGGCTTAGCCGCCAGTTCCCATCGTGGTGTGCGGCTGCGCCCATCCGTGCGCCATACCTGCACGCCGGTACGGGGGTTGTATACGGCTACGTACAACGCTCCATGATACCGCGTGGCACCGCCTGCAATGGTATCGACATTGTTGCGGTTATGTGCCATCCCAGGCGGGGAGGCCGCATGCCAGGAGACTCCATCCCTGGAGCGCCAGATTCGTATGCCTTGCGGGCTGCGCGTGCTGATGTAGAGATTCCCCCGCAAGGCCCCCAGGAGAAGGACACGCCCGCTATTTGCCTCACCGATGAAAACGGGCTCCCAGTGTGGTGTTGCAATGGATGGGGTACGAAACAGGTAGGCGCGGTTGTCGCTCAGGGATTGGCCTCCGGCGTACAACGCGCCATCGAAGGCCGCCAGCGACCAGATGATGTGTACATCAGCCGGCGCAAAGCCAGGGGAACTTTTTTGCTGCCAGTGCAAACCGTCACGGGTGCACCATATCGCGCCACCGGTGCTTTCATTCCATGTGCCACCACAAAGCCAGCCGCGAAAAGAGGTCAATCCTTTGAGATTTTCGTTAGCCAGGTCACCAAAACCGGGGCCGCCGGACAGGGTATCGGCTGGCTCCCAGGAAGCAGGCGCACCGCTGGGAGAACGGAACACCCGGAAGCCGCGCGGTGCATCACTACGGTTGGCAGTGCTGACGTACAACCAGCCGTCTTTTTGGGCCAGACTGTCCACATGGTCGTTTTGTACGACGTCGGCCAAACCAAAAGGGTATCCGCGAGAATCGGCAATGACTTCTTCCCAATCGGCTTGCGTCAGGGGACGCGCCACGTCCGTCCGGGTACGCCACAGGCGTGCCCCCAGGGTGTTATCGGCTTCCATGCCCAGGTAGAGACGGTCTCGAAAAACCAGGGCAGTAAAGGCCTCCTCACCACGGTAGGAGCCATCGGGACCGGGAGGTAAGCCAAAGGCTGGCAAGGCGGAGGCATCCCATTTGGGGCAGGCAGGAGCGACAGGCGGGCGCAGCCCATCGGCATGCAATACGCCAAAAAGCAGCCCCAGGACTCCCAAGAGCACCCCAAAACCCGCGATGAGGCGCGCCACCGGCTTAGAGCAGAGGTTCGACCACGCGCCAGAAGGTTGCATCTTTACGGAAGTAGAGACGATAGGCCGGGACAGACTCAAGCAGTGTGCGGGCACGCTCGAAAAGCGTCACGACGTATGCCGGATTGGTGGGGAGTACAGGCAGGCAGGCCATCAGTTCTGCTACCCCCGTTGCGCCATACAGTGGTTCCAGGCGCACATCAGGGGACTGCACCAGCCGCAAAAGCAGGCGCACCTGTGCCTTCCCCGGACGCGGCTGCACCTGTGTGGGGTTCCAAAAGGGGGTGGCATGGGCTATCCAGGCATCCCCGTGGGGCAGCAGCAAAACGAGGTCATCGTTGAGGATATGCGCGTTGGGCGAAAGGGCGGATACCGTGGTTTTGCCACTGCCAGAGGGGCCAAAAAAGAGACAGGCGGATTCGTGGCGCACGATTCCCGCAGCATGGAAGAGCACCCCTCCTGCCCGGAAAGCCAACAGGGCATAAACGACGCGCAGAAAGTATTCGGCATCTTCCAGAGGCGTGGGGGAGGTCAGGCGTAGCGAGGCATGTTCGGCATCCAGGTCTATACGTCCTTGCACCCCTGGAGCATCGAAGCGGCAACCACGGCTTTCCCAGCGCAGGCCAATTTCTCCCGGCGGGTGTGAGTGCGCGGGCGGCCAGGTTGCATCGATGTGCAGGTGGTATTGGGCAGGGAAAGCGCTGTGAAAATCAGCATATCGCTGCATCAATGCCTGCATGAACAGCGGTTGTGAACTGCTCAGCGCGACGCGGATACCAGCGATATCGAGGACAAAGGCTCTCATGCGTCAGGTTTTTCTTTCAATTGAGCGGGAGAAATGCCCATCCAGGCAAAGGCCGCCCCCAAAAGCAGCGCCAGAGACAGCACCGCAGGGTAGCCTATCTGCCCGCGGGCCTGTACCACAATCGGGCCATGGCGCGTCCCGGTGCCTGTGGTATTGACATCTTCGAGTTCGTAGTAGTATGTCCTGCCGGTGCGTACATCGCGGTCTTCGAAGCGATAGTCGCTGCCGGTAAGCGAATCGCCGGCGGCCGGTATGATGTTCTGGTTCACTTGGGTGTAGGGGCCGGATTCTGTTTCACTACGAAAGACGTTGAACCCCACAGTATCCAGTTCGCTGGCGGTAGACCATTCTACAACCACGATAGCGTGCTGCCACTGCTGCCAGGCCCAGAAACCAAAGCCGAGACTCCCAAGGAACAGCAGGGCAGATATCAGGCGCAATGTGGCATTACGAGACATGACGGCTCCCAGGTGTGTGCAAAGAGTTTTCCAGCGCGGAAATGCTAAAAGGAAGGGTGACCGGGTACGGGGCCAAAGCGGTCGAGAGGCCAGTACACGAAAATCGCCTTACCGATGATGTAATCCAGAGGGACCATTCCCCAGACGTGTGAATCCGCTGAGCGATTGCGATTGTCCCCAAGTACGAAAATGCCATCCTGTGGAACTTGCCATGTGCCCATGTAGGTTGGCGGGGCATTCAGGTATGGTTCGTTGAGGGCTTCGCCATTGATGAAGACTCGTCCCCCGGAAACCGTCACCTCATCGCCAGGCAGGCCGATGAGGCGTTTGATGTACCGTTGAGAAGGGTCACGCGGGTAGTAGAAAACAACCACATCCCCGCGGTGCATCTCCCCAAAGCGGTAGGCCAGTTTGTTTACGATGACAAATTCTCCGGGGATGAGAGTCGGCTCCATGCTGATAGATTCTACTCGAATGCGTGCCGAGACCAGATTGATACCGACGAACAACACGACCGCCAGCAAAATGGTTTCGAGCAAGTCCAGCAGCCAGGCCGTTAACCCTTGAGAGGATTTTGTCTCCGTTGAGAGGGCTTCGTCTTCTGGTTGGGGCATATCGTTCCAAGATTCCATACAACCTCACAGATATTCATGCAGGAATGATTTCGAAATCCCGGCTGATTTCGACGTTCAGGCTATTGGTCACAGAGCAGTATTTTTCAGCCGAAAGTTGAATGGCTTTCTCCAGTTTTACCGGGTCTACATTCCCTTTGGCAGCGTAGTGAAGGTGTATGTGCGTAAAACGGTAAACCGGCTCGGTGGTTTGTTCACCAGTACAGGTAACTTCCAGTCCCAACAATGGCTGGCGTTGCTTGCGTAGAATTTCTACCACATCGTACATCGAACAGGACGCAGCGGCAAGCAGCAGCAAATCGGAGGGTTTCAGCCCCGCCCATTCGGGGCTACGCTCCGGCCAACTGCTCATTACCAGGGGATGCCCATAGGAATCTACCCCCACCATCAGTTTGGATTCTACCCATTTGACGTGCACAGTACTCATTTGGATATGCTCCTGAATTCGTGATGAAAAATATCGTGCGAACCCTGCGCCTCAAAGGCTGGATTCCCGCCACCCGCAGAGGTTCAGGTCTTCTGTTGCATCGTATCGCGTGCGGCAGCGCGCCTTCCCGTGGTGGCAAAATACAGACAGGGGATATTGTAGCACGGTGCTCCAGATGCACAAGCCTGCTCTCCTAAAGATTTTGTGAAGATGCGTGGTTGCCAAAGGGGAGAAAACATTCTACAATAACTGATATGAGAATGAGCACAGGCCTGAGCCGCCGGGAGTTTCTCAAGGCGGGAATGACGGCTATTCTGGGGAGTGTATTGAGTGGAACAGGTGCACTGGTGTATGCCGGCAAAATCGAACCATCCTGGCTTGATACGACATCGGTCAGCATTCCCATTCCACACCTTCCTCCTGCCCTCCATGATTACCACATTGTGCAGGTAAGCGACATTCATTTTGATGCACAGTGGATGACAGCCCACCGATTGCAGGAGATTGTCGCAGCAATCAATGCGCTTTCGCCAGACGCCGTGGTGATTACCGGTGATTTTGTCTCCATCTGGAATCTGGATTGCCTGAACGCCCTGGATACCAGCATGAGGGCACTCCGTGCCCCGCACGTCATCGCCTGCCTTGGAAACCACGACCACCGGCATAACCCCCTCATCATAGCCGGTATCCTGGAGGCTGCCGGCGTCCGGGTGCTCCAGAATGAAAGCCTCACCATCGAACACAGGGGTGCCAGATTGTGCTTTGCTGGCCTGGATGACTACCTGCACCATGCTGCCAACCTGCCGTTGTTGTTATCACGCATTCCCGAGGACATTCCCGCCATTCTGCTGGCACACGAACCAGATATCGCGGATACCACGGCAAAGACCCGGCGTTTCCTGCTGCAACTCTCAGGCCATAGCCACGGCGGGCAGGTCATCTCCCCAGGTGGAAGGCCGCTGGTTCTCCCCACGATGGGGAAAAAATACCCGCTGGGGCTGTACCGCGTACAGGGAATGTGGCAATACACCAACCGCGGCGTAGGCATGATTCCCCCGCGCGTACGTTTCAATTGTCGCCCTGAAATCACCTCCTTGCGCCTCGTAAGCGCCTGATTTTGACCCGACCTATGGACGAGAAGATGCCCCCCGATGAGAACAAAACCAACCGCTGGCTGGTTGTTGGCTTTTTGTGGTTAGCACTGGTCATTGCAGGGATATACTTTGCCTTCCCCTGGTGGCTTCTGGGAGCAGCCTTCCTGTGCGTCCTGGCAATAGACATCGCGCTGGGCGGGTTATGGGATGTAACCCTGCTCATGGCACTCTCCATCGTTGCCGGCTGGGGGATGTACGCTACCCAGACAGTCATTCCCTTCTGGGGGCGAGGCACCCTTCCTCCGCACGCGGCTAACATTTTGACAGGAATCTGCATGGTTTTTGGGGGCAGTCTGCTCTTCTGGTTACGGTACACCTGGGCACAAAACCAACAGGCATACGAAGACACCATACACACCCTGCAAAATGCGCATGACACGCTAAACGAGAGACTCTCAAAAACCGAAAATACCCTGCAAGGGATGCAAACCCACCTCAAGGCCATTTTCAACCATGCCCCGGTAGGTATCGTCCTGGTTTCAGAAGATGGCAATATCTATGATGCCAATGGGCAGGCCGGGGAAATTTTTGGCTATCAGGTAGACGAATTGAAAGGCAAACCCCTGGATATTCTCATTCCAGCGGCATTTCGGGCACGGCATAGAGAATTGCATGCCCGGTTCATGCAGTCCCCTGAACCGCGCCAAATGGATGATGGCACCGAGTTAAGCGGCAATCACCGCAGCGGGCAGGCAATTCCCCTGAAAGTTTCTCTGGGGATAATCGAGAGGGATACGCACCGCCTGGGAGTGGCCTTTGTGCATGACATGACTCAACACCACAAAGTGCTAAACGCCCTGCAAAAAGAACGCGACCTGCTCAACAGCATCATGCATACCAATGTGATTGCCATTATGGTGCTCAGTCTGAGCGGACACATCATCCTGGCCAACGAATACGCACGCGCGCTCTTCGAAATTGACGAAAGCCGGGGAGAAAACACGCAAAAATTACCCTTCGATGCCCCATTCTGGCAACTGGCACACCCCGATGGTACGTTACTTACCCCTGAGCAACAGCCCTTCAACGTGATTCTACGCACCAACCAGCCGTTGATAAATCAGGAATACGTGCTCTACCGCCGGGATAACACCTTGCGCCACATCGTCGTCAATGGCGTTACCCTGACAGACGATGACAACGTCCCCAACAGCGTGGTACTCTCATTCACAGATATCACCCAACAAAAAGAATACGAGCATCGCCTGCGAGAAATGGAAGTGGAATTGCGCGAGAGCGCAGAACGCTTCCGCTTGCTGGCAGAAAACACCACCGACATCATCTCCAAAATTTCGCCCCACGGCATTTTCCTGTACGTCTCCCCCGCCTGTGAGCACATCCTGGGGTACAGCGTAGACCAGTTGCTGGGGAAATCCATGTATGATTTGATGCACCCTGACGATGTGGTCAACGTGGTGCGCACCTCACAAGAAGCACAGCGGACGGACGAATTCTACACGGTGACATACCGCGTCCAGCGCAAGGATGGGGAATACATCTGGCTGGAAACCACCAACAGGGTTATCCGCTCGTCCAAAACCCGTGCCATCGAAGAAATCGTGGCCGTTTCCCGCGATATCAGTCAGCGCAAACGCAACGAGCAAGCCTTGCAAAAAGCCAAAGAAAGCGCCGAAGCCATCAATCGCGCCAAGAGCGAGTTTCTGGCAAATATGAGCCACGAAATTCGCACCCCTCTTAACGCCGTGATTGGCATGACCACCCTCTTGATGGACACTGACCTTTCGCTGGAGCAGCAAGACTACATCGAAACCATACGCAACAGCAGTACCGCGCTGTTGAGCATCATCAACGACATCCTGGACTTCTCCAAAATCGAATCTGGCAAAATGGAACTGGAACAGCAGCCTTTCAGTTTGAACCAGTGCATCGAGGCTGCGTTAGACCTGGTCGCGAGTCAGGCATCGGCCAAGGGGTTGGAACTGGCATACATGATTTCCGAGGGCACGCCCGACATGCTGGTAGGCGATATCACCCGTATTCAACAGGTACTTGCCAATCTGTTGAGCAACGCCGTCAAATTCACCAACGAAGGCGAGGTGATGGTACATATCGTAGGACACCCTCAGCCAGGCAATCACTACGACATCACTTTCTCCGTACGCGATACCGGCATTGGCATCCCCGCCGACCGCATCGACCACATTTTCAATGCCTTCAGCCAGGTAGATGCATCTACCACCCGCAAATATGGGGGAAGCGGACTTGGGCTGGCCATCAGCCAGAAACTGGTACACATCATGGGAGGCCACATCACCGTAGAAAGCCAGGTAGGCGTGGGGTCCACGTTTTCCTTTACACTCCGCCTCCCCGTCGCCAAGACAGACCAACAGCCCCGGCGCGGCACGCAGCCTCTGTTACGCAACCAGCGCGCCCTGATTGTGGACGATAACGCTACCAACCGCACCCTGCTTACCCGCCAGATGGAATCCTGGGGCATGCAAACCATTGCCGTCGCCACCGCCGAGGAAAGCCATCACGCCCTGCAAGAACAAGGCCCCTTCCACATGCTCGTCATTGACGGGCAGATGAACAACCACCAGGAAGAACCTTTGCCTATGGAACTTGACCGTCTCGCACCGGAGGACACCCCCTTCATCATCTTGAACAGCCTGGGTTCTTCGATATCGGTGCAAAATTCATCCCGCTTCGTCATCAACCTCAACAAGCCCATCAAATCCCTGCAATTGTACAACGCCCTCATCAGTGCGGTAGACCGCAGCAAACGCTCCACCACCCGCCCTATAGAGGGTGTTTTCGACCCACACATGGGGGAGAAGCACCCTCTGCGCATCCTGGTGGCCGAAGACCACCCCATCAACCAAAAGGTTGTGGTAGGCATACTGAGCAAACTGGGCTACCGCGCAGATGTCGCCGCCAATGGTGTGGAGGTCACAGAAGCCCTGGAACGCCAGTTATACGATGTCATCCTGATGGATGTGCAAATGCCAGAAATGGATGGCGTACAAACCACCCACTACATCCGCCACAACATCCCCAAAAAGCGCCAACCCACCATCATCGCCATGACAGCCCATGCCCTGCAGGGAGACCGGGAACGCTACATCAATGCCGGCATGGATGATTACATCAGCAAACCCGTACAGGTCGCCCACCTGAAAGCCATCCTGAAACGCTGCAAGCCCATCAAGGCACGCGGCACCCGTCCTTTACGTCCCTTCCCACGGCAAACTGCCCCCATCAAAATTTCCCTGCCCGGAGAAGAGGAACCCACCCTCCCCCTGGAACGCACCGCAGAAGAACCTGCACCCCAGGAAACACGCTCTCCCCAATGGCAACACATCCGCCCCGAAACACTGCAAGACCTGCAAACCATTCTGGGCGGCGAAAAGAAATCCGTCATCGAACTGGTTACCGTCTTCCTGGAGGAGACGCCTCCAAAATTCACCCGCCTCGAAGAATTGATAGACAGCAAAAAATTCACCACTGCACAGCGCATTGCCCATAGCATCAAAGGACTGAGCGCCACGTTTGGCGGGCAGGAACTGGCTGACTTGTGCCAGGAAATCGAAAACGCTTGTAAGGCCAACGACACCAACAAAGGCAAAAAACGCGTCCAGGAAGCACGCGAATGCTTCTTTGCCACCGCGGTGGAATTACAAACCTGGTGTCAAAGCGCTTGAAGGGTACTGCAAAGCCGCCCGCAGTCTGCGCTGACTTGAGGGGCGACACAACGCTAACCTGCAAAGGCAGCAATTCCAAATATGGGCCAATGCATCCGCAGATGGCGCAGATTACGCAGAGGAAAGAAGAAACAATCCGTTCAATCTGTGTAATCTG
>DAOTWV010000079.1:0-11713 GCA_034435695.1 Anaerolineales bacterium | reverse complement strand
CTGGCCAGTTGCGCATTCGGACAACTGACAAGCAGTTGTCCTACGGTGTCACTGCAAATGGCATTTTTCGGATAGGTACTTAGTGCTCCCTCCACCCGGCAACAAAATGCCTGCCCTGTTTTCGTGAGATGGTATAATTCGTTGCTGAGTCTGGCACCAGTCTCACATACCATGCAATAAGGAGCAAAACATTGGCATTCAACCCCATCAGTTGGCTATTGGGATTGTTTTCACTGGACATTGGCATTGACCTGGGTACGGCAAACACCCTGGTGCACGTACGCGGGAAAGGCATTGTGCTCAACGAACCCTCCTGGGTCGCCATAGACAAACGCACCCGCGCCCCCAAGGCGGTTGGCCTGGCCGCCAAGGAAATGGTAGGACGCACGCCGGCGCATATCGTCGCCGTGCGCCCGCTACGGGACGGTGTGATTGCCGAATTCGAAATCACCGAGGCCATGCTGGAGTACTTCATCGCCAAGGTGATAAAACAAAGTATCGTGCCCTATCCCATGCCGCGCGTGGTGATAGGCATTCCCTCCGGCGTTACGGAGGTGGAAAAGCGCGCCGTGTACGATGCCGCCCTGGCTGCCGGGGCGCGCGAAGTACACATGATTGAAGAACCGGTAGCCGCAGCCCTGGGAGCGGGTTTACCCGTCGGGGAAATCCGTGGCAGCATGGTGGTGGATATCGGCGGCGGCACCACCGAGGTGGCCGTGCTCTCCATGGGTGGTGTGGTCGTCTCCCGCTCTCTGCGCGTGGCAGGCGATGAACTGGATGAAGACATCATTCAGTACATGCGCAACAAGTACAACCTGCTCATCGGTCAGCGCATGGCGGAAAGCGCGAAAATGGAAATTGGCTCTGCCTACCACCTGCCGCAGGAAAAAACCATGACCCTGCGCGGCCGCAACCTGGTAACCGGTCTGCCCGATGCGATAGAAGTCTCTTCCGTCGAAATTCGGGATGCCATTTCCAATTCGGTGCAAACCATCGTGGATACCGTCAAGGACGCGTTGGATGAAGCCCCACCGGAGATTGTGGCCGACTTGATGGACGTGGGCATCTGCCTGGCAGGCGGGGGTGCGCGGCTTCAGGGGCTGGACCGGCGTCTGAGCGACGAATTGCACGTACGCGCCTGGGCTGCGGAAGACCCCCTCACCTGCGTGGCACGCGGCGCCGGCATGATACTTGAAGACTTCGACAGTTTGCGAGATTTGCTGGTGGGGCTGGAACGCGGCAGTACGCGTCACCGCTAGGCAATGGACAGACAACCTTCACGCCGCAGGTGGATACCTGCGTTAATCATCGCCGGGCTGCTGCTGCTGGCATTGAGCGGGTATCTGACCCCTTTGCTGGAGGCCCCGCTGCGCCCCCTGGTGGGTGCACAAACCTGGGTGGCACAGCGCTACCAGGCGCTGGTACAGTTCTTCACCGTCCCCAGGGATGTGGTCGCCTTGCAACAACGCAACCAGGAACTGGAGGCCGAAGTCACCCGCCTGCAAACCGAAATCATCTCCCTGCAGCAGCAAATCTCGGAGGTGGAAATTCTCTCCGCGCTGCTGGATTTCGCACGCGCTAACCCGCAAAACGAATACAAGGCCGCCTCGGTCATTGGGCGCGACCCCAGCCCTTTCTTGCACTATGTCATCATCAACCGCGGTTCGGCCGATGGCCTGCGCCGCGGAATGCCAGTTGTCACCCAGCAAGGGCTGGTGGGACGCATCGCCGCGGTGACCGCTTCCGCGGCGCGTGTGCAACTGGTCACCGACCCCAACATGCGCATCAACGTGCGCGTGGAACCTGCCGGTACCACCGGCCTGCTGGTCGGCTCCCTGACCGGCGACATCACCCTGGAGCAGGTTCCCCTGGATGCCAACGTGCAACCCGGTGATGTGGTGTTGACTTCTGGCCTGGGCGGCAACTATGTCCCCAACCTGCTCGTTGGGCAGGTGACCGGGGTACGCAAACTGGAATTTGAACTCTTCCAAAGCGCCTCCGTGCAACCCGTGGTGGATTTCAACCGCCTGAACATCGTGCTGGTCATCACCAACTTCCAGCCGATTGACTACGCGCCGCTCATCCCCACCCCCATTCCTCCCCAGTAATGGCTGAATTGATTGCTCTCCCCGTCCTGGGGGCGCTGGTCATCCTGCAATCGGCCTTGATTCGTCAGGTAACGGTGTTGCAGGGCAGCGCCGATATCGTCATGCTCATGGTAGCCGCCTGGGCGTTGCAGCCCAACGTACGGCGTTCCTGGGTATGGGCTATCGTAGCCGGCATCATGGTGGGCTACATTTCCAGTGTGCCGCTGGCCGTGTGGCTGGGAGGGTACGTCAGTGTAGGATTGATGGCAGCCTACCTGCGCCGGCGCGCCTGGGAAGCCCCCATCCTGGGGATGATTTTGCTGGCCATTGCCGGCACCCTCATCGTCCAGGGGCTGGCGTGGGGGGCGTTGCGCCTGCTGGGGACGCCGCTGCCTCTGGCGCTCAGCCTGCGGCGCGTCATCCTGCCCGGCATCCTCCTCAACCTGTTGTTCGCCATTCCCATCTACTCCCTGGCAAACGACCTGGCCGCCTGGGTTTTCCCAGAGGCCCTGGAAATATAGGTTTTCTCTTATGAGTTTCCCAGAACGTAACCCCAACCTGGAAAACACCATCGAACCCTGGCGCATTCTGAGCATCGCGCTGTTCATCTTTCTGGTGTTTGGCATCTATACCCTGCGGTTGTACATCCTGCAGGTAACGCGCGGCCCGGAATTCGTGGCCCGCGCCGCGGAAAACCGCACCCAGGAAATCAACATTCAAGCCCCGCGCGGCATCATCACCGACAGAAACGGCACCGTCCTTGCACGCAACGTAGCCTCCTATAACGTGGTCATCACCCCCGCGGAACTGCCCGATGACGAGGCTGATACACAGCGCATTTACCGCGAACTCTCCGCCCTGATAGGCGTCCCCGTCAACCTGAACGAGATTTCCCCCGAAAACCCCTACGTTCCCTGCCGCTCGGAACACGGCATTGCCCAAATCGCCTACTACGGGGCGACCTCCCAGCCGTATTCCCCCGTCAAGGTGAAATGCAACGTGGACGAGGTGACAGCGCGCATCGTGATGGAGAAATCCGTGGACTGGCCGGGGGTAGGCATTGAAATCGAACCGGTGCGGGAATATCCCACAGGGGTATTGACCGCCAACGTCGTCGGCTACCTGGGGCCTGTCCCCGCGGAGTTGCTGGATTACGAACTCTACCAGCAGCAGCGCCTGGTAGCCAACCGCGACAAGGTTGGCTATGCCGGGGTGGAACTCTCGTTGCAAGACATCCTTGGGGGAACCAATGGGCTGCGCGTGGTGGAACGCGATGTAGCCGGGCAGATTTTGCGTGATGTGCAGCCCCCGATTGCTCCGCAACCGGGAAACAACGTGCGCCTCACCATCGATGTCCGCCTGCAGCAAATTGCCAGCACCCTGTTGCAGCAAGAGATAGACAAAATCAATTTCAACTACCCCTTCGGCGACCGCACCACCAGCGGAGTGGTCATTGCCATGAACCCCAAGACCGGGGAAATCCTGGCGATGGTTTCGTATCCATCCTACGAAAACAACCGCATGGCGCGCTTCATCCCGGCCTATTACCTGGAACAATTGCAGCGCGACGGGCGCGAACCGCTGCTCAACCACGCCATCCAGGCGGAACGCCCTCCCGGCTCGGTCTTCAAACTGGTGACGGCCATCGGCGCACTCAACGAGGGCGTGGTCACCCCAGACCAATGGGTGGATACCCCCGGCTACATCATCCTGATACAAAAATACTACGCCAACGACCCCGGAAAACCCAAAAAATTCGTGGATTGGATTTACGACAATGGCGCACACCCGGAAGGCTTTGGCAAATTGACTGTGCGCGGCTGTATCCAGAATTCCAGCAACGTATGTTTCTACAAACTGGCCGGCGGGTATAAGGATGAGATTCCCAACGGCGGGCTGAACATCTGCCGCCTGAAAACGTACGCAGAAGCCCTGGGGTATGGGCACCCTTCCGGCATCGAGTTGCCCGGCGAAGAAGACGGCCTGATTCCCTCCCCCACCTGGAAACGCATTACCCAGGGGGAAAACTGGGCTACCGGCGATACCTACATCGCCGGCGTAGGCCAGGGATACGTGCTGGTCACCCCCTTACAGGTGCTCATGTCAGCGGCCACCATTGCCAACGATGGCCGCCTGATGCAGCCCACCATCGTGCATGAGGTGGTGGACGGTGAAGGCAACGTGGTCACCCCCTTCACCCCCCGCCTGAAATGGGATATCACCCAGGACAATCTCATCAAGGAATACGCACCGCGCGCCAGCGTAAGCAACCGCTGTCAGGAGACTGGCGAGACCAAAAACGTAGACCCCTACTTCGTTCAAGTGGTGCAGGAAGGTATGCGCCTTGCCGTTACGGACGGGACTCTCAAAGAGGTTTTCGAGGGCTTCAAAATCGCGGCTGCAGGCAAAACCGGCACGGCAGAATACTGCGACAATGTGGCGCAATCCAAGCGCCTGTGTGTCCCTGGCAGTTGGCCTACCCACGGCTGGACGGTGGCCTACGCGCCCTATGATGACCCGGAAATTGCCGTCGTCGCCTTCCTGTACAACGCAGGTGAAGGAGCCAAGGTGGCCGGGCCGGTGGTGCGCGGCGTTATCGAAAACTACTTCAACCTGAAAACCATCGATGCTGGCGGCGAAACTCCTTGAGCCGTAGAAAACGGCCAGGCGTCTTTCCGGGAGCGCTCAAGATGTGTTGGTGACAGCGCAAAGCCCGTCTGTGCGCACACAAAGACACGGAGAACACAGATGTGGCAATTGTGCGCTCTGTGGCTCCGTGTGCCGTAAGGGTACTCTCGCTCGCGGAAGATGGAAACAAAATCACCAACGACCTTTTCCCGCAATCTTGCCGCAACGCGCAAGGCGCCCATTTCGTGCTACAATTTTTTGCAAACCCGCATTTCCCCTGCAAAGAGGAGCCATGCCCCCAAAGGTTGAAATCAAAGGCATTCGCGAAGGACTGCTCGTCACACTGGGCGAAGGTGAATGGCCAGAGCGTGAAGCCGCCCTGCTGCAACACCTGGACGAACAAGGAGACTTTCTGCGCGGCGCGCGCCTGGCGCTTGCAGTAGGCAACCAGCCCTTGCGCGCCAGCCAGTTGGGACGGCTGCGCGATGCCATTTCGGAACGCGGCCTGACGCTCTGGGCGGTTTTGAGCGATTCGCCCAAAACCCAGGAGACGGCTCAAAACCTGGGGCTGGCAACCCGGATTTCGCGCCCGCGCCCGGAACGGCGTGTGCACCCCCTGCAAACACGGCTGCAAGGCGGCGAAGAAACCATCCTCATCCAGCGCACCCTGCGTTCCGGCTACCGCCTGGAGAACACCGGACACGTGGTTGTCATTGGCGATGTCAACCCCGGCGCCGAAATCGTCGCTGGCGGCAGCGTTATCGTGTGGGGGCGGCTGCGCGGCATGGTACATGCTGGCGCACAGGGTGACGCCAACGCCGTAGTCTGTGCGCTGGACCTCTCGCCCACTCAGTTGCGCATCGCCGATAAAATTGCCATCGCTCCCCGCCGCCGCGGGAAAGCAATCCCGGAAATAGCACGCATCATCCAGGGCGAGGTAGTCGCCAAACCCTGGAACGCCCGATAAATTCTCACCCAACAGGAAAGATAGGACTCATGAGTGCAACCGTTGTAACCATCACATCCGGTAAAGGCGGCGTCGGCAAGACCACCGCCACAGCAAACCTGGCCGCGGCGCTGGCCGCCGAAGGTCAAAAAGTGGTGTGCATCGACGCCGACATCGGCCTGCGCAACCTGGATGTCATCCTGGGGCTGGAAAACCGCATCGTGTACGACCTGGTGGATGTCATTGAGGGGCGGTGCCGCCTGCGGCAGGCCATGATTCGCGATAAGAACCTGCCAAACCTGCACCTCATCCCTGCGGCACAAACGCGCGACAAAAGCGCCGTCTCCCCCAGCGATATGGTGCGCCTGTGCAACGAATTGCGGAACGAGGCCGACTGGATTTTGCTCGATTCTCCCGCCGGCATAGAACGCGGCTTCCGTAACGCCATTGCTCCGGCCGATACGGTGCTGGTGATTACCAACCCCGAAGTTTCTGCCGTGCGGGATGCCGACCGTATCATCGGCCTCATCGAAGCCGAGGAAAAAGGCCCCGCGCGCCTGATTATCAACCGCCTGAAACCCGACATGGTACGCCGGGGGGATATGCTTGCCATCGAAGATGTGGTAGGATTGCTGGCCGTGGATTTGCTGGGCGTGGTGCCGGATGACGAACAGGTCGTCATCAGCGCCAACCGCGGCAAACCCATCGTCCTGGATGGCAAAAGCCAGGCCGGACAGGCCTTCCGCAACATCGCCAAACGCCTGCAAGGCCAGAACGTCCCCTTCCTGGACCTGGAAAACAGCGGCGGTTTCTTTGAGCGTCTCGCACGCTTGCTTCGCTCTGGAGGAGATTGATGCCCGATTGGCTCGACCGACTACTGGGCCGCCAGCCCAATAGCGCCACACAGGCCAGAGAACGCCTGCAACTGGTGCTGGTGCACGACCGCACCAACCTCAGCCCGGCCAAACTCGATGAACTCAAGGATGAGATTATCGAGGTGATTTCCCGGCATATCGAGATTGACCCGCAGGCCGTGCAGATAGAAGTTTCCCAGGATGGGCGCGAACAACGTCTGATTGCAGACATTCCGCTGCGCCCGCGGCGCAGCAGGTAGGGCGCGCCCCCCAAAACCGCGCCTCCGCCCCTCTCAGGGGTTCCCGCACACCTTGGGCGGGCAGCCGTCCCTGAGAAAGCGTATCCGCGCGGCTGTTTACAGGTATCCTATGCAACGAATAAATTGGCGACATTTCGATTTCTGGCTGCTGGGCAGCGTCATCCTGCTCATCATCTTCGGTGTGGTAATGATTCGCTCGGCCATCGCCGGCAATATCGAGTTGCTGGACCTCAACCTGGTGCAGCGTCAACTGATTTTCGCCATCCTTGGGCTGGTGGTGGTCTTTCTCGTTACCTGGATTGACTATCACACCTGGGCGGCAGTCAATCGCACGCTGTACGTGGCGGTGGCTGCGGCATTGGCGGTGCTGTACGTGGTCGGTTCGGCGCTCTACGGTTCGGCGCGCTGGTTCGATATCGGCTTCATTCTCATCCAGCCCTCCGAGATTGCCAAAATCGTGGTCATTCTGGCGCTGGGTAATTTCTTTGCCCGCAATCAGCACCGCATCCATCAGCCCGCCTGGATTGTGCGCAGTTTCCTGCTGACGATGGGCATTGCCATCTGGATTTTGCTGCAGCCCGATTTGAGCACCTCGATTGTGCTGTTCGTCATCTGGTTTGCGCTGCTGTGGGTTAGCGGGCTACCGGTGCGCTATGTGCTCATTACGGGCGGTGCGGGGCTGGCGGTACTGCTGGTCACTATTCCGCTGGTGTTCAATATCATCCTCAACCCGGATGCGCTGGGAGAAGACGGTCTCATCAAGCCCTACCAGGTGCAGCGTGTGCGCAACTTCTTGTTCACCGACGAAAGCGCCCGCTACGGCGAGGCTTATAACGTAGAACAGGCGCTCACGACCATTGGTTCTGGCGGTTTGTTTGGGCAGGGGTACGGCCAGAACCCCCAGGTGCAGAATCGTTTTCTCAAGGTACGCCAGACCGACTTCATTTACGCGGTCATGGCTGGAGAATTTGGCTTCGTAGGCACTTCGCTGGTAACAGCAGTGCTGTTGTTCGTTATCTGGCGCTGTCTGGTGGTGGCGCGCAAGGCGCGTGATACCTATGGTGCGCTGATTGCCATCGGTGTTGCCACGCTGCTGGCTTTTCACGCCATGGTCAACGTCGGGATGAACCTGAAATTGCTGCCCGTCACTGGTTTGCCGCTACCATTCATCAGTTACGGGGGCAGTTCGCTGCTCTCGATGATGCTGGGCATCGGGCTGGTGGAAAGCGTGGCCGTGCGCCAGAAACAATTGGAATTCGAAAAGATTTGAAAACGGCGTAAAGCCTCAAGGAGATTCACTGCATGACCAAACCTGTACGTGTACGTTTTGCTCCCTCCCCCACTGGACGCTTGCACATCGGGGGCGCCCGCACCGCGCTGTACGATTACCTGTGGGCGCGTTCCACAGGCGGGCAATTCATTCTACGCATCGAAGATACCGACCAGAAACGTTATGACCCCGATTCCGAGGCCGAAATGATGGCCGCCATGCGCTGGCTGGGCTTGCA
This sequence comes from Anaerolineales bacterium, assembly GCA_034435695.1. GTDB lineage: Bacteria > Chloroflexota > Anaerolineae > Anaerolineales > DRKV01 > DRKV01. The sequence continues at coordinate 3,430 of DAOTWV010000079.1, read as the reverse complement.
ATGGGATGAAGGCCCCGATGTCGGCGGCCCCCACGCCCCTTATCGCCAGTCGGAACGCAAGGAAATCTACCAGAAGTATGCCTGGGAACTGGTAGAGCAGGGATACGCGTACCCCTGCTTTTGCACCCCGGAACGCCTGGATGCCCTGCGGGAAGAGCAAAAAAAGCACAAGCGCAAACCGCGCTATGACCGGCATTGCCGGAACATCCCCCTCGCAGAGGCCAAAGAGCGCATCGCATCTGGCGAATCGTATGTCATCCGCTTCAAGACCCCGCTGGAGGGTTCTATTACCTGCCATGATATGCTGCGCGGCCCCATCACATACCAAAACAAAACGCTGGATGATTTCATTTTGGTGAAGTCCAATGGGCTGGCCGTGTATCACCTGGCTGCCATGGTGGATGACCACTTGATGAACATCACCCATGTGCTGCGCGGCGAGGAATGGCTGCCGACATTCCCGTTGCATGTACACATCTACAACGCCTTTGGCTGGGAGCAACCCACCTGGGTGCACCTCTCCGTCTTCCTCAGCCCAACGGGCAAGGGGAAGATGAGCAAGCGCGAAGGGGCGCAGTTGCTCGAACAAGGCTATGCCACCACCGTCAACGATTTGCGCGACCTGGGATATACCCCGGAAGGCCTCATCAACTGGATTGCTTTGATGGGCTGGTCATACGATGACCATACGGAATTCTTCACCCTGCAAGACCTGGTGGAAAAATTTGACCCGACGCGCCTGAGCACATCCCCGGCAGCGGTGAATTTTTCCAAACTGGACCACTTCAACGGGCTGCACATTCGGGCGCTCAACAAAACGGAATTGATGCACCGCGTGCGCCCATTCCTGGAACAGGCCGGATATCACCCCTCGGAGGAAATGCTTGAGAAGTTGATACCACTCTTGCAGCCGCGGCTCAAGACACTGCGCGATGCCCCCGAAGTCGCGGGCTTCTTCTTCCGGGAGGAGGTCACGCCCTCCGCAGAACGCCTGGTACACAAGAAGGTCACCCCGGAACAGGCATTGCTGGCAGCGCAACGACTATACGAATTACTGGACGCGTTGCCTGAAATCACACTGGAGAGCGGCGAGCAACCCGTACGCGCCCTGGCTGAGGAACTGGGTCTGAAAGCCGGGGTACTGTTTGGCCTGCTGCGCGAGGCCGTCACCGGGCAGGCTGTCAGCCCGCCGATTTTCGAGACGATGGAAATCGTGGGCAAGGAAACGGTGCTCAAGCGCCTGCAAAAGGCAATTGCCATTCTGCAAGAACTGCAGGCATGAAAAAAAAACGGGCGGCCAGATGGCCGCCCGTTCTGCATTAAGCCGGTTGCGGGAGCGTTATTTGCCCAGTTTCTTTGCCAGTTTTGCCCACGTGTCCCGCAGGGTAACTGTGCGATTGAAAATCAGGTGTTCCGGGGTGCTGTCGGGGTCTACGCAGAAGTAGCCTTTGCGCTCGAACTGGAAGTTTTCGCCAGGATGGGCATCCCCCAGGGAGGGTTCCAGTTTGCATCCCTGGAGCACGTGCAGCGAATCGGGGTTGAGGTAGTCCAGGTAGGTTTTTCCCTCTTCGGTGTCCATCGGGTTGGGGACGGTGAACAGACGGTCATAGAGACGCACTTCGGCATCCAGCGCGTGGGAGGCGGATACCCAATGGATGGTGCCGCGCACCTTGCGGCCATCCGGGGCATACCCCCCGCGGGTTTCGGGGTCGTAGGTGCAGTGGATTTCGACGATATTCCCATCGGCATCCTTGACTACACGCTCGGCCTTGATGAAGTACCCATAGCGCAAACGGACTTCGTTGCCCAGGAAGAGGCGGTAGTACTTTTTGTTGGGGCGTACTTCCCGGAAATCGTCACGCTCGATGTAGAGTTCGCGCGAGAAGGGGATTTTCCGCGTCCCCGCGCGCTCATCTTCGGGGTTGTTGACCGCATCCAGCCATTCGACCTGCCCTTCGGGGTAGTTGGTAATGACCACTTTGACGGGGTCAAGTACAGCCATGCGCCGCTGTGCGGTCTGGTTGAGCACCTGACGGATGTGGTATTCCAGCAGGGCGATGTCAATCGTGCTGTTGGTTTTGGCCACCCCAATGGCTTCGCAAAAATTGCGGATGGCTTCTGGCGGCACACCGCGTCGCCGCAGGCCAGAAATGGTGGGCATGCGGGGGTCATCCCAGCCCTGGACGTGCCCTTCACGCACCAATTGAATCAACCGGCGCTTGCTGAGCACGGTGTAAGAAAGATTCAAGCGCGCAAATTCGATTTGACGCGGTTTGTGGGGAACAGGCAGATTCTCCAGAAACCATTCGTACAAGGGGCGATGATTCTCGAATTCCAGGGTGCAGATGGAGTGGGTAATGCCTTCGATGGCATCGGACTGCCCATGAGCAAAGTCATACATGGGGTAAATGCACCACTTGTCACCGGTACGATGGTGTGTGGCGTGCAAAATGCGGTACATCACCGGGTCACGCATGTTCATATTGGGCGAAGCCATGTCAATTTTGGCGCGTAGCACCTTGCTCCCATCCGGAAATTCGCCGTTTTTCATGCGCTCGAAAAGGTCCAGGTTTTCTTCGATGGAGCGGTCACGGTAGGGGCTGTTCTTCCCCGGTTCGGTCAATGTACCGCGGTAAGCGCGAATCTCATCCGCGCTCAGGTCGTCCACATACGCTTTGCCGTCCTTGATGAGTTGTACAGCCCACGCGTATAACTGGTCGAAGTAATCGGAAGCGAAGCGCAATTCGTCCCATTCATACCCCAGCCAGCGAATGTCTTCCATGATGGAATCCACATATTCCTGCTCTTCTTTGGTGGGGTTGGTGTCATCGAAGCGCAGATTGCATTTACCGCCGTATTTTTGTGCTGTACCAAAATTCAACACGATGGATTTAGCGTGCCCGATATGCAGGTAACCGTTGGGTTCGGGAGGGAAGCGCGTGTACACGCTCTGATAGCGCCCACTGCGCAAGTCCTCGTTGATGATTTCATGAATGAAGTTGACAGGGGTTTCGTTGTCCATAAAGCCTCTCCTGTTGGGATGTGCAGGGTACATTGTAGCACAAATGGAGTCTTTTGGGAGAGTGTGCGCGTTTTGGGGAGTACTAACACGTTGTTGGTGAATCGCGGTATGGCCTGGCACAACGGAACGCAGATACCGCAGATTCTCGCAGATACGGCCAACGAAGCGGCGAAAACCAACACAAGCAGCGGATATCAGCGGCTCCAGCGTTATCAGCGTTCTACTGACCAACATATCTTTAGTGCTCCCGCGTTTTGCCCCAGGAGGAAGTGCTGCATGATTGTTGGTTGAACTGTCCGACGGTTGGAATTACCTCCGCCATGCTCAGGGCTGGCGCGGCAACAATCGCAAAACCTGCCCGCATTGGTCAGTTGTCCCGCTTGAGATGTGGGATGCGGATGACGCGGA
>DAOTWV010000078.1:0-5983 GCA_034435695.1 Anaerolineales bacterium | reverse complement strand
TTCAGCGCACATAAATCGGGTTGCTGAAAATCCAGCCGCGCGGCAGCCCCAGGTAGGGGATAGTGGCTTCGACGCGGTAGACCCCCGGCTGTGTGGCGACATAGGTGAAGATATCGCCCTTTTCCCAGGATTGCACGATTTCCCCGTCCCGCAGGAGGCGGCAGCCCGCGGGCAGGGGCAGCCGGATTTTGAGAGTGATACCGCCGTTCAGGGTGATTTCATCCCCCATGATGACCTCGCCCTTCTCCCCGCTGGCCGTAAAGCGGAAACCGCGCGTCGGAGCAGGCAGGTCGTAGCCCACAAAGGCGTGCCCGGCCTTGAGCGCCTCCAGCACCAGTTTGCGGTCGTGTTCATACGCACCGTTGAAGGGTTCCTCCGTCAGGATGTGGGTGTTGACGGCGCGGAAGTGCCATGCGTAGGGGAACAGGATGCGGTGCAGCGGTCCCATGCTGGCGTGCATGGCGTGCGCATCCGAGCCGCCGACGGCCACGACGCGCTTCCCCTGGCGCAGCAGGTCATCCCAACGGGCGAGAGTCTTCGGCTCTGGGCCGCGCCCCACGTGTGGGAAATTCAGGGCGTAGAAAATGGCATGCAGACGGCTTCGCAGGCGGGCTTTGAATTCCGAAAAGCCGTTCCACAACTCGATGCCGGTGTAACCTGTGACATCCCAGGCTTCCCAGGTGATGTCCGTCTCTCCGAAGGCGGGGGCAGCGGGGTCATCGGGGTGCGCCAGGAAGCAAATCCCGCCGGCCTCGCGTACCTTGTCAATCAGGGTTTGCGGGTCGGGGGCGTGTTGTGCCAGTTCCACCGTGTGCCCGAAGGCCAGCAGGTGGTTTTTCTGTGGGTCGCGTGCCTGGTCGTGGATTTCCTCGCCTACAATCATCAAAACGCGGTGTCCATCGCGCTCGTAGTAGCCTTCCGGGCCGTGTACCAGCACGTTGTGGTCGGTGACCATCAGTACGTCGATGCCGGCGTCGTGCGCTGCCTCGGCCAGGTCGGCGTGGTTGCCGCTGCCGTCCGAGTATGTGGTGTGCATGTGGAGGTTGAGGGTGTATTCGTTCATTAGTCTTTTGGTCTGGTAGTCTTTTGGTCGATTAGTCTGTTAGTCGCTTAGTCGCCTGGTCTGTTAGTCGCTTAGTCGCCTGGTCTGTTAGTCGCGTAGTCGAGTAGTCGGGTACGTGGTACATGGTACGTGGTACGTTGTACGTGGTACGTTGTACGTTGTACGTGGTACGTTGTACGTGGCACGTGGTACGTTGTACGTGGTCTAAGCGCGTGCGGTTTGACGAATTTCCGGCTCAACGGTATAATCTCGCGGCTAATTTCAGTATTTGCATTCAGCCCTTTTGGAGGTGCTTGTGGAAACTTACATAGATATTGCTCTGATTATAATCTCTATTGCCCTGATGGGTAGCATCGTTTTGCAGAGCAAAGGTGCTGGCCTGGGGGGGCTGACCGGCGCCGATACAGGTGGCGTGTTTACTGCCCGCCGCGGCATCGAAAAAACGCTCTTCAACGTTACCATTGCCTTGAGTGTTGTCTTCTTCGCTTTGTGCATCTTCAGCGTATTGAAATTTGGCTGATTTTGCCCGCCAAAGTGCCTCCTGGCTTTGATACGCGCCTGGTTTCCTTGCTTCAAGCGCGTACCCTGGCATAGGGAGGCGCTTTTCTTTTTTCCTGCTCATGAAATCTCTTCGCTGGCAATTTCTCATCGCTCTGCTGGCCCTGGTGTTGATTGCTATCTTGCTTTTCGGGCAGCCAGCACCACCGGAGCAAGTGGTCATTCTGTCGCAACCTGTGACGGGCGGCACGTACACCGAAGCGCTCATTGGACAACCCGGACGCTTCAACCCTGTGCTGGATTACTACAACCCGGTAGACCAGGATGTTGACCGTCTGCTGTTTAGCGGCTTGATTCGCTTTGATGACCGCGGGCAACCCCAACCTGACCTGGCCGAATCGTGGGGGATTTCGCGGGACGCTACCATTTACAATTTCGCCTTGCGGAAAGACTTGCGCTGGCATGATGGCACCCCTATCACCAGCGCCGATGTACTCTTTACTGTTAGCCTTTTGCGGAACTCCGATTTGCCTATCCCCGCAGATGTCCAGGCCATGTGGCATGACGTACAGGTCACTGCACTGGATGACCGAACGGTGCAATTTCGTCTGCCAGAGCCATTTGCCCCCTTCCTGGATTACCTTACCTTTGGCATTGTCCCCGAACATTTGCTGGGCAATCTTTCACCTGCGCGCTTGCTCAATGATGATTTCAACCTCGCTCCTGTAGGTTCTGGCCCTTACCGCTTTGACCATCTGGTTATCGAAGATGGCCAAATTGTGGGCATCGCCTTGCAGGCATACGATGATTATCACCTGGAACGCCCTTTTATTGACCGTTTTACTTTTCGATACTACGCAAATGCTGCCCAGGCTTTCCAGGCATACCGGGATGGAGAAGTGATGGGGATTGCCCGCATCCCTGATACCATCCTCCCTGATGCGTTACACGAACCTTCTCTGGCGCTCTATACCGCCCGGTTACCGCGCCTGAGCATGGTGCTCTTCAACCTGCAGGATGGCGACCTGCCCTTCTTGCAAGACCCGGTAGTGCGCCGTGCCCTTTTTGCTGGCCTCAACCGCCAGTGGATGATTGATAACATCCTGAATGGACAGGCCATTCAGGCTATGGGGCCTGTTTTCCCTGGCACATGGGCTTACTACGATGGCCTCCAGCCCCAACCTTACGACCCGCAGACAGCCATCAACCGCCTGAAGGCGGCCGGGTACCTGCTGCCCTCTGATGGCTCATCGGTGCGTGTCAAAGACGACATTCCCCTTTCTTTCACCCTGCTTTATCCCGATGATGCAACCCATCGTCTGGTGGCAGAGACTATTCAGGAAAACTGGGCGCGTCTGGGTGTTCAGGTTACGCTTACCCCTGTAGATTACCCCACCCTGATTGCCGACCACCTGGAAACACGCGACTTTCAGGCTGCTCTCGTTGACCTGGATTTTTCTGGCACCCCAGACCCTGACCCCTACCCCTTCTGGCATCAATCGGAAATCCGCCAGGGGCAAAACTATAGCGGTTGGGATGACCGTCAGGCCAGCGAATACCTGGAACAAGCCCGTGTGACCGTAGACCCGGCGGAACGCGCCCGACTGTATCAAAATTTTCAGGTACGTTTCGATGAGGCCTTGCCTGCCCTGCCGCTCTTCTACCCGGTTTATACCTATGGCGTTGATTCCGATGTGCTTGGTGTGCGCATGGGGCCGCTTTTTCACCCCAATGACCGCTTCCTGAATGTAAATCGCTGGTATCTTCAGGTGGAACAAACGGTTGCCCAACCAACTTCAGAACCGTGAAATACCCACACAAAAAAAGTCCTGCCCGATGGCAGGACTTTTTTGTGGTGCATGCGCCTTGCATTTTCCCTTTGCTGCGACAGGATTATGGACTGCGGTCATACAGTCGGTAGTAAATGGCGTACATTTCGTAAATGCCGCGAATGTACTCCTGTGTTTCCGGGTAACGGATGATTTCAAGAAACAGGTCGGGGTCTCCTCCAGACAGGTTGTACCAGATGGATGCATTACCAGGACCAGCGTTGTAGGCGGCCAGCGCCGCGTACAGGTCGCCGTGGAAGGCATCACGTTGCCGCGCCAGGTAAGCAGCCCCAAAGCGCACGTTGACCAGTGGACGATACAGGTCGTCGTCTGTGTACTGTGGTGGCCAGCCCAGCAGGTCGGCGATGTGCGTGCCAGTGGAGGGGATGATTTGCATCAAGCCGCGTGCGCCTGCAGATGAGTGTACAAATCCCTCAAACAGGCTTTCCTGTCGTGTGAGGCTGAACAGAAACAGAGGGTGAAAGCCATTTTCCTGTGCGGCAGGCACCAGTAAATCTGCGTAATAGGCTCCAAAGCGCAGGTGATTGAAATAGCGCGGCGCGAACATGGTATCTGCATCGCTCATTCCTGCGAGCGTGAGTACCTGTCGCATGGCGTAGATGCCAGAGCGGAAGGCTCCTAATTCAATCAAGGCATTGCCCAGGCGGTAAGAATCGGCAGGGTTATCCTGTACATCCAGACGTAAGTTTTCAAATTCCAGACGCGCTTGTTCGTACATGCCGAGGTGCCATAACTGTACGCCGCGCATCCAGCGCGGGTCGCTGGCAAGAGACCCCGGACTGCTCAAGTCTGTTTCGGCAGGCAGGCCAAAGGTGGCGCGTAGCCAGTTCTCTGCCTCGCTACGCTCGGCGCGGTAATCGAAACTCAAATCGTAAACCTGAGGCGGGGAAAAGGGCGGGCGCTGCAAAAGCAAATCGCGGGCGCGTTCGCTGTAATAACCGGTCGGGTCTTCCTGGGTGGCTTGTTGCCAGTACGTTTGTGCGCCAGCGGAATCGCCGATGGCCTGTTGCACTTTACCCAGCCAAAGCAGCGCGGCCGCGCGTTGCTCTGAATCGGCAGAATTGTTGTAGGCACGCAAAAAACCGGCCTGTGCCTGAGGAAATTGGCCGGAGCGGTAGTAGGCAATTCCGGCCTGGAAGAGGGCGCGCGGCGCGTACGTGCTTTTGGGGTACGCTTCGGCCAGAGATTCCCATAAACTGGCGGCGCGTGTCAAATCTCCGGAACGCTCGGCCACCCGCGCGGCGGAGTCGTAGAACTCTGGGGCGCGCGGCGCTGCGGGGGCGGCATCCACAAACCCCAGGAACGTTTCGATAGCCGCTTCATAGTCATCCAGGTACGCCCACTGCGTGTAGCCAATCTCTTCCCAGGCATCAGCCCAATAAGGACTTTCGGGGGTATGTTCTACAATCCAGCGCCATGAATCCAGTGCCTGTTGATATGCCCCGCGGCTGCGCAAAATCAGGCCACGGTAGTAGCGCGCCTTTGCTTTGCCATTCAGGTCGCCTGGCGCGTTGATGTAGCGTTCAAAAGCCGCCAGAGCCACGCCGTCCTGGCCAGCATAATAATCCACCAGGCCGCGTTGCAACTCATCCACAGCGTAACCGGCGTTGACCAGTTCCACCAGGGCGCTGTACGAATCGTAGGCGCGCGGGTAGGATTCGACGGCCTGCAGGTAACGGGCAAAGGCTTCGTCATCGTTTCCAAGTATGCGGTAGATATTACCGCTCAAGAAGAGCACCTGCGCGCGCGTGTAGTCGTTGCCTGTTTGCTGAAAAATTTGCTCATACATGCCCAGCGCATCGTCGTAGCGGCCGTTCTGGGTGTATGCTGCAGCCAGTTTGCTTTGTTCTGCTTCGCGGGAACCGGCGCGAGGTGCCTGGAGTGCCTGCCAGTAGGCCTGAATGGCTGCCTCGTACTCTTCGGCCTGCATCCACGCGTCGCCGCTCCACTCGTAAAGGTAGGATTGAATGCCATTGGGGGCCAGAGGAGCGTACTGTGCGTATGCAGTGGCAGCCTCCTCATGCCGTCCTAACGCCTGATAGGTACGCGCCAGGTAAAACAGCGCTTCTGTGCTTTGAGGGCTATCAGGATAAGTTTCGCGCACCTCCCGTAATGTATCCAGGGCCTCAGCATATGCCCCCATGAGAAATAACGTTTTGCCGCTGCCAAGCAGGGCGGCCGCGCGTACGTCTGGTTCGCTGCTGTTGTCCAGCGCTGCCCGATACGCCTGCAAAGCGCTTATCCAATCCCCATTGAACAATGCGTGGTCTGCATTGGCAATGCGCGCTTGTGGCAGAGGGGTAGGTGTAGGTAAGGCAGTTGGTGTGGGGATGGCGTTTTCCGGCGCAGGGGTATACGCTGGCGGCAAAACGGTGACCGGTGTGGTAAAGGGGTTGTTGTCTGGTGTTTTTCCGGTGTTGGAAAAAACGCAGCCTGAAAACAAAAACCCTGTGATGAGCAAAAACATGATGCGTTTCATGTGGCTCACTATACCCGCAAACGCAGCGGGCGTCAACGGTAGCACCCTGTGGGGGCACGCAAAGGTCCTGGATAGCGGCAGGTGGAACTACGT
>DAOTWV010000077.1:0-9897 GCA_034435695.1 Anaerolineales bacterium | reverse complement strand
CCTACACCAATGGCGCCCAGATGCGTAAGGTTCCGTCATCCCCCGCAGAAAGCAGGTGTTTGCCATCCGGGGAAAATACCACCTGCCAGACCTTCCCCATGTGCCCCGTAAGCGTACTCAACAGCACGCCATTTTCCCATTGCCACAGGCAGAGGCCCCCATCTCCACTGACAGAGGCCAGCACCCTCCCATCAGGGGAAAAGGCCAGCGAGCGGATTGGACCTTGAGGGGCCTCAAGAATACGTACCCGTTGGCCGGTTTCGATATTCCAGATATGCACGCGCCCCTCAGTACTACCCAAAGCGATGTGTTTTCCATCGGAAGAAATGGCTGCTGAACGCAGGGCACGCATTTCCTGACGAAGTTCGTGCAACAAGATGTTGCTCTCTACCTGCCACACATAGGCGCGGCCACTATCCGTACCGCCCAGCAACAGGCTGCGTGTGCCTGCACTAACAAGGGCTTCTACACTACAGGCAAATTGCGCCCATACTTTAGGAACGATGGGCAGCATCGCGGTTTCCCACAGGTCACGAGCATCCCAGCAGTAGATGCGTCCTCCCTGGGTTGCAGCAAACAGCCAGTTTCCATCGGCGGTAAATTGCAAACTATTGACTGCTCCGCTATCCCGCGGCAGGTTCAAGCGACGGGCCGCGCTGTGTGAGAGTTTCCAGAGCATGACGTAAGCATCATCCCCCCCAGAGGCCAGATATTCCTGGGTAGGGGCAAAAGCCACACAGCGCACAGCAGCCTGATGCCCGGCAAGGGTAACATCGGGTTCTCCGCTCTGCGGCGGCCACATCCAAAGCAAGACGCGCCCATCACGCGTTCCAGCAGCCAAATAATCCTGACGAGGGGAAACCGCTACGGCAAGCAAGGCATTGAGGTGCGAGAGGGATTTGAGCAATTCCCCATTGTACACATTCCACACCCGCAACACCTCTTCGTTCACAGTGAGGGTTGTCAGCATATTGCCATCGGGGGAGAAGGCACAATCGGCAATGGGTGCCTGTTGTTCGTCCAGGCGTTTCCAGATGCTGCCTTCCCCTGGTCGCCACAAACGGACAATGCCATCCCATGATGCAGAGGCCAACAGGCGGTCATCAGGAGAAAATACAATGCGGTTGACAATGCCCATGAAGTCTTTGATTGTGCGGGCAGGGTATTCTTCGCCCACCTTCCACAAATTGATGCGTCCATCCTCCCCACTGGCAGCAATCAAGCGGTCGTCATGGGTAAAAGCCACAGAGCGCACGGCCTGCCGATGTCCGTGCAAAGTGTACAGGAGAGCACCATCGCTGACGCGGCGCACCTGCACATGACGGCTTTCCGAGGCCAGCGCCAATAAGGTGCCATCCGCAGAGAAGGTGAGGGCTCGGATTTCGCCCTTATTGCTGCGCATGGAGCGCAACAATGTCTGCCGTTGCACCTGCCAGATGCGCACGAGGCCGTTCATGGAGCCACTGGCCAGCAAAGCACCATCGGGAGAAAAAGCCAATGCACGCACCGCTGCATCGTGTGCTGCCAGGCTCACAGGAGGTTGGTCTGTAGCGTACGCCCACAAGAGCACCCGGCCATTCTCCAGGCCAATCGCCAGCGTATTCCCGTCCGGGCTGCTGGCCAGGTGCCATACCCACGCCTGTGTGGGGAGAAAACGCTGCAACGCCAGGGAATGTGCATCATACAGGTAAACCCCAACGGCGGTGCCTACGGCCAGCACATCCCCATCTGAGAGGTAGGTAAATGCGACGATGCGCCCGCGCCCCAGGAGAGTCTCTTCCCGCAGGGATGCGGCATTATCCACAGAGATGGGACGCGCCCCCTGGGAAGCAGTCTGCTCCGCCCCAGAACCATCATCCGGGGGAGCATCATCATGCGTGTGTGAAGCGGCCTCCGGAAGGGAAGGGCTTTCCAGGACATCCGCTTCCCCTGCTTCGTGCGCAGACTGCACGGAAAGAGCCTGCAAAGCCCGCCGAAACGCCTCACGCCCCTTTTCCGGGTCTTCCTGATACACCCGGTGCAGATGCTGCAATGCCGACTTCACCTGCCCCATCTCCAACAGCGCTTCTCCCAGATAGCGGCGCGCAAGGACATGCTGCGGGTTGACTTTGAGTACCAGTTCAAACAAGCGCGCAGCAGCCTGCCACTCCGATTGCACAAACATGCGCTGACCGGCAGCAAACAGACGTTGGGCATGCAATTCCAGTGGAGAGGTTTTACCAGGAGGAGGAGAAAAGGGAGGGTGCACGGCTGTCGTCATAATCAATCATCCAGAAGGGGCTGAAAAGCACCTGCATTATAGCCATGCAACCCATCCCTGCGCGTTACGGCTGTGTATCAGGTTTGCAACGCTTTGGATGTCCTTCCCCCCCACTGACGTATCCGGGAGGTGGATGTCCACCCTCTATCCGCCGGCAGGCTTTCAGAGAATTTGCTCAGACAACGAAATGTGTTCACACAATCCACTTTGCGTGTCCACCTGCGCCAGCGTACGGCGTCCCAGCAACCCCATCACTTCTCCCGGATTGAGTAAAAGCGTTCCCCCAATCTGGCTTTGGTGTGCGGTGTGGTCATGTCCATAGCAAACCAGACGGAATTGTCCGCTTTCCGCCACGGGACGAGCCACTTCGGGGTAGTGGGTAAGCGCTACACGCCATTCGCCCAGAACAAGGTCAGCAAAATCGCCGTGCAGGTAAACGTGAGAAAATTTATCCGCCTGTTGCGTTAGCAGGCGTCGGTCACCATCGTTATTCCCCCACACCACATGCACCGGCGGCCCGGCCTGCGCCAGGCGGGGAATCATGAATGGGGAACATAAATCCCCACAATGCAGGATAGCCTCGGCTGTACGCAGGTGCGGCATGGCGGCTTCCAAAGCCCAGATGTTATCGTGCGTATCACTGAGAACCAACAAACGCATGAGAACTCCTTTCCAACATAATGCTCAGGTTGTGTTACACTGTGAAACGTCGTAAAACATTGTACTATGAGACGCACCATCTTTTCTGCTCTACTCGTGCTCCTGGCAATGGTAGCCGCCTTTGCAGCCGGCTATCTGGTACACGCAACGCGCCACCCCGCAGGTGATTTTCCCCTGCTGGAAGAAGCATATCATGCGTTGCAAAAATACGGGCTGTACGATACACCCGCCGTGAAAGACTTAACGTACGGTGCCATTCATGGCATGCTTCAGGTGTATGGCGACCCATACACCATCTTCGTGGAACCATCCCAAAACGAACTGCAAAATGACAGGTTGGCCGGCGAATTTGGCGGCATAGGTGTTACCCTGGAGCAACTAAAGGATGGGAGCATCGTACTCCATCCCATAGCGGGAGGCCCGGCGGAGAGTGCCGGCGTTCAGGATGGCGACCGCTTAATCCAGGTAGATGACCTGCACACCTTTGATTCGCTGGAAAGCGCCCAGGCGGCGCTGCGCGGCCCGGTTGACACCCAGGTACACCTGGTGTTGCTGCGTCCCCCCGCGTGGCAGCGCGTGGAGGTGAGCATCCAGCGCAGGATGTTCAACCTGCCTTCCGTCACCTGGCACCTCGACCCTGCCGAACCCCGCCTGGGGGTGGTCGCCGTCAACCGCATGGCAGCCACCACATCCGAGGAAATCCTGCAAGCCATCACCCTGCTCTCGGAGCGAGGCGCCACCCACTTTGCCCTGGATTTGCGCGATAACGGCGGCGGATTGCTGGATTCTGGGGTAGAATCCGCACGCTTGTTCCTCTCGCAGGGCACGATTGTAGAGCAACAATACCGCGGCAAGGCCGTGGAAAGCATCAGCGTAACAGAGCCTGGCCCGTTGGTGAGCCTGCCCCTGGTCGTGTTCGTCAACCACGGGACAGCAAGTGCGGCCGAGTTGCTGGCCGGCGCGTTGCAGGCACAACAGCGCGCCCCGCTTATCGGCACCTCAACCTACGGCAAGGACACCCTGCAATTGCTCCTGCCCCTGAGCGATGGTTCCAGTTTACACGTCACTGCCGCCCGCTGGTGGGTTCCTGGATTGGCGCACCCCATTGGGGAAGGCGGCCTGCAACCCGATATTCCTCTACAATCTCCCGATGCCAACGCCTGGCTTCAGGCTGCCAGGGCCTATTTTTTCCCTGCCGATGCAAAATAATGACGCGTCGCGCCAAAAATATGCTACAATGAAAATCACCCTTGAGTACAAGGTGATGCATACCAACCTGTTACCATGTCTGATATCAAAATCGTTGCCACCAACCGCAAAGCGCGGTTTCAATACTTCCTGCTGGAGACCTACGAAGCCGGCATTGTGCTGCAAGGCTCGGAAATCAAGTCCATCCGCGCCGGGCACATGAGTTTGAGCGAGGCATACGTGCGCGTGGACGACCACGGCGAAGTATGGCTGGTTGATGCGCATATCGCCCCCTACCCCCAGGCGACACACTTCAACCACGAGCCGCGCCGCAAGCGCAAACTCCTGCTACACAAGAAAGAAATTGCCCGGCTGGAACGCATGGTGCGCGAAAAGGGCGTTACCATCGTCCCAACGCGCGCCTACCTCAAGAACGGCAAGGCAAAAATCGAAATTGCCCTGGCTAAAGGGAAGAAACAACATGACAAGCGAGCGGTCATCGCCAAACGCGACGCGCAGAGAGAAATGGAACGCCATTTTCGGCGTTGACACTCTGGCACCCCCATCTTCTATCACCAGCATCAACCGCCTGCCCGATGAACAAAAACGTGCGGTGTACACCCGTTTCATTCCTCCATCCCTGCTGCAACGGCTGCACATCACGCCAGATTTTCGGGATAGCAGCGGGCGGTCACTGCTCTCGCTGGTGTGTCCGGAAGGAAGCAGCGTGGTCGAATTACGTCTGTACCACGAGTATGGCGCCCCCGACCCGGTGCTCTACGCCCAGTTAACCGATACCCTGACCGGCATTCCGCATGTCATGCTTTATGTCGTCAATGACCCCACTGCACCACGCTTCGATGTAGACCGCATGCCTGATGGAACACCAACCAATTTCGGTATTTTTCATCGCAACTTGCCTGCTGAAGAAGCCGCCATGCGCGCCGGCCTGGCTCCAGGGCAAATTCGCCACGGAATGCGGCTGCTACGCGGTATTGTAGAAACCTTCGAGCAGTTCGTTTCTCTCCTGGGACACGACCGCTTCTACGCCGAACCGCTGTACTACCACAATGCCGTCATCCTGGAACGTCATGGATTCAACTATCAGAAGGGGCGCAAATTGATGGAGGAAATCGAAGCGGGATTCGCCCCTGAGGGGCTTTTGCGCACCCGCCTGGATGGCAGCACCCCTTTTCGCATGCCAGATGCTGCCGGCCACATCCGCTTACGCTCATGGGCTATCCACGATGGATTGCTTGGTCACCCTTTCAGCGGCGTCACCATGTATAAAGTGCTTGGAAAATCAGCCAATGTGCGCACCTGCCCCGATTTACCCTGGTAATCCGCCGAGGAATACATAGTCATGATTACTTTGAGTGGAAACACGCTAACAATCGAAGATGTGATTGCTGTAGCACGCTGGGGACACAAGACCAAACTCAGCCCCGATGCGCTCCAGCGTATCGAAAGCGCTCATCAATGGGTACAGGATATCGTGCAGGCAGGCAAACCGGTGTATGGCATCAACACCGGTTTTGGTATTTTTGCCGACAGGCGGATTTCCGGTCAGGAATCCGCACGCCTGAGCCGCAACCTGATTTTAAGCCACGCCGTGGCAACCGGAGAGCCATTACCCGAAGACGTCGTGCGGGCAGCCATGCTCATACGCGCCAACACACTGGCACGCGGGCACTCCGGCGTGCGGCCTCAAGTCATTCAAACCCTGCTTGAAATGCTCAATCGCGGGGTGACCCCCTGGGTGCCCTCCCAGGGTTCGCTGGGCTCTTCCGGTGACCTGGCCCCCCTCTCGCACCTGGCGCTGGTACTCACCACCGATGAGGCCGACCTGGAGGAAGAATCAGGGCAGGCCTGGTATCAGGGAAAGTTGATGAGCGGCAAGGCTGCCATGCACGCTGCTGGCATTCCCCGGCTGCGCCTGGGGCCAAAGGAAGGACTGGCGCTCAACAATGGGGCAACTTTTTCTGCTGCGCTGGCTGCACTGAACGTCTGGGATGCGCAAAATCTGTTGCAGGCTGCTGAAATCACGCTGGCAATGAGCCTGGAAGCCTTGCTGGGAGTTTCTACGGCCTTCGATGAGCGGCTACACCTGGCGCGCAACCACCCCGGCCAGATACAAGTGGCAGCCAGTGTGCGCGCTTTTGCGCAAGGAAGCACCCTGCTGGATGCCGCCGGCCGCGTGCAGGATGCCTACTCCCTGCGCTGCGCGCCGCAGGTACAGGGTGCCGCTCGCGATGCCCTCACGTACATCACGCAGGTGGTGGAACGGGAAATGAACGCCGCTACCGATAACCCTCTGCTCTTCGCACCGGGTGTGGCGCTTTCGGGCGGCAACTTCCACGGTGAACCCATCGGGATGGTGATGGATTTCCTGGGAATTGCCCTTGCTGAGGTGGCGGCCATCTCAGAGCGGCGCGTCTTCCGCCTGACGGATGGCAAACTGAATGCCGGTCTGCCCCCCATGCTGGTGGATTCGCACGAGGCCGCGGGCTTGAATTCCGGGATGATGATGCCGCAGTACACGGCGGCTTCGCTGGTGCTGGAAAACCAGACCCTGGCTGCGCCCGATTCGGTACGTTCACTGCCCACTTCGGCGGAGCAGGAGGACCACAACGCCAATGCGATGACTGCAGCCCGCCATGCACGCCAGATAGTCCAAAACACCGCACATTGCCTGGCCATCGAGGCCTATTGTGCAGCGCGTGCGCTGGATTTGCGGCTGCGGGAAAATCCTAAGGCCAGGACAGGCATGGGGGTGGCAGCAGCCCACCAGAAAATCCGCTCCCTGGTTCCCTATCGGGCTGGAGATGCCTGGTGGGGGCCGGAAATCGAAAAGGTGCGCGCGTGCATCCAAAGCGGAGATTTCGTCCGCAGTGTACAAACTGCCCTGGCGTGAACTCGCCGGGGCGCCTGTCCGTTTTTTGTCCACCAGAAGTTGCTTTCCTGGCAAAATCTCCATAAAATGGGGCACATAGTACTACCGTACTATGCCTGCTCCCGCTCCGGGTGGCCTTTCGTGGGGAGGGGAATACCCGGAGCACAAAAAAACTCCCTGGCATTGTGGGGATGAATGCCGGGGAGTTTGTTTTTTTATGGGGGAGTTGGAGGCGATTTATGTGCCTTCCTGCCAGGAGTTGAGGTAGCGTATCTGTTCCTCGGTGAGGACATCGATTTCCACGCCCATGGCTGCCAGTTTCAGGCGAGCAATTTCATGGTCGATTTCGGTCGGTACGGAGTACACTTTGTGTTCCAGTTTGTCGGCGTTTTTGACCATGTATTCGAGGCTGAGCGCCTGGTTGGCAAAAGACATGTCCATCACGCTGGCGGGGTGACCTTCGGCGGCGGCCAGGTTGATGAGGCGGCCTTCGCCCAAAATGTGGATGACGCGTCCATCCGACAGGCGGTAGGCATCTACGAAGGGGCGCACGCGGCGCTTTTCGACGGCCATTTCTTCCAGTGCCGGGATGTTGATTTCGACGTTGAAGTGCCCGGAGTTGGAGACGATGGCGCCGTCCTTCATCACTTCAAAGTGATGTTTGTCGATGACGTGGATGTCGCCGGTCAGGGTGCAGAAGATGTCGCCAATTGGGGCGGCTTCCATCATGGGCATGACACGGAAACCATCCATGACGGCTTCGAGCGCCTTGAGCGGGTCTACCTCGGTGACAATCACGTTGGCGCCCATGCCGCGGGCACGCATCGCCAGGCCGCGCGCACACCAGCCGTAGCCGCCCACCACGAAGTTCTTGCCAGCCAGCAGGATGTTGGTGGCGCGGATGATGCCGTCAATGGTGGATTGGCCGGTGCCGTAGCGGTTATCGAAGAAGTGTTTGGTCATGGCGTCGTTGACGGCGATGACGGGGAATTCCAGCGCCCCGTCGGCGGCCATGGCGCGCAGGCGGATGACGCCGGTGGTGGTTTCTTCGGTGCCGCCAATGACGCCTTCCAGGGCATCGCGGCGGTCTTTGTGCAGGGTGCTGACCACGTCGGCGCCGTCATCCATCGTGAAGTGTGGTTTGTGGTCGATGGCGGCGTTGATGTGCTTGTAGTAGGTGACGTTGTCTTCGCCCTTGATGGCAAAAACCGGTATTTCGAAGTGGGTAACCAACGAGGCGGCCACGTCATCCTGCGTAGAGAGCGGGTTGGAGGCGGTCAGTACCACATCCGCGCCACCGGCCTGCAGGGTGCGCATCAGGTTGGCGGTTTCGGTGGTGACGTGCAGGCAGGCAGAGACGCGCGTCCCGGCCAGGGGGCGTTCTTTTGCAAAGCGCTCACGAATCTGGCGCAGGACGGGCATTTCTCGTTCCGCCCATTCGATGCGCAGGCGTCCGCCTTCGGCAAGTTTGGGGTCTTTGATATCGTATTCCATGGGTTCTCCTGAGGGTAGTCTGTTGGTCTGTTGGTCTGCTAGTCGATTAGTCTGCTAGTCTGCTGGTCGGGTACGTGGTACGTGGTACGGAGTACAAGGTACAGGGTACAGGGTACGGCGTACGGAGTACGGGGTACGTGGTACGTGGTACATACCTCAGGCCAGCAGGACGTCCAGTTTGCCGCCGTCGTCGAAGACCTGACGGAAACGTTGGACGAATTCGCTGCGGGTGTAGGTGTGGTTTTGGGTGCCGGTTTGTTCCAGACAGTAGGTGGCGGCCAGCGCGCCCATTTGCCCGCATAGTTGCCAGCCGAAGCCGCGCTGCCAGCCGGCCAGGAATCCGCCCCGGAAAGCGTCGCCCACTCCTGTGGGGTCGAGAATCCGCTCTGGGGGGTACACGGGAACCTGGATTTCCTGCCCTTCGGCGTAGATGCTGGCGCCTTTTTCGCCGCGCGTCACCACCAGCACCTGTACCATCTTCAGGATACCCGCCAAATCCAGGCCGGTTTTCTTTTCAATCAGGCCGTACTCGTAATCGTTGACGAACAGGAAGTGCGCGCCCTGCATGTCGCGGGTCAGTTCCTCCCCGCTCAGGCGCAGCACCTGCTGGCTGGGGTCATACAAGTAGGGAATGCCCAGTTGGCGACATTCGGCAGCGTAGGCCGTCATCGCACCGGGGTCATTTGGGGAAATGACCACCAGGTCGGGTTTGGGCATTTCCTTGAATGAGAGTTCCGCGGCGTGCGCCATCGCGCCGGGGTAAAAACTGGCAATCTGGGCGTTGGCGCGGTCGGTAGTGGCAAAGAAGGAGGCGGTGAATTTGCCGGGCACGACACGCGCCAGGGATGTATCCACGCCGCTGCGCTCCAGCCAGGCGCGGTACTCGACAAAATCTTCGCCAACGGTCGCCATCAATTTGGGACTTCCCCCCAGCAATGCCAGGGTGTAGGCAATGTTGGGGGCCGTGCCGCCGCGCTGGCGGGTCATTGAATCCACCAGGAAGGATAAACTGATGGATTCCAGGCGGTCGGGCAGGATTTGTTCCTTGAAGTAGCCCGGAAAGGTCATCAGGTAGTCGTAGGCTACTGAGCCGGTGATGATAATGGTTTGGGTCATGGGTAGTCTGTTGGTCGGCTGGTCTGTTGGTCTGTTAGTCTGTTAGTCGGCTGGTCTGTTAGTCTGTTGGTCGGGTACGTGGTACGGAGTACAAGGTACAGGGTACGGGGTACGGGGTACGGGGTACAAGGTACGTGGTACGTGGTACCTGGTACATGCTACCGTCTATCATCCACCACCGCCCGCAGGCCGGCATCGAAGGGGGGATGCACGATGCCGTTCTCGGTTACGATGGCGGTAATCAGACGATGGGGGGTGACATCGAAGGCCGGGTTGCGCGCCGATG
>DAOTWV010000076.1:0-12533 GCA_034435695.1 Anaerolineales bacterium | reverse complement strand
AACGCCCGCAGCCTCGGCACACCCAGCGCTGGCGGCCATCTTTGTGGCCGTTGCGGACCGTGTGCTTCTCGCCACAATGGGGACAGGGTGGGTTATCAGGTGATGCTTTTCGAGCCATGGTTCACCTCCTGTCCCTATTATAATCACTACGATATGGAGTGACAACCCTTCGGCCACAACGTTTTGGGTAATTGAGGGTACATTCGCCAACCCGTAATCGCCTGATTGTGGGCGTTAGCCGCCACGAGCGGAGTCAGAGCAGGAAGATGGTATGGAGACTGCTAAAAGTTTGGGGAAGTTTTTCTGGGTAGCGGCGGGAATTGCTATCGTTGTATTTGCCGTTCTATGGGCTTTCGGATGGCGACCCACTTCTGTGGGAATTGAAGCGGGGCCTCTCAGCGTGGAACTGTCCCCAGCAACTCCCCTTCCAACCGCACGAAATAGCAACTCAGCCGAAGAGATTCAAGTCTCTCCAACTCCGGTGCTTACAGAGAAGTATCAAACTCTCTCGCTAGAACCTTATTCAGAACTGGCTGCCCCAGAAACGAATTTGGGACTTGCTCCAGGGCAGTATTCCTTGTCCGATGTACCATTTTCTGTTGGCTGGAAGGTGTCAACTCAATGCTCGCATATTCCAGAACGTCCTCAGTCGGTATTGATCGAGACGAGTATCTCAAATCCTAGAATGGCCTATTTCTTGCTGCAAGCAGGCTTTGGGTGGTCAAAATTCAGAGATAAAAAAATTGGCGAGATTGTTTTTCATTTCAACGATGGCAGTACATCTGTCACGTCCCTTTCTCTTGGATATAACATTCGTGATTGGGCGCGAGATGATGACAATAGTGTAGTAACGCTCGCTTTTTCTCCAGACTTGGTATCGGTGTGGAGTGGTACTGCACCGGATGGCCGTCAAGGTGGAATTGATATGCTCGCTGTAAGAATTCCTCCTGACAAAACCAGCCTGTCATTATCGGGTATAGAAATTGTGGATTTGTCACAGTCTACAGTTGGCGATTTAGACCCGTGTATTCACCTGCTTGCAATCACCGTGAAATACGTTGAGTAGAAATTGGCGGCTAACCACGGCTGCAGCGGACAGCGGCTACGCCGCGCGCGAAAGCGGGCGCGGAAAGCAAAGTGAGTAGCGGGTTGGCCGTGGTGGTTGCGCAGTCACCGCCGCTGCCGCTGAGCCACACGTTGGGCGGCGCTGAGCGGGGGCTACAGGGAGGCGGAGGAGGGGTATCAGGGCTTTGCCGGTGGTGAGGGAAGGTGGGGGAGGAATGGGCACATTTTACGAGCCCCTGAGAGGCTCAGGGGAGGCCAAGCCGGTTGGGGCAGAGGGGGCCGCAGTACGGCGAACAAAAAATATCCCCCACCTTCCCGTGGGGAGATTATGTCGGGCGGGGTGGCGGTCAAGGTCGGTTTGGGACTTGAGAGGCGGCCAGGCCGGAGGCGGGCAAACCCAAAAGGCGGCGGAGAGGGTGTGACCTACCCTTGACCGCCCAAGTATGCGGCCAGGCCCGGCAGAAGTATGCAGAAGCCGCCCCGCGTCGGCGGAAGGCCAGCCCGTCAGCGGCGGCGTTACGGTCAGCGGGGCAGGCCCGTGGGCGGCTTAACCGCGGGGCGTTGGGCGGTTTGAAAAATCGGTGTGGTTTATGGATTTTGAAAATATTCTTCTGTGTATCTTTCCGTTTTTCTTTGTAATTATGTGGGCTGTCGTGTTGTCACTTCTTGCCAACATTGGGGGATGGTCACGCCTTTCTCAACATTATCGGGCTCAAACTAAATTTGAAGGGAAAAAATGGTACTTCAGAAGCGGTCGTATGGGACTAACAAGCTACAGTGCTTGTCTCACGATAGGTTCAAATAATTATGGACTTTACGTTGCTGTTTTTCCTTTGTTTCGAGTAGCCCACCCACCATTGCTAATCCCGTGGGATGATATTACCACTTCAAAATCCAAACATTTTTGGATCTCTTATTTAGATTTTACATTTGCCCATGCACCAGCAGTAACCTTTAAGCTACCTGAACAGTTAGGAACAACAGTTTTATCTTTTCGGGATAGTCCGTACTGAATCGTTGTAATGAGTTAACTCAAACATGGTTGAAGAACTATGAAACAACAACCAATTCTTCCTCAAGAAGTAATGTCGGCGGAAATTGATACAATGTTCCATCAAACTCGCAAGGTTCACAGCTTATATCTTGCAAGTATTTTTGTGTATGGAGTGGGAGGAGTTTTAATAAAATGGTTGATTATGGGAACTGACCCTGGCTTTGTGGGGCTTCCCTCCACAACCTATTTGCTTCTGATAACCACACTTACAATCGTAAGTATCATACTTGGTACAGTTAGTTTGGTGGTGCTTCCTCGACGAAACGCCCCCAGAAACCTTATAGAAAAAGAAGTGAGCAGAGAAGGTAATGAAAAATGGTGAGAGTGCCGACGAATCGAGAGCCAACACATCCTGGAGAAATCCTGCGAGAAGAGTTCTTGCAGCCGATGGGTATCACGCAGCGGGAATTGGCGGCAGGGATTCATGTACCCTATCAGCGCGTCAATGAGTTGATAAACGGGAAACGGGGCATCACGCCGAGTACGGCGTTGCGGCTGGCGAAGTATTTTGGAACAACGCCGGGGTTCTGGATGAATTTGCAATTGCGCTGGGATTTATATCGGGCGCAACAAAAGGAAGCGAAGCAGTTGGAGCAGATAGAGCCGCGCATGGTATCTGCGTAAAGTGCGCGCTGCCCAATCACGGATACACCTGACCTCGCTCTGCCCGGAGGGTAAGCGGCGCGATTTGCCCGCGATGGTGCTGGTTGGCAATGGCTTTGAGCCTGAGCCGCCCGGCAGGTGAGCCACACATTGGGACGCGGACTACCAGCAAAAGCCAGCGAAAAATGCGCGTACATCCGCGCCTCCTTTGGGTGCACACCAGGCACGCATGGAAAAGCAAACAGAGCCTCTACGGCTTTCCCCTGTGCGCGAGCAACGCGCCAACCTTGCCGTATACCCGAAATCATGCTACAATGTACCCGCTTTGAGCACCTCCCCCGATACGCAGCAACTTCGAAAAGTGGGCATCCCCCACTTTTCTTCGTTATGAGCCCCTGCCATCACGGGGAAAGCACACTGCTCATCCTGTACGAGATACCCCTTTACACATGAGCAATCAACATTTTTGTTACCAAACAAACATTGGTGGAGTAAAAAGACCAGCATGAAAAGCGAGTTTGCCCTGGCCTTCAACGAAGTGTTGGAGGACAAACAACTACCCCGAGAGGTCATCATCGAGGCCATCCAGGCCGCTATGGTATCCGCCTACCGCCGGGCCGTCAACGCCTCCAACGCCCAACACGTGGAAGCCAAGTTAGACCCTGAGAGCGGAAAAATCACCGTGTGGGCTGAAAAAGAAGTGGTCGAAGACGTCCAGGATGAACGCACCGAAGTCACCCTGGAAGAAGCCCGCCGCGTCAACCCGGAAGCCGAATTGGGCGACCTGGTGATGGTGGAAAGCACCCCCAAAGATTTCGGGCGCGTGGCCGCCCAAACGGCCCGACAGGTCATTCAACAACGCCTGCGCGAAGCCGAACGT
Source organism: Anaerolineales bacterium (assembly GCA_034435695.1). Classification (GTDB taxonomy): domain Bacteria; phylum Chloroflexota; class Anaerolineae; order Anaerolineales; family DRKV01; genus DRKV01. The sequence goes on along the minus strand of DAOTWV010000076.1, from coordinate 8,931 downwards.
GAATTGCAATACCAGCACTTCTCCCATCAGGTGGGGGAAATCGTGAGCGGGGTAGTACAGGCCATCAACCACGGGAATGTCACCATCGGCCTGGATATGAAAGCCGAGGGCATTTTGCCGCGCAAGGAACAAATCGCTGGCGACCGCTTCCGCGTGCACGACCGGGTACGCGCCCTGTTGCTGGAAGTCAAAACCAGCGGTCGCGGCCCGCAAATCATCCTCTCCCGCACCCACCGCAAATTCCTGATGCGCCTGCTGGAGAACGAAGTGCCAGAGATTTACCACGGGCAAATCGAAATCCGCTCTGTCGCCCGCGAACCCGGCCAACGCTCCAAAGTAGCCGTCCACGCCCTGCGCCCTGGCATTGACCCCGTCGGCGCGTGCGTTGGCATTCGCGGCGTGCGCATTCAGGCCATCGTGCGCGAATTGCAGGATGAAAAAATCGATGTCATTCAGTGGGACCCCGACCCGCGGGTATACATCGCCAAGGCGCTCAGCCCGGCGCGCGTCCTGGGGGTTTACCTTTCCCCGCACAGCAAAACCCAGACCGCTACGGTCGTCGTCCCCGAAGACCAGTTGAGCCTGGCCATCGGCCGCGACGGACAAAACGCCCGCCTGGCAGCCAAGTTGACTGGCTGGCGCATTGACATCAAGAGCCTGACCGAAGCCGTCAGCGATATTCTCTTCCGCCTGCAGAACGACCCTGAATACATTCCCTTCGCACACCTGGAAAGCGACGAAATCCCCGCCATCGAGAAAATTCTGGCAAAGAAGAGCGAAAACCGCGTCTTGCAGCCGGAGGAATACCAGCGCCTGCAAGACTTCGTCAGCCGCGTCGAAGGATACGTTGCAGAAGAGCGGGACGAAAAAGCCCGCGCCAAAAAACTGCAGGAAAAAGCCGCACGCAGCGGCATCCCTGCCGAGGCCTTCGAAATGCCAGTCGAGGAACTGGAAGTTTCCGTGCGCATCAGCACCCTGCTGCGCGAGGCTGGTTACGATACCGTGGGCGATGTGATGGTGCAAATGCGCACCAATTCCGATGAAATCCTCAAACTGCAGGGATTTGGCCCCAAGGCCATGCAATCCCTGGAAGAGGCCCTGGCGGCGCTGGAATTTTCCGAAGCCGAAACGCCGGAAGCCGAGGCACCAGCAGCCGAAGCGCCGGAGGGCGAGGAAGCCGAGGCACCTGTAGCCGAAGCGCCAGAGGGCGAGGAAGCCGGGGCACCTGCAACCGAAGCACCGGAGGGCGAGGAAGCCGAGGCACCTGCAGCCGAAGCGCCAGAGGGCGAGGAAGCCGAGACACCTGCAGCCGAAGCGCCAACATCCGAGGAGGGAACCCCTGCCTCCGAAACCAGCACAGAGGAATACCAGGACTACCTGGAAGACAAAGACCTCATGCTGGAAGAGGAAGAGGCAGAGGAAACACGCCCTCGGAAAAAAGGCAAGAAAAAGGCCAAGAAACGCAAAAAATACGTGCAGGTGGAATACGACCCCGACGAAGATGCCGTCATTTACCGCAAAAAGCACAAACGCGGTGACGACGAATGGGAAGAATTTGACTGGTAGCCCCCACTGGGGTATGCCTCATGAACACCACATCATCGCAACCCGCCAAAAAGCGCCACCCCCGAAAGAAACACGTGCCGCAACGCACCTGTGTAGGGTGCCGCCAGGTGGAATCCAAACGCAGTATGATACGCGTAGTGCGCCGCCCCGATGGAGTCTTCGTTGACCCCAAAGGCAAGCAAGCCGGGCGCGGCGCCTACCTGCATGCAGACCCCGCGTGCTGGGCACGCGGCCTGAATGGCGCACTGGAACGCGCCCTGAAAACCCAACTGACCGCCGAAGACCGCGAACGCTTGCAAGCCTTCGCGGCCACCCTGCAAACCGCCCCCGCGGAGGAGCAAAACGCATGAACGCATAACGCCTTCCCCGGCGCAGCCTTTGTGCACAACGCCCACTTCCGCACGGGCGGTTCCGCTGGCTTTGGCGCTCAGGGCACACGCAATGTAGCACACACAGGAGGTGCCACGTATGAGCAAAAAAATCGAACTCCCTGCCAGCCTTACCGTGCGAGAACTCGCCCAACATCTCGATGCCAGCCCCATCGCTGTCATCAAGGCCCTCATGGCCAACGGCGTCATGGCAAACATCAACCAGATGATTGACTTCGAGACCGCCGAAATCGTGGCCGCGGAAATGGGGTACGAGGTCGTACGTCTGGAAGTGCAGGAAAGCGCCGAGGAAACCGGCACCATTCCGCGCTGGCGACAAATCATCGCAGCAGAAAATCCCAAACATCTCAAACCACGCCCCCCCGTGGTCACCATCCTGGGGCATGTTGACCACGGGAAAACCACCCTGCTGGATGCCATCCGCCACACCAACGTGGCCGAAGGCGAAGCAGGAGGCATCACCCAGCATATCGGCGCATACCAGGTAGAACACCAGGGGCGCACCATTACTTTCCTGGATACACCAGGACACGCAGCCTTCACCGCCATGCGCGCCCGCGGCGCCCAGGGAGCCGACATCGTCATCCTGGTCGTGGCTGCAGATGACGGCGTCATGCCGCAAACCAAAGAGGCCATTGACCACGCCCGCGCCGCCCGCGTGCCCATCATCGTGGCGCTCAACAAGATGGACCGCCCCAACGCCAACCCCGAACGCGTCAAGCAGCAACTGGCCGAAAACGGCCTGGTACCCGACGAGTGGGACGGCGATACCATGGTGGTGCCCATCTCCGCCAAAAAACGCGAAGGCCTGGAAGACCTGCTGGAGGCCATCCTGCTGGTGGCCGATAACATGGAAATCCTGGCCAACCCCAACGGCAAAGTCATCGGCACCGTCATCGAAGCCCGGCTGGAACGCGGCCGCGGCGTCGTCGCCACCCTGCTGGTACAAAACGGCACCCTGCGCGCCGGACAAACCATCCTGGTTGGGCAAACCTACGGGAAATTGCGCGCCATGTTCGACCACCGCGGCGCGCCCATCCGCAAGGCCGGCCCTTCGGTGCCTGTCTCCGTCATGGGCCTGCGGGATGTTCCCAACGCCGGTGAACTCTTCGAAGTGGTCGAAAACGAGCGCACCGCCCGCCAAATCGTGGCGGAACGCGCCGAACAAGCCGCCCAACAAGCGCAAAAGCGCCAGAACATCAGCCTGGAACAACTCTTCAACCGTCTGCAGGCTGGCGAACTCAACGAACTGCGCCTGATTGTCAAGGTGGATGTGCAGGGTTCGGTTGAACCCGTGGTCTCCTCGCTGGAAGACCTGAGCAACGATGAAGTCAAAATCAACATTCTGCACGCCTCCACCGGCAACATCGGCGAAAACGATGTCATGCTGGCCGCTGCCTCCAATGCCGTCGTCATCGGCTTCAACGTCCAGGCCGACAACGCTGCCCAAAAACTGGCGGAATCTGAAGGCATTTCCATCCGCACCTACAACATCATCTACCGCCTGTTGGAAGATGTGGAAAAAGCCTTGAAGGGCCTGCTGGGACCGGAATACGAAGAAGAAGTGCTCGGCCATGCCGAAGTGCGCGCCGTTTTCCGGGTGCGCGGCGGACAGGTGGCCGGCTGCCGCGTGCTGGATGGCGTCATCCGGCGCAATGCCAAAGCCCGTGTGCTGCGCAACCAGAAAACCGTCTTCGAAGGCGAACTGGCCTCCCTCAAGCATCACCAGGAAGATGTGCGCGAAATGCGCCAGGGCTTTGAATGCGGCATCAACCTGAAAGATTTCAATGACTACCAGGAAGGGGATGTCATTGAGTGCTTTATCGTGAAACAAAAGGAAGTCTTGTAACATGGTCTCAAAAATGCGCACCCGGCGTATCGCCGACCGCATCCGAGAAGAACTCTCTACCCTGCTCCTCATGGAGGTCAAAGACCCTCGCGTGAGCGGAGCAACCATCACTGATGTGGAGGTAGACCGCGAACTGGCCTTCGCCAACGTGTACGTCTCCTGCCTGGAAGGGCAGGAACGCGCTGAGGAAATCCTGGCCGGGCTGGAACACGCTGCCGGTTTTCTGCGTACCGCGCTGGCACGCCGTATTCAGTTGCGTGTCTTCCCGCGTCTGCGTTTTCACTGGGACCCGACCCCAGAACAAGCCGACCACATGGAAAAACTTTTCGCGCAACTGCGCGCGGAGCGCGCCGCCCGTGAAGGCGGTCAGTCCTCCGAGGAAGGAGAAACCTCCGGTGCCTGAACACATCATCAACGGTATTGGCAAAGCCATCTCTCAGGCCAGGGATATCCTGCTGGTCTCCCACATCCGCCCGGATGGGGATGCTGTCGGCTCCCTTTTGGGGCTGGGACTCTCCCTGCAAGCGGCTGGCAAGCGCGTCCAGATGGTACTCAACGACGGCGTCCCCAAAGGGCTGCGCTTCCTGCCGGGCAGCGAACAGGTACAGAAGAAAATCCAGGCCCCCTACGACCTGTCCATCGTGCTGGATTGCTCTGACCTGCAGCGCACCGGTCAGGTCTTTGCAGATGAGCCTCGCCCGGATATCAACATCGACCATCACCCGACGAATTTACATTTTGCTCATCTGAATCTGGTAGAATCGCACGCCGTAGCCACCACCGAAATTTTGACCCGTTACCTGCCCCAATGGGATTTGCCCATCCCCCCAGAGGCGGCCAGCACCTTGCTTACCGGGCTGTTGACCGATACCCTGGGGCTGCGCACCCCCAACATGCGCCCCGAAGTGCTACGCGTGGCTGCCAGCCTGATGGAACTGGGCGCCAATTTACCCGACCTGTACTTCCAGGCCATGGTGCAACGCGAATTCACCGCCGCACGACTGTGGGGCGAAGGCTTACGTCGCCTGCAACGCCAGGGCAACATCGTGTGGACCTCCCTGACGCTGGAAGACAAGCGCATTGCCAACTACCACGGCAATGACGATGCCGACCTTATCAACGTGCTTTCCAGCATTGCCCAGGCAGATATCGCCCTCATTTTCGTGGAGCAAAGCCCAGAGCGGGTAAAAATCAGTTGGCGCTCACGCCGTCCCTTTGATATTTCTCAGGTTGCACTCTCTTTTGGCGGCGGCGGACACAAAAACGCTGCCGGGGCAGAAGTAAGCGGTTCCCTGGCCGAGGTGCAAAGCGCCGTGTTGCATGCCACCCAGCAGGCCTGGGAGGCCCAGGTAAACCCCTCCCCTGTCGTTGCCGCCGATTAAGTAGTCCCCTATCCCCACACTCGTTGTTTTTGGAAGGAAGTAACAATGTCGCCAAGAAAATACAACTCCAGTCCAGAAGATTTGGCCAGCAGCGTGGTTTCTGGCGTGCTGGTCATTGACAAACCCGTGGGCATGACCTCCCACGACGTGGTGCAAATTGTGCGACGCGGCACAGGCATTCGCCGCGCCGGGCATACCGGCACACTTGACCCGCGCGCCTCCGGTGTTTTGGTCGTCTTGATTGGCCCGGCAGTCCGCCTGAGCGAATTCGTTTCTGCCTCCGATAAACGCTACCAGGCCACCCTGCGCCTGGGCGCATCCACCAACACCTACGATGCCGAGGGCACCGTCACCCAAACCAGGTCCCCAGATGACATTACCGAGGAACAATTCGAAGAGGCTCTCAAGCAATTCGTGGGCGAAATCGAGCAGGTTCCCCCGCCCTACTCCGCGGTCAAAGTCAAGGGACGCAAAGCCTACGAACTGAGCCGCAAAGGCAAAGAGGTCAATCTGCCGCCGCGCAAAATCCATGTGTACAACCTGGAACTGCTGGAGTGGGTGCCCCCCGAAGCCGTGGTGGATGTGTATTGCTCCTCTGGCACGTACGTGCGCTCCCTGGCACACGATTTGGGCAACGTCCTGGGCTGCGGAGCGCATCTGGTAGGGCTACGCCGCACCAAGAGCGGACATTTCACCCTGCGCGATGCCGTTCCCCTGCGCAAACTGCGCGATTCCTTCCTTACTGGCGACTGGTACAAGTACCTCATCCCCGCGGCCGAAGCCCTGGATTGGCCAACGAAAATCCTCAACAACGAGGAAGTGGAGATGGTGCGTTTTGGCCGTCGTTTGCCCGCTGACCCCAACGCAGAAACGCACAGCAACGGGTTGATTCGCGCCCTCACCGAACAAGGCGACCTGGTGGCGCTGCTGCGCCTGGAAGTCAACGAAGAGGATGGCACGGCCGAATGGCAGCCGGCCAAAGTTTTCTTCCAGTCTTGAGCATGCCCGCCCTGCTCCTGGGGAACCTCCCCATCCTTCCATAGCCGTTTCCCAATGCCCGGCACATCGTTGTCGGGCATTCTCACGATATGCGACACCTGCACTCTCTGGATTCCCTGTCCCTGTCTCGCAGTTGGCTCACCATCGGGAATTTCGATGGCGTCCATCGCGGTCACCAGCACCTCATCCACCGGCTGGTGGAGGGCGCCCACCGCGAAGATGCGTTGGCCGTGGTGCTCACCTTTCACCCCCACCCGGACGTCGTCTTGCGCGGTATCAGCAGCCCATATGCCTTGAGTACCCCCGATGAGCGTGCCGCATTGCTCGGCGCGCTGGGCGTAGATATCGTCATCACATACCCTTTCACCCCCGCGCTGGCTGCTCAGCCCGGAGAATCTTTCCTGGCGCGTCTCAAACACCATCTGGGCTTTACTCGCCTGTGGGTGGGATACGATTTTGCCATGGGACGCCAGCGCGATACCGATATTCACCGCCTGCACGACCTGCAAACACGGTACACTTTCCAACTGGAAGTGCAGCGCGCCATAGCCTTCGAGGGGCAGGTCATCTCCTCCACCTGGATTCGCAGCCTGCTTGCCGAAGGCAACGTGCGCCGTGCCAGGCGCGCCCTGGGACGCCCCTACACCCTGCGGGGAGCGGTGGTTCCCGGAGATGCCCGCGGGCGCACCATTGGGGTACCCACCGCCAATGTGCAGCCGCCCCCCGAAAAGGTGATTCCCGCTCGCGGAGTGTACGCCTGCCGCGTCCTGGTGGATGGCATCCCCTTTCGGGCAGCAACCAACATTGGGGTGCGTCCCACCTTTGATGGCGCTTCCCTCCAACAAACCGTGGAAACGCATCTGCTGGATTTTCAGGGCAATCTCTACGGGCAGGAAATTGAAGTACAATTCCTGGAACGCTTGCGTGGCGAAAAGCGCTTTGCCAGCGTCCACCATCTGGTGGAACAAATCCGTCAAGACCTGACTCTGGTTCGGGAGGTGGTTCCCCTATGAAGGTTTATCTCGACCTGATGCAGCACATCCTCGAACATGGCAGCGACCGCACTGACCGTACTGGTGTGGGGACGCGTGCCGTTTTTGGTTATCAGATGCGTTTTGATTTGCAGGCCGGGTTTCCCCTCCTGACCACCAAGAAACTGCATCTGCGTTCCATCATCTACGAGTTGCTGTGGTTCCTGCGGGGCGAGAGCAACATCCGCTACCTGCAGGAGCACCGTGTGCGCATCTGGGACCCCTGGGCAGATGATGAGGGGGAACTAGGCCCGGTGTATGGCGTGCAATGGCGCGCCTGGGAAGGCCCGGATGGGTCCACGATTGACCAGTTGGCGCAGGTGGTGGAAAACATTCGCATCAACCCCACCTCGCGGCGGCTGCTGGTAAGTGCCTGGAATGTGGCCAAATTGCCGGAAATGGCGCTGCCGCCCTGCCATGTGCTGTTTCAGTTTTTCGTAGCCGATGGTAAACTCTCCTGTCAGGTGTACCAGCGTTCGGCAGATGTTTTCATTGGCCTGCCCTTCAATATCGCCTCGTATGCCTTGCTCACGATGATGACAGCGCAGGCTACTGGCTTGCAGCCCGGCGACCTGGTACATACCCTGGGCGACGCGCACCTGTACCACAATCACTTGCACCTGGCAGAGGAACAATTGCGCCGCACGCCTTATCCTCTGCCGAGTATGCGCCTGAACCCCAAAGTCCGCGATTTGTTCGCCTTTCGTTACGAAGATTTCACGCTGGAAAACTACCAGGCACACCCGCATATCAAAGCGCCGGTGGCTGTGTGAGAGTCGAGTAGTCGCCTGGTCTGCTGGTCGATTGGCAATCCGTGTCATTCCGTGTTTTCCGTGGCTGGTCGATTGGCAGGCCGTGTCATTCTGTGTTTTCCGTGGCTGGTAGTCGGCATTCCGCATGCACCATTCTGCACTCATTTTGCCTATGCGCATTTCCTTCATCCTTGCCGTAGATGAAAGCGGAGCCATTGGTGCGCAGGGGGGTATCCCCTGGCGGGTGCGCGCTGATTTGCAACGCTTCAAGCGTCTCACCATGGGACATCACATCCTGATGGGACGGCGCACCTGGGAGAGCATTGGCAAACCGCTGCCGGGACGCGTCAACCTGGTGGTGACACGCCAGAAAGGGTACCAGGCCCCCGGAGCCATCGTGGTTGATTCGCCACACGCGGGGCTGCATCTGGCACGAGAAGCCGGTGAGGAGGAGATTTTTGTCATTGGCGGGGCACAACTTTACGCTGCCTTGCTTCCCCAGGCGGACTGCATCTACCTGAGTCGCATCCATACCCGCGTTTCTGAGGCAGATACCTTCTTCCAGGTGCATTTTCTTTCCCCGCCCTGCTGGGTGTGTCGCCATCACGAAGATTTTTCTCCCCAACAGGGGGATACCTGCGGACATGCTTTCGAGATTTGGGAGCGCCGCAAGGCATGACAGACGGTGGATACCGTCCACACCACGCGGGCATTCCCAGGTTTTCCGTGTCTTTCCGCGCAGATATGTGCCAATGCATCCGCAGATTACGCAGAGGAAAGAAGAAAAAATCCGTGCAATCTGCGTAATCTGCGGATACCGTGCGGGCAAATTCGAAATTGCTGCTTTCCGCGAGGGAGCACTAAAACGTTGTTGGTGAATCGCGGTATGGTCTGGCGCAACGGAACGCAGATACCGCAGATTTGACGCAGATTCTCGCAGATACGGCCAACGAAGCGGCGAAA
>DAOTWV010000075.1:0-5006 GCA_034435695.1 Anaerolineales bacterium | reverse complement strand
GAGCATGTATGCTTGATTTTGGTTTTCCTATTACCACTGACTCATCCCAGACTTCCGCACGTGAATACCTGGTCACCAACGGTATTGGTGGGTTTGCCATGGGCACGCTGGGAGGTGCTCTCACACGGCGCTATCACGGCTTGTTGGTGGCGGCTATGAATCCTCCGGTAGAACGCACCGTTTTGCTTTCGGCTATGCAGCCTACCGCGCGTTATGATGGACACACTTATCACCTGCTTGCCCCCAACTTGTCTGATGGCAGCGGTCATACTCCCCACCCTGTCCACCTGATTCGCTTTTCTCTGGATGGCCATTTGCCCGTGTGGACTTTTTCCCTTGCCGATGCGCTGCTGGAAAAACGTATCTGGATGCCCCACGGGTATAACATCACCTGCCTTCGGTACACTTTGCGGCAGGCATCTGCTCCTCTCGAAATCACTTTACGAGCGTTGGCATCCTGGCGGGATTTTCACACCACCCAAAAATCCAGGCCAGATTTCTTTCAGGTGCAGCAGATACCCTCAGGGGTGCGCGTCATCCCTGAGGAGGGGAACTCTTTTCTGCTTCTATGTTCCTCCGGACGGGTGACGCCAGAGAACGCTTGGGTGAAAGGTGTTTTCTTGCCGCAAGAAGCCTATCGCGGTCTGGAAGCCAGTACCGATTTATTCCACGCAGCCACCTTTCACGCAGAGTTGTTGCCTGGTGAATCGCTCACCATTATCATCTCGGCGCATGACCCTTTGCCGCCGGATGAATATCTCGCCCTGGAGGCTGCCCAAACTCGCCAGCAGACGCTGTTGTCACGCCTGCCCGATGACGCCCCTGTTTGGGTTGCCAACCTTGCCCTTGCTGCCGACCAATTCATCGTTCAGCGCGACGAAGGGCAATCTGTAATTGCTGGTTACCCGTGGTTTACCGACTGGGGACGCGACACCATGATTGCCCTCCCCGGCTTAACCCTTTCCACTGGACGCCCTGAAACTGCTGCCAGTATCCTGCGTACCTTTGCACGTTACGTTTCTCGCGGCATGTTGCCCAATCGTTTTCCAGATGTCGGAGAACAGCCGGAATACAATACCGTGGACGCTACCCTTTGGTATTTTGAGGCTATCCGGGCGTATCTTCAGGCTACCAGCGACATTTCACTCCTGCGAGATTTGTTCCCTGTGCTGAAAGACATCATTGCCTGGCATGTGCGCGGCACCCGCTATTGCATCCAGGTGGATGCCTCTGACGGTCTGCTCTTTGCAGGAGAAGAAGGAGTGCAACTCACCTGGATGGACGCTAAAGTGGATGACTGGGTAGTAACGCCGCGCACTGGGAAACCAGTGGAAATCAACGCCTTGTGGTACAACGCCTTGTGCTGCATGGCTGATTTTGCCTGCATGCTTGGCGAAGAGGATACACCGTTTCGGGAACGCGCCGCACAGGTACACACTGGCTTTCAAAAATTCTGGTATGCGGATGGTGGCTACTGTTACGATGTGCTCGATACGCCCCATGGTGCGGACGCTACTTTGCGCCCCAACCAACTGCTGGCTGTTTCGTTACCCCATTCCCCCCTTTCCCCTCACCAGCAGCGTGCAGTAGTGGATGTGTGTGCACGCCGTCTGCTCACGCCTCATGGCCTGCGCAGTCTTGACCCCCAGAATCCTGACTATTGCGGTGTGTATGGGGGAACGCGGCGAACCCGTGACGCTGCCTATCACCAGGGAACCACATGGGGGTGGCTTATCGGTCCCTTCTTGAGCGCCCATTACCGTGTGTACCAGGACCCTCGTGCTGTGCGTGACTACCTCCAGGGGTTGGTTTTGCATCTGCAAAGTCATGGCATGGGCACGCTGAGCGAAATTTTCGATGGCGATGCCCCCTTCACCCCCCGCGGCTGCATCGCACAGGCCTGGACGGTGGCCGAGGTATTGCGTGTCTGGAGGAATATTCTATACCCTGCTGGCATATCTGATTGAAATTTTTCACTGCCCTGTGTTGCCCAGCACTGCCCCGCTAATGATTAACAGCATGGCAATACCCGCGTACCATGCCAGTGGACGCCCTCCCAGCAGCGTCAAATTGAGTGTAGAAGCCAGCGGCGTGAGATACGCCAGCGCACCAATACGCCGCGGGTCGCCGCGCTTCAGGGCGGCATCCCATGTGTAAAAAGCCAGCCCCAATGGGCCGATACCGGTCAACACCAGCAACGCCCACTCTCTGGAAGAGAGAGCCGTCCAGGGCATCGCCTGCCATTCCCCCCACAACGCTGCCCCGGCCAGTGCCAGCAGGCCGGAGGTCAGGCAAAATGCACCCACCGCCCCGCTGGAAAAATGCGGCACGCGGCGCGTCAGCAGAGAATAACTGGACCACACAAAAGCCGCGGCTGCTGCCATCAGGTAGCCGGGAAGATAGCGCATATCCAGGTGCAACTTTCCCCCGCTCACTATCAATGCTGCTCCGCTCAACCCCAGCAGCGCCCCAACCACATGCCGCCGATTCAGGTGATACCCCGGCAAAAACACCGGTGAGAGCATTACAATTCCCAACGGCCACAGGTAATTGAGCAGGTTGGCCTCTACAGGCGGAGCATAGTGCAGCGCGGCAAAAAACAAAAAATGATACCCAAACAACCCGTACACCCCCACGGCAAACGTGCGCCAGGGAAGACGCCATTCGCGCCAGCGCCATAGCCCAAGCATTCCGCCAATGGTCAGCGCCAGGCCCGTAAGCATGAGCGGCGGAACCGTGTTCAGTTCCGCCGCCAGGTAAGCCAGAAAACTCCACAAGGCCAGGGTGGTGAGCGCCAGCAATGTGGCCGTTGAGGGCATCTTGTCCTCCTCGCTGTCGGGATGGTGGTCAAAGGGCTTTCAATCGACGAAATAGTTGCGGCAGGCTTCATCAATCAGTTGCGGCGTCATGCGCGGCTGCGTGCCCTCGTAAGCGCAAATGGCTGTCAGAGTTTTGAGGATATCGCGTGGATGTACAGCCTGCATGACGCGCTTGGGCTTGATGTACCACTCTTGTAACAGGTGCAAGAACGCCTGCTTATCGAAAGGTACACCCATTTGCTTGCACATCACCACGAAAATCTGGAAAAAGCGCCGCTGGTCTGGGCCTTCTACCTTGACTTTGATGTGAATACGGCGCAAGAACGCGTCATCCACCAGGTCATTGGGGTCCAGGTTCGTGCTGAAGACAATCAACTGTCGGAAAGGCACCACAATCGTCTGACCGTTGCGCATGCGCAGGAAGTCCACCTTGCTTTCCAGGGGCACAATCCAGCGGTTGAGCAAGTCGGTGGGGCTGATTTGCTGACGACCAAAGTCGTCAATCAGGAACATGCCGCCATTGGCCTTGAGTTGTAAGGGGGCTTCGTAGAACTTGGCGATGGGGTCATAGCGTAAATCAAGAGCATCCATTTTCAATTCGCCGCCTACCATCACCGAAGGACGTTTGAACAATCCCCAGCGCCGGTCGGTGCGTCCTAATTGCGCTGTGCGGCCGCCTTCGATGTTGATGCGCTCGTGAATCAGGCGGTCGTACACCTGGATGATATGCCCGCCAGCAGTCAATGCGTAGGGTAACCAGATGGGTTCTGTACCTGCAATCAGCCTGGCAATCGCCTGCGCGATGGTGGTTTTCCCGTTTCCGGGGGGGCCGTAGAGAAACAGCGAAGTCCCCGAATTGACGGCCGGCCCCACCCGACGATGAAAATCCGATGGCAGGATAAGGTGCCGCAGCGCGTGTTGGACCTGTTCGGGACGCACATGCTGCGCGGTTTGCGTTTGTAACTCGATGGCTTGATTGTAGTAATGAATGGGGACAGGAGCAGGCCCCACGTATTGGCTGCGTTCCAGGGCATCACGGGCGCGCTCTTCGCCGGCTTCTGTCAGGGTGTACACGTACCCCAGGCGCCCCAGCCCTGTGCCCGCCTGAGAAACCTCGACCAGATGCTCCTTTTGCATCCACAGCATCAACTTATCCAGAATCTGGCTGTTGACGCGAATGACCTGTACCATCCGACTCAGGGCGACATTGCCTTCATTGAACAACAGGCGTAATGCCAGGTCTATGATGATGTTTTGGGGAATGTGTAATTCCTCGATAGTCTGCGGCTCTTTGAGCAAACTCTTCAAATCGGCGGCCATGGGAGAAACTCCTCACTTTGATATGCCTGGATGGACACGGCGCCCACCAACCCATCTGCCCGATGATTGTACAAAATTTTTGGCAAAAGGGCAATCTCTGCTGAGTGTAAATTGCATTACAAACCCGAAAATCGCCGTCATGTTTTGTCTTCGCGCTCGCGTTTTCGTCTCAGGAGCGCCTGGGCGGTGTGTTGTGAAGGAGAGACAGGTTTTTGGGACGCGGGCCTTTGGGGTGGACGCGGTTCTGCGGGTTTTGACGGGGGCTTGGGACGTGCTTGTGGAGGGGAGGGGGTTCCCCTGGGGCGGCGCTTCACCCGTAGGAGAGTCCGTACCCGCGTCCCCTGGGGGGTGGATGCGCTTTTACGGGGGCGCCACGCTTTCAGGGAGGCGCGCCAGCCCTGTATGTCCTCCCGGCTGAAGGCCAGCCGGCGCACCGCCACATCCAGCGGCAGAAGCGCGGCAGCCAGCGCCAGCAGCGGGTACCACATGGCACGACGCCGGGGCGGCGCGGGCACGTCATGGACAAAAGTCTCTTCTGGCATCTGCTGCAGGAGACGGGCGGGCGCATTGGCATCCAGCCCCAGCAGCAGGCGGTTGAGACGGTCGCTGGCGCTCTGTGGCCGGTATTCTGACGAATAGCCATAAGCCCAGCCGGTTGTCAGGGTCAGGGACTCGCCATTGGGCGCGTGTCCCTGCACGTGTAGCAGGTACACCCCCGGCTCCTGGGGGGTGAATTGCGCGCTGAATTGCGCCGGAGACTCCTGCGACAAAGTGAGCGACAGGCCATCGCTCCCTCCGGGCGGTACGATGGAGGCCTCCAGGGCGTATTCCCCAGGCTGGATGTCTTGCAGTAGGGTGACTGTCAGG
>DAOTWV010000074.1:0-8976 GCA_034435695.1 Anaerolineales bacterium | reverse complement strand
GGGCGTGCTCTCCGTCGGTATTGACCTCTGCCTGCATGTCTCCACTGACAGGCGCGCCCAACACCGAGCGTACTGCGGCACTCCAGAAGGTGGCATATCCCTGCCAGGCCAGCCAATCGCGCCCCCAGCGACCGGTGGCATCGGAAGTGAAGGCCAGCGCCTTTCCCAGACCATACCGCCAGGTTGCCAGGATAGGGTCTTCTTTGGGGCTTTGCAAAATCACCTGCGCGGTACGGCGGGCCTGTGTGGCGACGTAGCCGTACAGGGGCGGCAAACCCTTGTCTGGCAACAACGCCGAGGGAGCGGTCTGGATGGGGGTGAAAGGCTCCTCGACCACGTAGGAGCGGCTCACAAGGGCTGTCTCAGCCGTGAAAACGTCTGGCAGGCGGGAGGGTTTGTCCACGAAGTAGTACCGCCCTTCCCCAAGTTTGGCCCACTCTTTCAGGTTTGGGGTGGCATCGCTGCCTACGGCAATGGTGGTCAGGGTGACGTTTTCCTGGGTGTGCAGGCGTTGTACCAGTTCGGGAATGCCTGTAGGGTCGGCACCTCCATCGGTAAGCAGGATGATGTGCCGGATGGGGGCGTCGATTTTGGGGATGACCTGCGATGCCGCGTACAGGCCGGCGTAGATGTCGGTGCCGCCGCCGCCGCTGATGTGGCTGATGGCCGATTGGATGGCTACCGGGTCTTCCAGGGTTTGTACGGGAACAGCCCAGGAAGCCGTGTCGTCGAAAGCCACTACCCCCACCTGGTCTCCATTCATGAGCATATCCACCGAGCGGATGGCCGCTTCTTTGGCGAGATTGAGTTTCGTAGGCCCGCCGCTGGTTTCCATCATGCTTCCTGAATGGTCTATCACGTACAGGATAGCCATGCGAGGGCGCTTTTGCTCGTCTTTGATTTGCATTTCCAGCGGCAAGGCGTTTTCCAGCGGGGTGTGGTAGTAGCCGCCTACGCCAAACGCGGTGGGGCCTCCGATGACCACCAGCCCGCCTCCCAGGTCGCGCACGTACTGCTGGATGGCCTGCATTTGCGCCTGGTCTAACTGGCTGGCAGGGACGTCAACCAGCACGACCGCGTCATAGCGCCCCAGGTGCAGCAGCGAAGCGGGCATTTCCCAGGGCAGGGCGCGCTCTACCTGCATGCCGCTGTTTTGCAGTACGCTGTACAGGGCGGCGGCCTCGTCGGGGCGAGGGGTATCTTCTCCGGGGATGGTTTCCCCCTGGGATGGGGCTACCAGCAGCAGGCGAGGCGCACCCAAAACGGTGGTGTAGCCCTGCAACTGGTTGTTTTCCGGGTAGAAATCGCTTTGGGTGGGGATGAATTCCACGGTGTAGGCCAGAAGTCCCGGTGAATCCGCAGCCTGCAGGGAGAGGGTGAGGTGTTCCGTGCCAGGACGAATGGTGTGCGCCTCGCGGTGCAGGAGCGTGCCGCTGGCCGTGCGCACCTCCAGTTGCCCGTTGACCGGGGCATTTTGACCGTGCAAGGTTACTTCCAGCGGAAACGTTTCCCCGGTATGCACGCTGGTGGGGAGATGCACAGCGGTGATAGCCGCATCGGCCTGCCCGTACACCGGCGGGTGACATGCCGCCGGGTCGCGTACCTCGCCAAATGGGTAGCACACGAAACGCAAGTCAATGCCGCTGTTACGAATCAGGGACGCGATGCTTTGCGGGTTGCCCGTGGTGTATGCGCCATCGGTGAGCACCACGATACGGCGCGCGTTTTCCGGCGGCAGAAGGGTAAAGGCCAGACTGAGGGCTTCTTCCAGGTCGGTGTGTGCCGGGTTGGGAAGCGAGGCGATTCCTTCGAGCGCCGTTTCTCTGGCCAGCAGGTGCTCTACCAGCGCGTCCTGTCCAAAGACGATGACCGCGGCACGGTCATCCGGGGCTTTGGCTTTCAGCGCCTGCTGCACGTAGGCCAGCGCCTGGGCTTTGGCCTGGTCAGGCAGCGAATCCGACCAATCGAGCACGAAAACCACGTCCAGGTTCCGAGAAGCATTTTGCAGGCTGAAGCCGCTGAGTGCCAGGATGAGCAGGGTGAGCAGCGTAACGCGTATCGTCAGGGAAGCAACCGCCCGCCCGCGGGCGCGTCGAGGCCACCCCAGCCACAATACCGGCGGCAGGGCGAGGCTCAAAAGCAACCACGCGGGGCGGGTGAAGGTCATGGCGGGTCAGGATTCGCGGTCGCGCAACCAGAGCATGGTCAGCAGTGCAGCGATGAGCAGAATGATGGCTGCCCGTTGGCGCTGGTCGGTGGGATGTGTGGAGGGCAAAGTGGCAAGCATGCTGCTGACGGTTTCAGCCATGCCTTCTTCCAGGGGACGGGGTTCCCAGCCCAGTTCGGCGCGTGCCTTGTCGCTGCGCGCAATGTAGGTAGCCCCCAATGAGCGCACGGCTTCCTCCGTGAAGGACATAGGCAAATCCACCAGCCCTTCGAGTATTCCCATGAGCGGCGCAAAGGGGCGCAACACCGCAGCCGGGATGTGGATACGCGGCGCCTGCATGCCGCTCAATTGAGCCCACAATTGCGTCATTTCGCCCAAAGAGCGCGCCGGGCCAGCCAGGATGTAACTTTCCCCGATTTTGCCCTTCTCGGCAGCCAGGATGTGCCCCTCGGCGATGTCGTCCACGTGGGCGTAGGTCAACGTGGTCTCCGGGCCAGGGAGGATGTTGAGCCGCCCCTGCAGGAAGAGGCTGAGCATCTCGCCGATGACGCTGGTATCGCCGGGGCCGTACACGCCGCCCGGCATGGTGATGATGATGGGGGCGCCCTGTTCGATGAGCGGCAAGGCGACACGATAATGCGCCAGCCATTTGGTGCGGTCATATTCGCTCAGGAAAGGTGCGCCTTTGTAGTAGGTCTCGTCCACCAGTTGGCCGCGCGTATCCCCGAAAACCGCGATGGTGCTGGTGTAGATGATTTTCGGAACGCCTGTCTGGAATGCCGTTTGCAGTACGTTGCGGGTACCGCGCACGTTGATACGCTCTGCCTGGGCTGCCCCGCGTTTCCCCAGACGATACCACGCAGCCAGGTGGAAGACTACCTGGCAACCTTGCATGCCCTCGCGCAGCGCGGGCAGGTCGTTGATGTGGCCGCGAATGGGTTCCGCACCCATTTGCCGCAGCAACACATCACTGTTGATGGAACGCGAGAGCGCGCGCACTTTGTACCCGCGGGCGATGAGTTTGCGAATCAGGTGGCGGCCAATGAAGCCGCTGCCTCCAGTGACGAATGCTTTCATAGGGTACCTCCAGAAATGTGCTTGTGTGTTCAACGATGGGTAAGCCACCATTCCAGCAGCAGCAGGACAAAAGCCGCTGCTCCCAGCCAGGGCCACACCTCGTGTTGTCCCAGCGGCAGGGGGGTGTCATCTCCGCGGTTGGCAGGGATGGTGATGTTTTCGGCCGGCGCAATGGCGGATTCTGCGCCATCGAACAGGTTTACGGTGAAATAGGCAACCTGTTGGGGTTGAGGCGCTTCCAGGGATTCGAAGATGTTGACCGCGTACACCCCAGGAGTGTGCGTGGCCTCGAAAGTCAACGTGCCTCCCTGGGGCAGGAGCGTGTACGTCTCTTCCTGAGGGGTTACGATGACCAGTTGGGCAGTCCCTACCCCTGGCTGCAGGGTGAGGGGCTCTCCGGGGGACAAATTGGTGCCTGCAGGGATGGGAAGCCCCGGCGCAAGGTATTCCAGCAATCGGGTGAAAAGGATGGGGTAGGCGACGGTCAGGGGCAGGGTGCTTTCGTGCAGGTCGAAAGTTACTACGGCCGTGCGCCGCCCGCGGTATTCTCCGAAAAACACCAGCGGCTCATCGCCCATCTGAACAAGCGGAATGCCCCAGGAAGGCATGACCACCCGGTGGGCGCGCTGCACGAAGACGGAATTCCAATCTACCCCGCGGCTCAACGGGTGTTCCGAGACCTGTACCTGTTGCGTTGGAGTGTAGGTCTCACCAACGGTGAACCACGGATTGGGCGGCGGATTGATGAGCAGCAAATTGCCTTCGGGAAGCGTATCCGGTGCCAGGCCGTCGTACACGTAGGCATCGAAACGCTCTGCAGGCAGCAGCGTTTGTGGTTGCCCTTCGGCATTCAGGGCGACGCGGTAGGCGTTGAGGGTGGGAATGGCTGCCAGGAGTTGCTCCAGAAACAGGTTGCCGCTGGAGATGAGCAGCACACTGCGGGTGTTTTCGGGTTGATACACGCAATAGGCGTTATCGTCCAGCGTCAGATAGTCGGGCAACTGGTCTGTGGGGCGTAGTTGTGCGCGGTAGGCCGCGGCCACATCGGGAAGCCCATCCAGGGTGAGGTGCTGGTCGGTATCAGGGGGCAGGGTCAAGGTTTCCGCGTGCAGCAGGGATTGGGCAACGTAAATCGAAAGCAGGATACTGCGAGGCCGTGAGTCGTAATTGTGCAGGCGGACGAATAGTTGGACGCTGCTACCCTTTCGCCGGGCATTGAACGCGGTGATGGCGATGTTTTCAGCCTGGGTGCCAACGGGCAGGTATCGCACCGTGCCTGGAAAGGCCGGCAGGTTTTCGGATGGCAGTCCGCCATCCGAAAGCACCAGTAGCGTGGCCGCGTTGCTTTGCCGCACGTTGCCCGCGGCCAAAGCAAGGGCGGCAGGCCAGTCTGCGCTTCCGTTTTCAGGGTGCAGGCCGTTCAGTGCAGCGTGAAGCGTGGCGCGGTCGCTGCTGCTGACGAGTGGAATGGGACGATGCCCTACCAGGATGATGGTCATGCGGGCTGCATCGGGGAGGTCATCAATCAGGGTGTGCAGCGTTTGCAACGCGTGCTCGAAACGGTTGGGGCTGAGGTCGGTAGCCTGCATGGAAGCAGAGGCATCCAGCAGCACCACGCTGTTTTGCCCGCTCAAACTGGGCGTGCGTAGCGCAGGACGCGCCAGCGCTGCGACCAGCAGCAACAACGCGAGCAGTTGCAGCAGTAAAAGCATGGTAACGCGCGGTTTGCGCCACGGTGTGTTCACCTGCCTGTCGTGCAGCGCCTGCTCCCACAGATACAGCGAAGAAAAAGGCATCTCCCTGCGGCGCATGCGCAGCATGTACAGCATCAGCAGGGGAATGATGAACACCCCGAACATCAACCCCGCGGGGGCGAGCAAAGTCCACATGAAGAAATTATATCCTAACCTGCACTGTGCAGTCGCTCACACCTGTGTTTGCCATGCACTGCCGCTTTCATACCGGCGCAGCCCGCGGTAAAAAACCCCGATGCTCAACGCCAGCAGCACCAGCGCACCTGCCGTCAACTCCAGCAAGCGCTCCCACGAGAAGGCGCGCACGAACTCGGCGGGCACGGCACCCATCAGCGCCGCCGGCATGATGGTAAACAACAAAAACCGGGCGGTGCCATCGAACAGGGTGATGGGATAAATGGCAAAGGAAAGCATAGCGTTTACCGCCAGGTCTACGAACGCGCGCACATACCCCGACCAGAACGAGAGGCTGTGCATCAACACCATGAACGACAGGAAAACCGCGGTTGCCAGCAACCCCCCAACCACAAAGCGCAACACCGTGTAGACATCCCGCGGCCCGGCAAACAGGAAACTGAGCAGCCCGTAGGCGATATCCCCCATCCCGCTGGTGATGCTGCGGCTGGCGAGGGTGTGTAACAACACCGGACGCGGCATGCTCAGGTAGTAATCCAGATTCCCGCGGGCGATGACCTCGCTCAACATACGCGCATTGCCAAAGCACACCATGACGATGCCAAATGCCAGCGCCGAAATACCGAAGACCAGGAACATCTCATCCACCCCCCAGCCGCGTACCTGCTTGAAGCGGTCGAAAAAGACCACCCAAACCAGAAAGTAAATGCTATTGTTGAGCATCATCCCAAGAATTTGCATCAGGAATGCGGTACGGTACTCCATCGCGGCCAGCAGGTTGGTCTTCCACAGGGCAAACAAAAAACGTATCTCGCGCATCTCAGCCTCCGTTGATAGCCAACCGCTGCAAGCCGGCGCGGTAGGCCGCCGTCGCGGCACCGCCCAGCAACAGCAGCCACACAGCCTGCATTCCCAACGTACGCACCAGTTCTCTGCCGGAATACTGTACGAACAAGTGCGCAGGCGCATACATCATGGAAGAAAAAGGCAGCATGTGCGCCAGTTTTTGCAACCATGCAGGGTAGAAATTCAGCGGAATGAGCATGCCCCCAAGCACGAATACCATCTTCTGGTAAATCCACTCGAAAGGCGTCACCTCCTCGAACACAAAGGCTGCCAACCCAATCAACGCGTTGACCCAAAAATGCAGCAGCCACGCCCCGCAAAAGACCACCAGCGTTCCCGGCCAGGAACGGACATCGGGCGGCGCCCCGACCATTGCCCACGTCACCGCCCCGCCCAACACCACGTTCATCCCCAGGCGCAGCGTCCCCTCACCCAGCCCCATGCTCAACTGGTACAGCAAAAAATCATACGGCTTGTTCAGCAGGTAGGCAATAGAGCCGTCTTTGACCGCCGCAGCCACCTGCTGCGCCAGCCGCGGCCGTCCCAGTTCCAGCACCTCGGTCATGCACAGGTACCAGAGCGTATCGCGCAGCGTCAACCCGCTGATGATGCTTTGCCCGCTGGAAATGTACACCGTGCTCCACAACTGAAAGAAAATCCACAAAAACAACACAATCATCAACCCGCGCCCAAAAAAATTCATCGGGTACGCCAGGCTGTTGAGCACTTGCACACGATAAATTGCCACGTACTTTTGCATATCAAGACCGGAGAAGGTGTTGCTGCAGCCATGCTGCAAGGTGGGAGAGCCACATCCGCCTACGAAGACGTTTCCAGTGATGCCACACCTGCGCGGGATTTTTTGGAGGCGTAGGCGCAAACCAGGCCAGATGCACCTGGTGGAGCAAATACGCCAGAGATTGTACCGCGTCCGCATACAGGCGTACCCCTCCAGGGAGGGCGCGCAGGGGCGCGAGACTCCCTTTCAGGTGGCGCGCCGTTTCCAGGGGCGTGGCACCCGCTGGAAGGGAGTCCGCTCCCCGCGCGGCCCATCGGCTTGCTTTCCCCCACAGGCGCAGCACAACCCTGCGGGGCGGCAGGCGTTTCAGGCGTTCCCCCTGCACCCACTGGACGATACCCACCACCACGATACCCAGCAAAAGAACCAGCCCAATCCGGTTGGCGGAGGGTATCTGCATCCAGCGCACCGGCAGGGGGACGGCCTCCGAGGGCGCTGGCGGCAGAATGGGCGGGGTTTCCGGGCGTTCCAGCGCCGGACGGCCGGCGGTTGGCTCGAAGGGAATCCAGCCGTAGCCGGGGAAGTACACCTCCGGCCAGGAATGCGCGTCGTCGCCGTGCAGCGTGTAGGTGCGGGTTTGCGGGTCGTAGTCGCCGCCCAGGTAGCCGACGGCCAGACGCGCCGGCAGCCCGGCGGCGCGCGCCAGGGCGACGAAGGCCGTGGCGTAGTAATCGCAGTAGCCGCGCCGCAACTCGAACAGGAAGTAGGCGGCCACGTCGCGGTCGGTGGGTGGCGCGGGCAGGTCGAGCGTGTAGGGGAAGGTGCGCAGGTAGGCTTCCAGCGCGGCGGCCTTGTCGTAGGGCGTGGTGGCGCGGCGGGTGAGTTCCAGCGCCAGGGCGCGCAGACGGGGCGGGGTTTCGGGCGGCAGTTGGGTGTAGCGCAGCGTCAGCCAGGCCGGGTAATCGGCGGGGGCGGCGCGCAAATCGGCGGGGGAAGCCAGCGGCGGCGCGCTCCACACGCGGTAGCGGCGGGTATGCACCAGCCAGGCGTAGGGCGCATCCGGGGGGCGCAGATGCCATTCCGCCGGCTGGTCGAGAAAGCGCACCTCGCCAAAGGCCAGCGCGGGGGCCTCCCCCGGCGCACGCTGTACTTCCTGCCACAGCAAGGGGGCATCCTCAACCGGACGCGGCGCAGGCCGCCAGGGGCGCGTTTGCGCGCCGCTCCACTGCCAGCCGTGCCCGGTGTAGGTATCGTAGGCAAGTGTGCGCCAGTAGGGGCTGAGCGGCAATTCGGCCTGGACGCGTACCTGCGCCGCGATGGTCTGTGCCAGTTCGGGGCCGCTGCCCAGCAGGTGCTGCCGCGGCAGGCCGCCGCCCGTCTGCCATCCGGGCGCTGCTTCCGGCGCGGGGGCCAGCGCCCGCAGCCCCAACGCCCGGTTGACGGGTTGTACGCGGGCGCGCAGCGCATCGCTGAGCGGCGCAAGCGCCTGCCAGACGGGGCGCGGCGAGGGCAGCGAGAGCAGCAGTGCCAGCGTAAGCAGCGCGCCGCTCAGGCCGAGCGCGGCCAGCAGGGTATCCAGCCGCAAATCGGTGGGGTAATCGGTGCCGCTTTGTTCCCAGGCGCGTTCGCGGGCGATGTGCTGCCCGGCGAAGACGGTCAGGCTGCCGGCGGCCAGGCCAAGCGCCAGGGTGGTCATGTCGGCGGTGGTGGCTGCGTTCACTCCCGCCAGCCAGCCCCAACTGCCGATGACAGCCGGCCATGTCCAGCCGTTGCGCTGCATGCCCCACGCGGCCAGCGCGCTCCACGCCCCCAGCGCCAGCGTCCAGGCGAAGGGCAGGGGCGGCAGGGTGAAGCGCAGCGGTGCGGCGGGGTCGGTTTTGGCGCTGAGGGCGGCCGCGCTCCCCAGAGTGACCACCGCCAGCAGCAGGGCGGCGCGCCGTTGTGGGCGCACGCGGGCCGCGCACGCCCAGGCGCAGAAAACTCCACTGGCCGCCGCGCCCAACAGCGAGGGCAGGCGCAGCGCGGGTATGGACGCGTGCAGCGCGGCGGCCAGGGCGGCCTGTACGCTCAGGTACAGCAGGGGGACGAGCAGGGTGATGGACATGGCGTCTGTGGGACAGGCTTTCCAGCCTGTCAGTTTGGCCGGGCTGGGTCGGACTGGAAAGTCCGGCCTACGGCATGGCGTCTGTGGGACAGGCTTTCCAGCCTGTCATTTTGGCCGGGCTGGGCCGGACTGGAAAGTCCGGCCTACGGCATGG
>DAOTWV010000073.1:0-1640 GCA_034435695.1 Anaerolineales bacterium | reverse complement strand
GTTCGGTGCACGCCCCGGATGCGGAAATGGCGCTGCTGCTGGGGCGCGATGTGTACACCCGCCGCCCGCAAAACGTCAGTTTGTGGGTCGTGCCAGCGGAGGCCGTCTTTGCCCGCACCGCAGAACAACTGCACGCCTGGCAGCCGCCGGAGACCGCTCCAGACGCCCCGCAGCGCCTATTTCACGTCTTCTGCAAGGTCAAACCGGCGGACGTGCTCACCTGGCAGGCCGAAATCCGCGCCCCCTCGCCGGAGCACGCCCTGGCCGCCGCCCGGCAGGAACTGCGCTTCGAGACGCCCCCGGCGCTGTGGTGGGTCTTCCCTGCCGAAGCCGTCACCTGCAGCGCCCCGCAGGACGCCGAGGCGCTCTTTTCCCCCGCCGAAAACAAACCCTTCCGCCACTCCAGTTACTACCGCGTGGTCAGCCGTATGCGCCGCCTGCGCCGGGAGAAAGACCAATGAACGATTTGCTGCTCGCCCTGGCCGATGACCAACTCATCCTGGGACACCGCGCCTCCGAGTGGTGCGGTCACGCCCCGCTGCTGGAGGAAGACATCGCATTCGCCAACCTGGCGCTGGATGAAATCGGGCACGCCGTGCTGTGGTACAAGACCCTGGCGCAGCACCTGGGCAAAGACCCCGAAACCCACCCCGACCGCCTGGCGTACTTTCGCGGCGCAGACGAGTTCCGCTGTGCGCAACTGGTGGAACTGCCCAACCGCGATTGGGGCTTCGCGCTGCTGCGTCAGTACCTGTACGACGAGGCCGAAGCCCTGCTGCTGGAGGCCCTCCGTCCCCATCCCGTCCTGGGCGGCGTGGCGCGTAAAATCCAGCCGGAGGAGGCCTATCACCTGCGGCACACGCGCCTGTGGGTGCAAAAACTGGCGCAGGGCACGCAGGAAAGTCACCGCCGGATGCAAGACGCGCTGGAAGATTTATGGGGGTACGCGTCCCCTTTGTTTGACGGCCTCCCCCCGGAAGGGAGTCTGCCCCCCTGGGATTCCCTGGGGGAACGCTACCGGCACGAGGTGGGCGCGCGTCTCCAGGGGTTTGGTCTGCACCCCCCGGCTTCCCCCGAATCCCTCCCTGCCAGCCGAAAGGTACACTCGGCGCACCTCAAGCCCCTGCTGGACGAGATGCAGTCCGTCGCCCGGCTGAACCCCGAAGCGGAGTGGTGAGCATGGAAGAACGCATCTGGCAGGCGCTGGAAGGCGTCCACGACCCGGAAATTCCGCCGCTCTCGATTGTGGAAATGGGGCTGGTGCGCGCCGTCCACGTGGACGGGCAGGCCGTCGAAGTGGTGCTCACGCCGACGTTCAGCGGTTGCCCGGCGCTGCACGTCATCCGTCAGGCCGTGCTGGATGCCGTGCACGCGGCCGGTTTCCCGCAAGTCAGCGTGCGCCTGCAAAACGACCCGCCCTGGACGAGCGACTGGATTACGCCCGAAGGGCGCGAGAAATTGCGACAATTTGGGCTGGCCCCGCCGCCGCGTCACAACGGGTTGATTTCCGCCGCACTGCTGGAGGTGGTACACTGCCCATACTGCGGCTCGGAGGACACCGAACTGAAGAACCCCTTCGGCCCCACGCTGTGCCGCGCCATCTACGTGTGCCATGCCTGCCGGCAGCCTTTTGAGCAGTT
>DAOTWV010000072.1:0-2279 GCA_034435695.1 Anaerolineales bacterium | reverse complement strand
GCCCGCTGGATTTCTCGCTCACTGGTGTGCTCGCCGGTTTGAGTACCGCACTGGCGGCTGCAGGTATCAGCGTGTTTGCTGTTTCCACTTTCGACACTGATTACCTGCTGGTGAAAGCCGAGAACCTGCCCGCCGCCGTTACTGCCCTGCGCGAAGCAGGCCACACCGTGAACGGGCGCGGCCCGCTCCCTCCGCAATGGCTGACTGCCATGCGCCGCCGCGACCGGCAGGTGGATGACGACGCCTGGATTATCGCCCTGCTCGACCGCGTCGACTACGGCGTGCTGTCCCTTTGCCTGGGGGCGCAGCCCTTTGCCGTGGCGCGCAACTTCGTCTATGACCGCGAACGGCACTGCATCTACCTGCACGGGGCGCGCAAGGGGCGCACCTTCGAGACCGTGCAGCGCGGCGCACGGGCGGTGCTGACCGTCAGCGAGATGGGACGCCTGCTGCCGGCCGACCGCGCCATGAACATGAGCGTCGAGTTCCGCGGCGTGATGGTCTATGGCCGCGTTTCCCTGGTGGAAGACCCGGACGAAGCGGCCCATGCCCTGCATTTGCTGGTGGACAAGTACTTCCCGCACCTGCAGCGCGGCCGCGATTACGAGCCGGTTTCCGCAGATGACCTGAAAGTGACCGCTACCCTGCGCCTGGACGTGGAAGCCTGGAGCGGCAAGGAAAAGAAAGCCCCGGACGATTTCCCCGGCGCATTTCCCGCCGGAAAACTTCCCCCGGAGGAAAAATGACCCGAATCGTTGCCCTGGTTCCCATGCGGCATCACTCCCAGCGGGTTCCCGGCAAGAACTATCGCCCGCTGGCAGGGAAACCGCTGTATCAATACATCATCGAGACCCTACTGGCCGTGCCGCAGATTGAAGAAATCCTGGTGGATACCGATTCCCCGCCGGTGATTGAGGGGTTACGGACGCACTACCCGCAGGTGCGCGTGGTGGCGCGCCCTGAGCATTTGCGGGCGGACGACATCCCCATGAACGAAATCCTGGCCTACGATATGGGCCTGGCCGAAGCCGATTTTTACCTGCAGACGCACAGCACCAATCCGTTGCTGCGCCCCGAAACAGTGCGCCGCGCCATCGAGACGTTCCTGGCGCAGTACCCGGCGCGGGATTCGCTTTTCAGCGTCACCCGCTGGCAGACGCGCCTGTACGACCAGTTGGGACGCGCCATCAATCACAACCCGGCCATCCTGCTGCAAACGCAAGACCTGCCGCCGGTGTATGAGGAAAATTCCTGCCTGTACCTGTTCACCCGTGAGAACCTGCTGGCGCGCCGCAACCGCATTGGCGAGCGCCCGCTGATGTTCGAAATCCCCCGCCTGGAAGCGGTGGACATCGACGAGGAAGCCGATTTTCTGATGGCCGAGGCCCTGATGCGCCTGCGGCTGGAAAAGGATGCCTGAGATGAGCCGCAAGACCGTTTTGTTGACTGCCCCCTACATGATTCCCTTCGCGGAGCGCTTTGTGCCGGTTTTCGAGCACTATGGCCTGGACGTGCTCATCCCGGACGTGCAGGAGCGCATGGAGGCGGAAGACCTGCTGCGCTATGCCGGGCAGTTCGATGGCACCATCTGCGGGGATGACCGCTACACCCCGCAGGTCATCGAAGCCTGCGCCCCGCGCCTGAAGGTGATTTCCAAGTGGGGCACGGGCATTGACTCGATTGACAAAGAAGCCTGCGCCCGCTTTGGCGTGATGATTGGCAACACGCCCAACGCCTTCACCCTGCCGGTGGCCGACACGGTCATGGGGTATGTGCTGGCCTTTGCCCGCCGGCAGCCGTGGATGGACGCGGCCATGAAGCGCGGCGAATGGGAAAAGATTCCGGGACGCAGCCTGAGCGAGTGCACTCTGGGCGTGATCGGCGTGGGCAACATCGGCAAGGCGGTGACGCGCCGGGCGCGCGCCTTTGGCATGACCGTGCTGGGCAACGACATCGTGGACGTGGACCACGTCTTCGTGGCCGAGGCCGGCATCCGCATGGTGCCGCTGGATGAGTTGTTGGCGCAGGCTGATTTCATCTCCATCAACGCTGACCTGAACCCGACCAGTTATCACCTGATCAACGCCGGGACGCTGGCGAAGGTCAAACCCGGCGCGGTGCTGATCAACACGGCCCGCGGACCGATCGTCCACGAGGCGGCGCTGGTGGACGCGCTGCAGCGCGGCGTTCTCGGCGGCGCAGCGCTGGACGTGTTCGAGTTCGAGCCGCTGCCGGACGACAGCCCCTTGCGCGGCATGGACAACGTCATGCTCGCCCCG
>DAOTWV010000071.1:0-6386 GCA_034435695.1 Anaerolineales bacterium | reverse complement strand
CAGGGCACGTTGTTCCTGCGCACCGAGAGGCGCCCTGGTAGTGTCGTGCTTACCCTGAGCGCCGAGGGGGAGGAGCCTCCTGCCTCAGGGTACGACCTGCCCGAAGCGCGGCATTGGAGCGAAAAATTGGGAGGCAGCCTGGTGCTCGTGCCCAATGGCCGTTCTTTGCGCCTGAGCCTCACCCTGCCGGCTGGGGAAACGCAGGCAGTTATCCTGGTGGTGGATGACCAGCGCCCCGCGTTGCGCATGTTTCAGCGGTATCTCAGCCGTTTGCCCTTCACGGTGATAGGCGTAGATAACCCTCATCAGGTGTTGTCGCTGGCGCGTCAATATCGCCCCGTGTTGATTACCCTGGATGTGATGATGCCGGGGCTGGATGGCTGGGAACTGTTGCAATCTCTGCGGATGGACGAAGAGACGCGGCAAATCCCTGTGCTGGTGTGTTCTGCATGGAACGAGCCAGAACTGGCGAAATCCCTGGGGGCGGTTGCTTTCCTCAAGAAACCCATCACCCGTCAGGATTTGCTCTCTGCTCTGGAGCAGATTGGGGTGTTGTGATTTTCCCCCTGGATGGGTGCAACGGGTACTGGGGAGGAATGTGGTCGAGCAGCAATCGCATGGCTGCCCCCAGTTCCTCGCTGGAAAGGGCGCGGCGCAGGTGTAACTCCAGTACTTTGCGGCGGTTGTCCGGGGGAGCCTGAGGGGCATCCGCTGCCGAAATGACGATGACCGGTACCCTCTCCCATCCGGGAATGGCGCG
The DNA here is from genome assembly GCA_034435695.1 of Anaerolineales bacterium. Lineage (GTDB taxonomy): Bacteria > Chloroflexota > Anaerolineae > Anaerolineales > DRKV01 > DRKV01. Next base: position 5,626 of record DAOTWV010000071.1, on the reverse strand, counting down.
CAGGGCCTCCAGCAGTGCCCACCCGTCCATATCGGGGAGTTCCAGGTCGAGCAGAAGGGCATCGGGGGGCGGGTGGGCGGCGGCAATCTCCAGGGCTTGCGCGCCGCTTTGGGTGGTTGTCAACCGCCGTATGGGGGAGCCTGAGGGTTGTGGGGCGCGCAGCGTTTGTTGAAGGAAGCGCAGCATGGCGGGGTCATCATCCACTACCAGCAGATGGCGCATATCGGTTTCCAGCACAGCGAGCAGATGTGCAGGCAGTACAGGTTTGACCAGGTAGGCATGGATGCCGTGTGGCATGGACGCCGCGGGGGGATTGCCCGGCTGGTGGAAGTACAGGATGGGCAAGTCGTAGGGCATGGAGGGGATGGGCTGCGGGTGTGTGCTTTCGACCAGCAAAGCGCGGGGATAGTATTGCTGCGCCAGTTTGGGCAGATTGGCGGCTTCTGTCTCTTGGATGACTTCGCATTCCGGTATAGCCTGCTGGATGAATTGCCGGGCAGCAGGGTCAGAGGAACATAGCAGAAACAACGGCCTCTCTTGCGGGCCGGGAAGTGGTCGGATGGCGGGGTTTTCGGGGATGGCGCGTGCCATGATAGGCAGCGTAAACCAGAAGCGGGTTCCCGTGCCTACCTGGCTTTCGACGCGCATTTCTCCACCGTGGAGTTCTACGAAGCGCCGACTGATGGGCAGTCCCAGCCCGGTGCCTTCCCTGCGTTTCCAGTTGCTTTCGCCCACCTGCCGGAAGGGGTGGAAAACCTTGGGCAGGTCCTCAGGGGCGATGCCATGACCGGTATCCTGTACGGCAATCACGATGTGTTGCGCCTGGCGCGTCACTTCCAGGGTGATGCCGCCTTGCTCTGTGAAACGCATGGCGTTGGTGAGCAGGTTGAGCAGCACCTGGCGAATGCGGGTGCGGTCGATGAAGACGGTGGGGAGGTTGTCGGGCACCTCGACACGTAAGAAAAGCCCTTTTTTCTCGATGGCCGGGCGGGTCATGGCTGTGACTTCGGCGATGACTTCTTCCAGGCGGCTTTCCTCGCGGTAGAGCAGCATGTGATGGGCATCGATTTTCCCCAAATCCAGAATGTCGTTTATCAGCCCCAGCAGGTGGGTGCTGCTCCGATAGATTTCCTGCACGTCTTCGTGCAGGCCGGGCGGCCATGCAGAGAGGGGGGCGTAAGTTTCCGGTGATTTGACCATCAGGTCGGAAAAGCCGATGATGAAGTTGAGCGGGCTGCGCAGTTCATGGCTGACGGCCAGAATGAAACGGTCACGCTCATCGCGGGCGGCTTCTGCCTGCCGGCGGGCGCTTTGGAGCATCTGGTTCAGGCGTTCCAACTGGTAATTGGCCTGGTTTTGTTCCTTGAGCATGCGGCTGATGCGTGCCCTGTGCTGACGCGTTTCTTCCAGCAATTTGCGCGTTTGCCGGTAGTGGTAAGAGGCCGAATCCAGTGCGGAAAGCAGGTTTCGGGATATACCCCACCCAAAGACGAGGGCAAACCACACCGCGAGGAAAATAGCGATGCGAGAGGAGCCACCTGGCAGGATGACGGCTGCCGCGCTAAGCAGCAGCGTGATGCCCAGCGCGCCGCGTTCCCCCAGGGTGACGGCAGCAATCAGGGGCAGAATAGCCCACAAGAGCAGCGTTTCCGGTTTTCCGTACAGGCGATACGCCATCCATATCAACCCCCCCAGGCCGCTCAACCACAGGCTTTGCGCCAGCAGGTAGTGCCGCGGCAACAGACGCAAAACCAGGTACACCAGCAGCACCATGCTCAGGCTTATCAGCCACAGGCTGGGGCTGAAGATTTGCGGCCATCCCAGCGTGGCAATGATGTGCAACGCCGTGTACAGACCGGCCAGGGTGTAAATCAGGTTGCGGGCTGTGCTTTGCAGCAATTCCAGCGAATCGGGAGAGGGAGAGAAGAATGTGCGCCAGGACATGGGGGGGAGACACATAGCAGCACGCGCCCTCTGTACAACTCATGGTGCTCATGGGCAGAGGGCGCGTTGCTCGTGTTTTGGAAAGTATCGTCAGTGTGTGTGCATTTCCGGGGTGGTGAAAAAGTGCTGCGGGGTGTTGAAGGAAAACGAAACGTAGCCCAGGATGGCGGTGAGGAAGAGCGCAGTTATCAGTTGCCTTGTAGAGGCGCGGTATTCCACGCCTTCGAGAACCTCCTCCAGACGCAGGGCAAAGTAAATGGAAATCACCGTGATGATGTTGGAGTAGATGATTTCCCACGGGAAGGTGGGAATTTCGAAGCCCAGTGCCTGGGCAGTGAACCATAGCGTGGTAGCAGCCCAGGGGTAGAGCACCGCGATGGCCATTCGGGAATACACAAAGGAGGCTGGATTGGTCAGGGTTTTGCGATGCAAGAGGTATTCCGCCAGGGTAACAAAGCAGTAGGCGAAAAAGAGCATCTTCATGTGGAAGTAGTTGGTTTCGCCTTTTTCGCCAATGACCAGGAACAGGGTGTTGGGGAAATTCTTGTACGAGTAGTGTAGAAGCAAAAACACAATCCAGGTAGCCAGCAATTTCCAGAGTTTGGTGTTGGGGTGTGTCGTTTTCATGGTGTGCGATGAAGCCTGCAGGGTAAAAGCATCCCCCCACCGCATGGGGCAGGGGGATGCCTGCGGATGTGTGCGGTGCCTGGAATCAGGCGCTGTAGTCGTAGAAGCCCTTGCCGGTTTTGCGTCCCAGGTGGCCGGCATCCACCATCTTGCGCAGCAGGTAGGCCGGGCGGTACTTGTCCTCGCCCAGGTCGCGCTGCAAGACTTCCATCACGAACAGCACCACGTCCAGGCCAATCAGGTCGGCCAGGGTGAGCGGCCCCATCGGGTGGTTCATCCCCAGTTTCATCACCTGGTCAATGGCCTCCGGTGTGCCCACGCCTTCTTGCAGGGCGAAGATGGCCTCGTTTATCATCGGGCACAGGATGCGGTTGGAGATGAAGCCGGGTGAATCGTTGGCCTCGACGGGTACTTTGCCCATGCTTTCGGCCAGGGCGAAGGTGATGTCACGCGTCTCGTCACTGGTATCCAGCCCGCGGATGACCTCCACCAGCGTCATGAGCGGCACGGGGTTCATGAAGTGCATGCCGATGACTTTATCGGGGCGTTTGGTGGCCGCGCCGATTTTGGTCAGACTGATGGAAGAAGTGTTGGAAGCCAGGATGACCCCAGGTCGGGCGGCGGCATCCAGGTCGGCGAAGATTTTGAGTTTCAGTTCCGGGTTCTCGGTGGCCGCCTCGATGACGAAATCGGCTTCCGACACGCCATCCAGCGTGGTGGTGGTGACGATGTCCAACGCGGCCTGACGCTGCGCCTCGCTGATTTTGCCCTTGCTGAGCAATTTGGCGGTGGATTTGTCGATGGTTTTGCGAGCGCGTTCCAGTTGGCTTTCGGCCACATCCATCATGGTGACCTGATAGCCGGAAGTGGCGGCTACCTGGGCGATGCCGTTGCCCATGGTACCCGCACCGACGACGAAGATTTTTTTGATGTCCATAGTTCTCCTGAATGCGGAATGAGGAATGGGGAATGCGGACGACGGACGGTTGACGACAGACGACGGACGACGGATGGCAGACGGTAGACCGTTGACCGTGGACGGTTGACGGCTGACGACAGACGGCTGACGACGGACGACAGACGACGGACGACGGACGGCTTACACCTGATGCCTGACGCCTGACACCTGACGCCTGACACCTGACGCCTGACGCCTTACCCCTGCCACCTGCCTCCTACCCAACCATCTCCACGGCCACGCTGACGGCTTCCGCGCCGCCCAGGCACAGACCGGCCAGGCCGCGCTTCAGGCCGCGCTGCTTGAGGGCATACAGCAGCGTCACCAGGATGCGCGCCCCGCTGGCCCCGATGGGGTGCCCAAGCGCAATCGCGCCGCCGTTGACGTTCACCTTCTCCCAATCCCAACCCTGGTCGGCCAGGATGTAGCCATCGGCCAGCACCTGTGCGGCGAAGGCCTCGTTCAGTTCGATGAGGTCCACGTCATCGAAGGTCCAGCCGACGCGTTGCAGCAAAATGGGGAAGGCTTTGGCCGGGGCGCGGAACAGGTATTTGGGCGGTTCAGCGGCCTGTGCATACCCCACGATGCGCGCCATCACCGGCAGTCCGTGGGCTTCGGCGTAGGCTTCACTGGTGATGACCAGCGCGGCAGCGCCATCGTTCAGGCCGGGGGCGTTCCCGGCGGTGATTCGCCCATCCTTTTGGAAGGCCGGGCGCAGTTTCGCCAGGATTTCCAGCGAAGTATCGCGGCGCGGCCCCTCGTCGGTATCCACGATGGTCACTTTGCCCTTGCGTCCCTTGACCTCCACGGGGACGATTTCGTCCTTGAAGCGCCCCTCGTCGATGGCGGCCAGCGCCTTCTGGTGGCTGGCATAGGCCAGTTCGTCCATTGCCTCGCGGGTGACGTTGTACTCGCGGGCGATGAACTCGGCCGCGTCGCCCATGCCCCAGTCCTCGAAGGGGTCCCACAGGCCGTCGTTCAGCAGGGCATCGGTCAGTTGGGCGTGGCCGTAGCGCAGTTTCCCGCCGCGTCCGTGTACCAGGAAGGGCGCGGCGCTCATGTTCTCCTGTCCGCCGGCCACGTAGACCTGTCCATCGCCGGCGCGGATGGCCTGCGCGGCCAGCATGACGGCCTTCAGCCCGGAACCGCACACTTTGTTGATGGTCACGGCACCGACGGTTTCGGGGACGCCGCCGAAGATGCTGGCCTGCCGCGCCGGGTTTTGTCCCAGGCCGGCGGTCACCACGTTGCCCATGATGACTTCGCCGATGTCTTCGAGATTGGGCAGTCCGGCGCGTTCCACCGCGGCACGGATGGCGATTGCCCCCAGCCGCGGCGCGGGGACGCTGCTCAGTCCTCCCTGAAAGCGGCCAATCGGTGTGCGCACGGCGCTTACGATGACGGGTTGGGTTTCCTTGCTCATGGCTCCTCCTTGTGTGAATGGGAAATGGGAATGCAGAAGGCAGAATGGAGAATGGAGAATGGTGAAGGCAGAATGATGAATGGAGAATGGAGAATGCGGAATGATGAATGGAAGCGGTTTCTTTGTGCGGCAAAAAAGACTTCGGGGAGAGCATAGCACCCCGGAGTTGCCGGCGGGTTTCAGCGCCTCATTCCCAGGCTGCCTGTACCCGGCGGTAGGTGTCTTCCAGCGCCTCCGGCAGGACGCGCGTTTCTCCGATGCTGGACATGAAGTTGGTATCGCCGCCCCAACGGGGCACGATGTGCATGTGCAGGTGCTGGGCAATCCCCGCGCCTGCCACCGCTCCCAGGTTCATCCCCACGTTGAAACCCTGCGGGTGGTATACCTTGCGCAGCACTTCGATGCAGCGCGCTGTCAGGGACATGATTTCGGTGCGCGTGGCTTCGTCCAGCGCCTCCAGATTGGCCTCGTGTGCCATTGGCACCACCATCAAGTGCCCGCTGGTGTACGGGTAGCGGTTCAGGATGACGAAGGCGTGTTCGCCGCGGTACACAATCAGATTCTCCGGGCAGTCTTCCATTTCCTGCGCAGCGCAAAACACGCAGTCGTTGCCCGGTTTTTTCAAGTCATTTTGGATGTATGTCATACGCCAGGGAGACCAGAGGTAGTTCATG
>DAOTWV010000070.1:0-15802 GCA_034435695.1 Anaerolineales bacterium | reverse complement strand
CCCGCGAGATGGACCCCACCGGGGCAGGTGATGCCTTTGCCGGCGGCTTGCTGGCCGCTTTTTGCCGCACCTTCGACCCGCTAGAGGCCGCCCTGTACGGCAATGTGGCCGCATCTCTGACCATCGAAGGCAGCGACCCTTTCTATGCCCTGGATGCCCTCCCCGGACTGGCACAGGCACGCCTTGAAACGCTGCGCACCGAAGTTCATCAACGTTAAAAAATTCCTATGGCTCAATCCCGCACACAAGCCCTGCTCGACCTCGCCTTGCAAATCCAGCAAATTCCAGCCCCCACCTTCGCGGAAGAACGTAGGGCAGCATTTTTGCGGGAGCGTTTTACCGCTCTGTCATTGGAAAGCACGCAGGATGAGGTAGGAAATCTGTACGTGCGCCTGCCGGGAGATGCCAGCCTGCCACCGGTAGTACTCTCAGCGCACCTGGATACCGTTTTCCCGGCGCACACCCCCCTGGATGCTACCCGTACCCCAGAGCGTATCACAGCCCCCGGCATCGGCGATAACTCCCTGGCACTGGCCGTTCTGGTACACGTGGCCGAGGCGGTCTTGGATGGCCGCCTGCCGGTGCGCGGCGACCTATGGCTGGTTGCCAACGTCTGCGAGGAAGGTCTGGGCAATTTACGCGGTATGCAGGCCGTGGTAGAACGCTTTGGCAGCCAGCCACTGGCATACATCATCCTGGAAGGGATGGCGCTGGGGATTGTGTATCATCGCGGGCTGGGGGTACAACGTTTTCGCATCACTGCCCAAACACCAGGCGGACACTCCTGGGCAAACTACGGGCGGCCATCCGCCATCCACGAACTGGCGCGCCTGGCTGCCCAACTGGACGCGCTGGCCCTGCCCCAATCGCCGCGTACATCCCTGAACGTAGGCGTATTTCAAGGCGGCATGTCGGTCAACACCATTGCCGCGCAAGCCGTCATGGAAGTAGATACCCGTTCCGAATCCGCAGAAATGCTCGCCTGGCTGGGCAAACAAATCAACCTGCTGGCCTCCCGCGCGAACCGTCAGGACGTACGCATCACGGTGGAAAATATCGGCCTGCGCCCCAGCGGGGCTATTTCCGCCAATCACCCCCTGGTAAAACTGGCGCAGCAATGTCTGTTAGAGCAAGGCATCACCCCAAAATTGCTGACCGGCTCTACCGATGCCAACATTCCCCTCAGTTACGGCTATCCCGCTATCGGCATTGGCGTGACCTATGGGGGCAATGCGCACACGCTGGAGGAATACATCGAATGCCCCCCGCTGGAAAAAGGCGTGGCGCAATTGGAATCGCTTTTGCAACGCGTCTGGGAACTGGTGTGAAATTTCCCCCAGCACATCCGTAGGACAACTGCTGGTCAGTTGTCCCGCCGAAGAGGCAGGATGCGGAGAGAATCCGCGTTTTCCGCGTTCGTCACCAAAAAGCCCGCCGTCCCAAAGGAGGCGGGCTTTGCTGTATCCTGATGCGTTTCACGAACCCAGGTATTCACCCCGGTCGCCCAAAATATAACTGTGCAAGTGGGAAATCAACAATGCCTGGTCGGAAATGACGGCTTTGACCACGTCGCCAATGGAAATTACGCCACACACGCGCTGGTTGCTATCTACCACTGGCAAATGCCGGATGTGTCTGGCAGTCATCAGGGCCATGCATTCATCAATGGTTTGCTCTGGAGAGACGCAAATCACCTGCGAAGTCATAATTTCCCGCACCAGGGTCTGCCGGGAAGAGCGGTCACGCAAGATGACTTTGCGGGCGTAATCGCGCTCAGAAAAGATACCCACCAGCCTGTCGCCATCCATGACCAGAAGCGCCCCTACGTCTTTCTCTGCCATCAATTGCAGGGCTTCGAAGACAGTGGCATCTGGCGCAACCGACCAGATTTCGGGAGATTTGCTTTGTAACAAGTGCCGTACCGTTTCCATCATATGCCTCCTTTGGGGATACCAGTATTGACTTACCGCGTGGGGGAATGCTTTTACTGTACACGATTTTGATATCCGAAGCAAGCCCAAGTTTCTCGGCTTCACTCTACGGGTGGAGCGGCATCTCCCCAGTCCAGAATTTCGCGCTCGTTGGTGCCTGAAAGAGGGGCGCTGACAATGCCGTTCTCTTCCATTTGCTCCACCAGGCGGGCAGCACGCGTGTACCCGATGCGCAGACGCCGTTGCAGCATGGAAATGGAAACCCGTCCCTGACGGCGAATCAGGTCTACCGCCTCCGGGTAGAGCGGGTCGCCAGGGTTAGCGGCTTCTTCCATCTCATCCAGCAACGCCAGTTGCTTGAGCGGAATGCCAGCAGGGACACCGCCCACTGGTGCATCGTTCGCGGTTGGCGTAAGGTCTTCCGGACGCAAGAAGGAGCGCCAGTAACGCACCACGCGGCGAATTTCGTCATCCGAGACGTACACCCCTTGCAAGCGCACCGGGGCAGGGGCATCGGGGGCCTGGAAAAGCATATCTCCCTGTCCCAGCAGGCGCTCCGCCCCTGGCTGGTCAAGGATGACGCGGCTATCCACGCCGGAGGCCACGGCAAAAGCAATGCGCGCCGGGAAATTGGCCTTGATAAGCCCGGTAACCACATCCACGGAGGGACGCTGGGTGGCAATGACCAGGTGGATACCCGTGGCGCGTGCCAGTTGTGCCAGACGGGTAATGCTGCGCTCGGTTTCATCCGGGGCGAGCATCATCAGGTCGGCCAATTCGTCAATGACCACCACCAGGTAGGGCAATTTCTTTTCGCCTGCGGCCTCGCGTCGGGCGTTATACTCGCTCAAATTGCGCACCCCGACATCGGAAAACTTGCGGTAGCGCATGTCCATCTCGCGCGTCACCCACTGCAACGCGCCGACCACGCGCTCCAGTTCCACCACCACAGGGGCAAGCAGGTGCGGAATGCCGTTGTAGCCGGTCAATTCCACCCGCTTGGGGTCTACCATGATGAAGCGCAGGTCATCCGGGGTGTTGTGCAGCAGCAAGCAGGTAATCAGGCCATTGACACACACGGATTTACCGGAGCCGGTCGCACCGGCAATCAACAGGTGTGGCATGGCGGCCAGGTCAGCAGCCACGGCACTACCGGCCACATCCTGCCCCAGCGCAAACCGCAATGGAGATTGAAGACGCGCAAAAGCGGGGCTTTCGATGACATCTCGCAGCGCCACCAGATTGGGCTGGTCATTGGGTACTTCGATGCCAATGTACCCTTTGCCGGGTACAGGCGCCTGAATGCGTACTCGCCGGGCGGCCAGCGCCAATGCCAGGTCATCGGCCAGGGCAGCGATTTTGTTGACGCGCACACGGGTACGGCCGCTGCGCGTTTCCAGGAAATCTGGCTCCACACCGAACTGGGTGATGGTTGGGCCGCGGTTGATTTCCACGACATGGGCAGGCGCCTTGAACGCCGCCAACGTCTCTTCGATGAGCCGCGCCCGCTGCAAGTCGTAGTCATCATCGTAGGTAGCCGCGGGGCTGGAATCCAGCATTTCGGCCACAGGGGGCAGCACCCAGACAGGCGCTTCGGCAGCCTCCTCCGGCGGGGACTCATCCCGCGGGGATGCAACCCCCGTTGTGGATGCATCCACAGCCTCCAGGGCAGGGACCTGCTTTGCAGGCGGTTTCCGTTTCCAGGGCCAGGATATGTCTCGCGGGCGGTACTGTTCCCAGCGGCGCTGCAAACTCTCCCACAATGGCACCAACCACACGAACAACGTCACTACCGGCCGGTCGAGGAACAACGCCAGCGCGATTAACAGCCATGCGCATAGCACGATAAAGGTGCCACCCCAGCCCAGGCCAGTGTGCAACACGGCCAGAGCGGCTGCACCAAGCAATCCGCCGCCGTGGCCGGCACGCCCCACAGCAAAGCCCGCGGTATTGCTGGAGGGAAAGACAATGAATTGAAACCACACCACCAGGTTGAAATACACCAGAACCATGCCTATCACCCGCTCTGGCGCAGGCCAGGGAAGGTGCTCAAATTCCCGCAATACCAGCCATCCCCCTACGGCCAGCAAGGTCAAGGGGAAAAGAAACGCCCCCCACCCTACCCCCTGACGCAAGAACGTCGTCCACACACTGCTCAAGGCGCTTCCAGAAGGAGCAAACAACCCCAGGAGCGTGAGCACTCCCAGCAGGATGAACAAGACGCCGGTCAAATCCAGTTTACGGTCCAGGGAAAGCAAAGGTTCAGCCGGCGGAGCGGCATTGCTGCGCGTTTTTTTGGGGGCGGGTTGTTTTTTCTTTCCAGCGTTTTTCTTTTGCCATGCCTGCCATTGAGAGCGAATCCAGGCAAAGCGCTGTGCCTTTTTGGGGGTGCGGCGCGAGGCGCGTTTTTTGGATTTGCGGGCACTTGTTTTTTTGCTTCTGGAGGCAGATTTGGCGCTCATAGGGCGTTTTCCTGGGGAACGTATTTCGTGCACCAGCAGGTGCAAAGATACGAAAGGAGGGGGTAAAAAATTATAGCACAGGTGTTCAACCCCACAAGACAGCATTCCGCAAAGGAATGAGCGCCAGGAGCACCGCCTGTTCGTAAAAATCTGCACGCGTGAGTGCATTCCCCGTAAGCAGTCCAACAGCGCCGTTTTTTTGTTTGGAGTTGCTTTGTCCAAACACGATATCGTCGGCGTCACCCAACTCCAACCCCTCACGCACCAGTGCGCTTACAGGAGGGGGGATGTGAAAAGCGCCACTGCGGGCTTCACCGCGCCGCCCATCCGCAGCAATGACGTGCACCCACGCCAGCGCCAGGAAGGTTTCCGCATCGGGATGCAGGCCGCCCTCGATGCCAATCCAGTAATTGGCCTGGGGATATTCTGCCCGTGCCCGCTCTGCGCGGTTGCGTGCCCCGCGGCGGGTTTCTTCGTCACTCATGGGTTGGTCGCTGACGCCAGATGGGACGTCAATGCCCTGTGCGTTGAACGTTTCCTGGGGATACATGCGCTGAAATCCTGCCAGCGCGGCGGCAATTTTGACGGGGTTTTGGGAGGCAATGATGAGGGTTTGGGACATGGTTTTTGGTCGGGTAGTCGCTTAGTCTGTTAGTCTGTTAGTCTTTTGGTCTTTTAGTCTTTTGGTCGGGTAGTCCGTGCAATTCCGTGTTTTTCCGTGGCAGTAGTCGTCTGGTCGGGTACGTGGTACATGGCACCTGGTACGTGGTACGTGGTACATGGTACGTGGTACATGGTACGTGGTACGTCGTACGGGGTACGTGATTTATCATTCCCTGCTGTGCAAGATGGCAATTTTGGTGGGGTGGTTGAAAGGGAAGGGGTCCACAGGGTAAGCGGAATCTCCCGCGGGGGTGTTGGTTTCGCCAGTGCAATCCTCAGGGATGGGGAGCAATTGCTCCACGTGCAGCACTCCCTGGGCACAGATTTCCTCCAGCATGTGCATGAATTCGGCGCCTCGCAGGTACAGGGCGTTATTGACCGCCACCAGATATCCGCCAGGAGCCACCAACGGACGTACTTTGTTCATCAGGGAGCGGTAGTTGCGCTGCGCATCCACCTGGCCTTTGGATGTCTGGGAAAAGAAGGGCGGGTCGAGGATGACGCAATCGAAATGCGCGCCCTGCCGCCGCAAACGCGCGGTGACGGAAAAGAAATCCCCCGTCACGAAATCTGCCTTGCGAATGGGCAGGCCGTTGAGGGTGCAGGAATCCTTGGCCAGGTTGAGAAATCGGCGGTTGAGGTCGGTTTGCACCACACGCGCCGCGCCGCCGGCCAGTGCCGCGACACCCAGCGCCCCCGTGTAGGCAAAGGTGTTGAGCACCTGCCTGCCCGGCATGCTTGCTTTCAGCCAGGCACGCAGAGGGCGGGTATCCACGTAGAAACTGGCATCCTGATTGAGGCGCAGGTCGAGGGCATAGCGCACCCCGTTTTCGCGAATACGACGGGCAAGTTTCTCTCCGTGCAAAAGCAGGCCGCGGCGGTTTTCTGCCTCCGCAGTGTGCCGCACTTTGAGCAAGATGCTCTCCAGCCACGGCAGGGAGCGCACTAAAAAGGCCGCGGTTTCTTCTACCGCCGGCTGCAGGCTTTCCGGTGGACGCGCCAGGTTGTACAGCACCGCAGTACGCGCGAACACATCAACCCGCAGGCCGGGCAGTCCTTCCGTATAACCGTTGAACAGGCGGAAGGCACGCTCATGCGGAGGGACGAGCCATGCCGTACGCCGGTCAAGGGCGCGTTGCAACAGGGGAGAGATTTCCATGCGGAGAATTGTATCATTTCCACGAATGACCACGAATGACCACGAATGGACACGAATGACCACGAATGACCACGAATGACCACGAACGGGCACGAATGGGCACGAATGGGATGGCAGCAACCGCAAAGGCCGGTCAAATTCGCCGGAAGGCAGAAGCAATGATAAAATTCTCCCCAGCATGAAAACGCCACGCCTCCTTTTACTTCTGCCTTTTCTCGTGCTGGCGGCCTGCACTCGCAGCATGGAAAGTGCCAGCAGCCGCAACTTTGCCGTCCCCATGACGGTAGCCGTCCCCAGCGCAACGGTCAACCCGTTGCTGCCCCCCACGCGCGACCCCAATGCCCCTCTCTTCACCCCCACCCCCGACGCGCCACACCCCATCCCCACGCCGCGCAGCGGCGCAGAGCAGTACATCGTGCAGGCAGGCGACACCCTCAACCAGATAGCCCAACGATACAACATCAGCGTCGAAGCCATTGCGCAAGCCAGCGGACTGACCAACCCCAACTGGCTGGATGTCGGACAGGTGCTCACCATCCCCGTCCCCACGCCGCAGCAGGTACCCGCCGATTTCAAAATCATCCCCGATAGCGAACTGGTCTACGGTCCCTACGCTGCCGCCTTTGATATTGAGGCCTTCATCCAGCAACAGGGCGGCTATCTGGCGCAGTACCGCGAAGAAGTGGATGGCGTCTCCCTCAACGGTGCGCAAATCGTGCAGCGCGTTGCCCTGGATAACTCCGTCAACCCGCGCCTGCTGCTGGCTATCCTGGAATACCAGAGCGGCTGGCTCTCTCAGGCCGCCCCTGATGCCGATACGCTCGATTACCCCATCGGCTTTGCCGACCCCAACCGCGCCGGCCTGTATCGGCAACTTTTCTGGGCTGCCAACGAACTCAACCGCGGTTACTACTGGTGGCGCGCGGCCGCGGTGGGCAACTGGATTCTGGCCGATGGCAACGTGGTAGCCGCCTCTCCGCTGGTCAACGCCGGAACGGCAGGCATTCAACATTTCTTTGCCCAGGTGTACGGTCTTTCTGCCTGGCAAAAAGTGATTTCTCCCTACGGCTTTATCGAGACATACCGCGCCCTCTTCGGCGACCCTTTCGCCTACGCCTATGAACCGCTGCTCCCCCCCGACCTTCAGCAGCCTCCCATGCAACTCCCCTTCGAACCGGGGGATGTGTGGGCCTTCACCGGCGGGCCGCACGGCGCATGGGGCGATGGCGCGGCCTGGGGCGCACTCGATTTCGCCCCCCCAGGCGATGCCCTGGGCTGCGTCCCCAGCACGGCATGGGTGGTGGCCGTTGCCGACGGCCTGATTGTACGCGCCGACAACGGCGCCGTGGTACAGGACCTGGATGGCGACGGGCTGGAACAAACCGGCTGGAACGTGCTGTACATGCACGTGGATAGCCGCGACCGGGTACATCCGAGCACCTACCTGCGCGCCGGAGAGCGCATCGGGCACCCCTCCTGCGAAGGCGGCATCTCCACCGGTACCCACCTGCACCTGGCGCGCAAATACAACGGAGAGTGGATTCCCGCCGACGGTGCCCTGCCCTTCGTCCTGGATGGCTGGGTTTCGATAGGTACGGGAACGCAATACGATGGCTACCTGCGCCGCAACGGACAAACCATCGAAGCCTGGAATGGACGCTCTGATGCCAATGAAATCCACCGTTAAGCGTCACCTGCTTCTGGCCGCGCTGCCGCTGCTGCTCCTGATGTGCGCCCTGCCACCCACAGCCCCGGTAAGCGAAACGGTCATCCCTACCCCTACCCCCGTGGATTTGGATTGGCTCTTCACCCCTGCCCCCGGCGGGGGAATCGGGGGAGCAGACTCGCCCGCGGGGGGCGCGCCCACCCAGGAAACAGCAACCACCCCCCAGGTCGTCCCGCCACCCACCCTGAGCGCCGACGCGCCTCCCATCCTGTATTACACGCAGGCCGGCGACACCCTTCCCGTTGTCGCTGTGCGCTTTGGCGTCCTGCCCCAGGAAATCACCTCCCCCCAGCCCCTCCCCCAGGAAGGGCTGCTGCCTCCCGGACAATTGCTCATCATCCCCGCCCACCTGGGCGCCACCACGGACGATTTCCACCTGCTGCCCGATAGCGAATTCGTATACAGCCCCTCAGCGGTGGATTTCGATGTGTCCGCCTATGTGCAGCAGGCCGGCGGCTACCTGAGCGAGTACCGAGAATGGCTGCAAAGCACCGGCTGGACCTCCGGGGCGGATATCGTGGCACGCGTTGCCCTGGAAAACTCCGTCAACCCTCGTCTTTTGCTCGCCCTGCTGGAATACCGCTCCGGCTGGGTTTTCGGGCAGCCCAAAAGCAAAACGCAGCGCTCGTACCCTCTGGGTTACGTCAACCAAGACGCCGATGGCCTGTATCACCAACTGGTATGGGCGGTCAATCAGTTGTCCATTGGATATTACGGCTGGCGAGAAGGTCGCCTGACGGCGCTTGCCTTTGCCGATGGGCGGCTGGCGCGGCTGGCCCCCTCCCTCAATGCCGGTACGGTGGCTTTGCAATACTTTTTCTCGCTGGATTCCAGCGAAGCAGATTGGAAAGCCGCCGTAGACCCCCAAACGGGTTTCATTGCCACCCACGAGCGCATGTTTGGCGATTTATGGCTGCGGGCGCGCGCGGTGGAGCCGCTCTATCCCCCCGATTTGCAGCAGCCGCCGCTCATTTTGCCCTTCCTGCGCGGGCAGTTATGGGGCTTCACCGGCGGGCCGCATGGCGCCTGGGAACGTGACGGTGCCTGGGCAGCCATTGATTTCGCCCCCGGCAGCGTCGAACCCGGCTGCGCACCGACCATCAACTGGGTGACGGCCTCCGCCCCCGGCCTGGTGGTGCGCTCCGAGCGCGGCGTCGTCGTCATAGACCTGGACGGCGACGGCCACGAGCAAACCGGCTGGGCGCTGCTCTACCTGCACATCGCCGAAAAAGGGCGCGTGCCGCTGGGAACCTGGGTAGAAACCGGCGATAAAATCGGCCAGCCATCCTGCGAAGGCGGCCACGCCACCGGGACACACGTCCACTTCGCCCGCAAGTACAACGGCGAATGGATTGCCGCCGATGGGCCGGTGCCTTTCGTGCTCAGCGGATGGCGCGTCCACGCGGGCCATGCCCCCTACCTGGGCAACATGACCCGCGATGGCGAAAGCGTCCTCGCCAGCCCGCTGGGAACCTACGAAACCCGCATCACCCGCACCGCGGACGACCCGTGAGGAAGTACCACGTACTCCGTACCCTGTACGCCGTACTACGTACCCCGCACGCCGCACCCCGCACCCCGCACGCCGCACGCCGTACCCCGCACGCCGCACCCCGCACCCCGCACCCCGCACCTGCCACCTGATACCTGCCACCTGCCACCTGCCACCTTCCCCATGTCCCGCCCGATTATCGCCCTCACCATCGCGGTTCTCACCCTGGCCTGCAACCTGCCCTTCCTGCGCCCTCAGGCCTACACGCACCCCGTAGCGCAGACTCTGCCGCCGGCCTTCCTGCCGACAGCCGTCTCCCCCGTGGTGGACACCCCTACCCCCATCCCCACGCTCGACCCGACGGGCAACCTGCTGCCCGACAGCGAGATTGTGTACGGCCCCGCGGCGCTGGATTTCGACGCCCTGGCCGCCATGCAGGATGGCTACCTGGCACAGACCACCCAATACCTGCCCAGCACCGGCCTGACTCCCGCTCCGCAGATTCTCCTGCGCGTCGCCATCGAAAACAGCATCAACCCGCGCCTTTTGATGTCCCTGCTGGATGCCCAATGCGGCTGCGTGTTCGCCTTCCCCTCCCACAAACTGGATGAAACCTACCTGCTGGGTGTGCACGATGAACGCTACAAAGGCCTCTACCGCCAACTCACCTGGATTGCAGAGCGCCTCAGCGAGGCCTTCTACGCCCGGCAATTCGGCTCGCCTCCGCTGGAAATCCCCCTGCCCAATCCGCAGTGGAACGCCGGCAGTGCAGCCCTGTGGCATTACTTCCGGGAACTCGCCGTCGTCCAGGGCAACCCCGAATCGCAGGCCGCGGGGGAACTGGCCGCTTTCCTGGAAGCCTACCGGGCGCGTTTCGGCGACCCGTGGGAACGCGCCGCGTATCCCCTGCCGCCCGACATGCAGCAACCAGACCTCGCACTGCCCTTCCCATCCCCTGCCGAACATCCCTGGGCGCTGACCGGCGGCCCGCATCCCCCCTGGACGCGTTACGGCCCCTGGGCTGCCCTGGATTTCGCCCCCACGCTGCGCGGCGAGGGGGATTGCGCCATCTCCCCCGATTGGGTGCTCGCCCCCGCCGCCGGACGGGTGGCGCGCTCCGCCAACGGCGCGCTGCTGCTCGACCTGGATTTCGACGGCGATGAGCGCACCGGCTGGGTGCTGCTCTTCATGCACCTGGCCGATAGCGGACGGCTGCCCGTCGGCACGGATGTCAAAACCGGCGCGCGGCTGGGACACCCATCCTGCGAAGGCGGCCCGGCCAGCGGTGCGCACGTCCACGTGGCGCGCAAATACGACGGCCTGTGGATACCTGCTGACGGCGCCATCCCCTTCGTCCTGGGCGGCTGGAGGGCGCACTTCGGCGACAAAGCCTACCGGGGCACACTCACCAACGGCGAGCGCACCGTCACCGCCAGCCCCTACGGCGCGCATACCTCCGTTTTCCCCTGAAATTCCCCCTCTCCCTGAGGGCAAGGGGACACGGGAGCACGAAAGATATGTTAGAGGGTACACCCCCTCCTGCAGTTCAACCGGGCGCATCAAGCCGCAGCATACCTGCAAAGCCGCCCGGAGATTGCACTGAGTTACCCGAAGGAACACTAACCTGCGAAGGCAGGTTTTGCACCTGTTGCTGCGGTTTCTAACCGCCGGGTAGTGCAACGCTTGCTTCCTCCCCCCGCCCCTCTCCCTGAGTGCGAGGGAACACCTGCCATCTGTCACTTGCGAACCATCAAACGCTTTCTCCTCCTCAGCCTTGCTTTTCTCGCTGCCTGTGCGCCAACGTCCACGGGAGGGCTGCCGCTGCCTACGCCGGTGGAAGCCACCCCAACGTCCACCCCGCGCCCCTTTCACAGTGCACGCGCCTTCACCCCGCGCCCCCAGTACCAGCCCGGCGAACTGGTGCCCTACACCGCCCAAACCGGCGATACCCTGCCTGCCCTGGCGGCGCACTTCAACACCACCATCGAGGAAATCCGCACCGCCAACGCCTCGCTGAACATCCCCGCGGACGTCACCACTTTGCCCCCCGGCATGCCCATGCAAATCCCCATCTACTACCTGCCAGACTGGGGCACCCCCTACCAGATTTTGCCCGATAGTTTGTTCGTCAACGGGCCGGCGCAGGTGGGGTTCGACACGGCGGACTTCGTGGCACAATCAGCGGGCTGGCTGCGCGAGTACCGCGCCTACGCGGCCGGGGAAACCCGCAGCGGCGCCGAAATCGTGGATTACGTGGCGCAGCACTTCAGTATCAGCCCCCGCCTGCTGCTGGCATTGCTCGAATACCAGTCCGGGGCGCTCACCCAACCCGACCCCGGCCTGTGGGCGCAGTACCCCCTGCGCTACGAGGACGCAGAACACAAGGGGGTATACCTGCAACTGGTGTGGGCTGCCGACCGCCTGAACGACGGCTACTACCGCTGGCGCGCCGGTCTGCCGGTGGATATCCGCCACGCGGACGGCACCCACGAGCAGCCCGACCCCTGGCAGAACGCGGCCACCGTGGGGCTGCACACCCTGTTTGCCTCCCTGGAGCCGCAGACCGATTTTTGGGCGGCTACCGCACCCGAAGGGTTTGCCGCCACCTACGCTTCCCTGTTCGGCGACCCGTGGCAGGCCGACCAGCCGCACATCCCCGTCAGTTTGCGCCAACCGCTCATGCAATTGCCCTTCGAGCCGGGCAAGACCTGGGCCTACACCGGCGGGCCACACACCGCCTGGGGGACGGGACAACCCTGGGCCGCCATTGACTTCGCACCCCCCTCCACCGTCAGCGGGTGCAGCCTTTCGGATGAGTGGGGGGTGGCCGTCGCCGATGGGGTGGTGGCTTACGTCGAGCCGGGCGTGGTGGAACTCGACCTGGACGGCGACGGCGACCCGCGCACCGGCTGGGTGGTCTTCTACCTGCACGTCGCCACGAAGGGACGCGCTCCCCTGGGCGCGGCGCTTAAGGCCGGCGACCATGTGGGGCATCCCTCGTGCGAAGGCGGGCACACCACCGGAACGCACATCCACATGGCGCGGCGCTACAACGGCGAATGGATTCTCGCCGATGGCGTGTTGCCTTTCACCCTGGGGGGCTGGGTAGCCCATTTCGGGGATGCACCCTATCGCGGTACCCTGGAGCGCTACGGACAGGTGGTGACCGCCAGCGAACAGGGCGCCAGCGTCAGCCTGATTCCCGCCCCGCCACCAACCACCCCGGAATCCCCTTGACTGCACGTAGCGCGACCAACCACCAGTCGCGGCCGTAACGCAACCGCCTGCCAGTTACGCCAATCACCTGCCAATCGCGGCACACCTGCTCACCGGGGGAATCAACAGAAAAACACCAGGGGATTTTCGTTTTTCAAAACTAACTGTTGACAAAAAGAAAATTTTGCGTACAATAATTTTAGATTATCGAAACACAAACCCAAACACACCCCAGGAGCGACCTATGCCAACGCAACCCGACCAATGCCCCCTGTGCGGCGGGGAAATCATCGTCACCCGACTGCAATGCCGCGCTTGCGAGACCACCCTGGAAGGGCGCTTCACGCCCCCGCCCCACCCTTTCGGCGACCTGAAAGAAGAACAACTCCATTTCCTGGAAGTCTTCATCCGCAACGAAGGCAAACTCAAGCGCATGGAAGGCGAGATGAACCTCTCCTACCCCACGCTGCGCAACCGCCTGCACGAAATCATCCGTGCCCTGGGCTACGAGCCGGGGCAAAGCGAAGCGGAAGAGGAAGAAGACGAAACGCCGCGTCTCATCACCGAAACGGAACGCCTCGCCATCCTGGAACAACTGGAAAACGGCGAAATCACCTATCAAGAAGCCATGCAGCGCCTGACAGGAGGTGCGTAATGAGCAACAAATTCACCCTCCCCGCCGAAGAGGCCTCACGGCTGCGCGTGCTCTCCGTCGGCGGCAATTTGACCGTCAAAGGCTGGGAGAAGCCCGAAATCCACCTGCGCGTCGAAGAAGACGAATCTCCCCTGCGGCAGGAAGCAGATGCCATCCTGGTCGAGAGTTCCGGCGACATGCTGCTGCGCATGCCTTACGATTTCTCCCTCGAAGTGCTGCGCGCCGATGGCGACGTGCTGCTCAAAAACATCCAGGGCGACTCGCATCTGCACGAAATTCACGGCAGCTTGCGGGCGCGCGACCTGGGCGCGCTGCAGGCTGAAAACCTGAACGGCGATTTCTCCGGCCGCCGCATCCACGGCGACGTACACCTGCGTCACGTGGCCGGTTCGGCGCATGCCCGCGACGTGGACGGCCAGTTTGCCGCTGATGTGGTGGGCGGCGACCTGCGCCTCAAGGAAATCAGCGGCGGCGTCAGCGCCAAATGCGGCGGCGACGCCATGCTCACTCTGGCCCCCGTCCCCTGGCAGGCCTACCACATCGAAGCCGGCGGCGACCTGCTGTGCCGCTTCGTCGAAGATGCCTCCGCCCGTCTGCACCTGGAAAGCGTCTCCGGCGAAATCCGTCTGCGGCTGGCCGAAACCAGCCAGGACCTGAACGAAGGCGAGCACGACCTGGTACTCGGCGAAAACGAGGAAGCCCCCCCCGTCCACCTTTCTGCCGGCGGCGTCCTCACCGTCCGCCAATGGACGGAGACTCCCCTCCCGCCCGCCGGCATGCCCGAAGACATCACCCGGCAGGTCGAAGAACAGGTGCTGGCGCAACTCGACATGGTGGAAGCCCAACTCGACGCCCACCTGAGCACCCTTGGCGCACGCCTGAGCGGCGACCCGCTGCCCGAACACGTCCGCGAGCGCATCGAGCGCCGCCTGGAAGCGGCGCGTGAACGCGTGCAGCGCCGTATGCAGGCCGCACAGCACCGCCACCGCCTCCGCAGGCACCGCCGCGCCGTCGAACCCGTCAGCGAAGACGAGCGCCTGATGATTTTGCAAATGCTGCAGGCCGGAACCATCACTGCCGAACAGGCCGACAAGTTGCTAGCCGCGCTGGAAGGAAACCCACAATGACGACCCCCGAAGCACAACTGATTGTGGACATGGTAGCGCGCGGCACCCTGAAGCCGGAGGAGGCCGAGAGTCTCCTGCAGGCGGTGGAGGGGGCAACGGACTCCCTTCCAGGGGATGCCGAATCACAGGAGGCCGCGCCCCTCCAGGGCGAGTCCGCTTCCCCTCCCTGGGCAGACGAATTCCCCAACTTCCAGCGCTATCGTCACTTGTGGGTATGGCCCTTCGCCCTGATGGGTTTCCTCACCCTGGTCACCGGCGGCTGGCTGGGGCTGCTGCTCTTCGCCCACAGCGGCCCCTTCTGGCTGACCTGCGCCTGGATGGGGGTGGCATTCTCGCTGGGCGGGCTGCTGCTGGCCTGGTTGAGCCGCTCGGCGCACTGGCTGTACCTGCGGGTGGAACCCGAAGGCGATGACTGGCCCCGCAAACTGGTCTTCATCTTTCCCCTGCCGTTGGGCATCCTCACCTGGGTGCTGGGCTGGATACCCCACTGGATTGACGAACTCCCCATTTCGGCGGCCGATTGGCGGCAACTGGGACGCGAAATCAAAGAACATCTCACCCCCGAAACGCCGCTCTACATTCAGGTAGATGACGGCGACCGGGTGGAAATTTTCATCGGATAATCTGGAGGCAATCTCATGATGGCGACATCGGAAGAACGTATGCGCATTTTGAAACTGGTACAGGATGGTAAAATCACCCCCGAAGAAGGCGTGCGCCTGCTGCAGGCGTTGACCGCCGCCAGCACCCCCCGGCCGCCGCGCGGCAAACACGCCCCGCATGGCCGCCGCGGCAGCCGCGGCTTGCAGGGACGCTGGTTTCGGGTGCGCGTCAGCGATGTCAAGAGCGGCCGCGCCAAAGCCAGCATCAACATCCCCCTGGGGTTGATGGATTGGGGGCTGCAAATCGGGGCGCAGTTTGCCCCCGAAGTGGCCGATATTGACCTTTCGCAGTTGAGCGAGATGCTGCAAAGCGGCGCACTGGGGAAAATCGTGGATGTGGTTGACGAAGAAGACGGCGACCACGTGGAGATTTTCATCGAGTGAGTCCCCTCGCCCGCAGGGAACCGGCCAGGGTGAATGTAGCGCAAGGCTTC
The DNA here is from genome assembly GCA_034435695.1 of Anaerolineales bacterium. GTDB lineage: Bacteria > Chloroflexota > Anaerolineae > Anaerolineales > DRKV01 > DRKV01. Next base: position 275 of record DAOTWV010000070.1, on the reverse strand, counting down.
GCCTTGCGCAGACAGGCCAAAGGCCTGTCCTACAATACCGACTTCAACTCAAAGGCTGTCTCTCGACCAATTTTTGCGAACATCCACAGGAAGAGAGAAAAGCGCAAGCCTCCCATCTCCCTGAGGGAGAGGGATAGGGTGAGGGAAAAAGTGCAAGTGTGCAAGGAGACAGGATGAACGAACTTACGGAAACCCTTGTATGTGAACTGCCCGCCGACGGGCGGGTATGGCTGCGTCACGGGCGCGGCACGGTACGCATCCGTCCCGGCGAGGGG
>DAOTWV010000069.1:0-3510 GCA_034435695.1 Anaerolineales bacterium | reverse complement strand
GCGCCGCGCCCACTCCCCACCAGCGCCAGCGCAACACGAGCAGCAATCCCAGCGCCAGCGCGGTTCCCATCCACGCCCCGCGGGATTTGGTCAACAGCAAGACGCCTCCCAGCGCAGCGATAACCAGCAAGGCAGCCAGCCGCTCCCACCAACGCAGTTTATCCCACGCAAAAAGCAGCATAGCCACAGCCAGCGGCAGGAACAATGCCATGTATCCCCCCATCACATTCGGGTGCACGGTATCCGATACCAGGACGCTGAAGCGCTGGTACACGCCGGCGGGGATGAAAGGCAATTTGGAAGCGCTCCACGTCACGCTGAAGGGTGCAGTGGCGGCAATGCCAAGCGCGGCCAGCAACGCGCCGCGCACCAGCCAATGCAGTCGAGCGGGGTATGCGCCGCCCCAGTTGACGGTAGCGTAGTACAGGGCTATCCCATCCAGCAAGCGCCAGACTTGCGGGATGGTGACCTCCGGTAACGGCGTAGCCCACAGGGTAACGGGCATCATCAACGCCAGCAGCAGGATGGCCGGGTCAAGCGGGGTGCGCGCGCTCAGCCTGCGTTTGCTCACCAGGCGCAAGGCAGTAAACAGGGTAAAAGCCACAAACGGCCAGGGCAACAGGCGCGCCGAAAGGAACGTGCCTGCTGTCAGGCCGCCAACGATAAATATTTCGAGGTCGAGGAGAGAAAATCTGGAAGTCTGCAAGGTGAGAGAGGAGAAAAGTTGCAGGCGGGAAGAGACCGGACGGCATCGCATGGAGTCTCACCCTGCCTGAGGGTTAAACACGAAAGCCGCGCGTTGGGAACTCCACGCGCGGCCCACAATCACCAGGGGTCACCCCCCTTGTGGGACAAGCACCCAGCGTCCGCCAGGGATGATATCTCCCGCCCCAAAGGCATTGAGTTTCCGCAAGGCGGAAGCGTCCACAGCGTATTGCCCGGCCAGCGCCGCAATGGTGGTATCACGTTCCACGTACACAGGCAACAACGGCTGAGCGTCCGCTGGCACTTCCACCACGCCCGGCATGACCACCAGCGTCTGCCCAGCCCACAGAGTCGCACCCGGCACAAAGACGTTGGTTGCCCGCAGGACATCCACGCTGGTTGCGTACTGTTCTGCGATGGCCGTCAGGCTCTCCCCCACACGCACTTTGTGCACCAGGAAGGCGCGTTGCGGGCCAAAGGGGGTTTCCAGCCCAGGGCCGGGAGTGGGCGGGGCGGGCGTAAAGGTCTCCGTAGGGGGGAGGGTGGGAGAAGGTGTGGTGCGTATGCCCGCCGGCTGCGGCAGAAGCGTGGCCGTGGGTGAGGGGGCTGGCGTGGCGGTATCCGTCGGCTGCAAGGCCAAAGCGGGGAAGGGGGATACGGTCACCGCGGGTGCAGCGGGGTGGGTGAACAGCCATGCGCCGCCCCCCAGCAGGGCGAGAATCACAAACAGGGTCAGCAGCCAGCCCCAATGCAAGCCAGGAACGGACAAAGGGGTTTCGCGCCCCTGCCAGCGTGCTTCTGGCGGCATTTTGTGCGTTGTACCCTGAAAGAGCGGGCAATCCTGGTGGTTCTTCCCCAGGCAGTATCCCTGCTGGTAAGGGAATGCAATACGCTCCGGCTCATCCAGCGCGTAACAGCGGTTGCCTTCGCTGGGATAGGCAAAACGCGTGTCCTCATCCACGGTGGAACCGAGGCGAGGGCACGCGTCCAGGGAAACAACGTCTTCAGGGAAGGTCATCGTCAGGCTATCGTCAACGCTGTTGCGAAGTGGGGGCTGCGCCTTCCTTTACACGGCGAGGGCGGCGTTTCTTTTTCTTTTTGCCTTCTGAGCCGTAGTATTCGTGGTAGCCGTAGTAGTAGTACGAACTGCTGTAATAGCGGTAGCGGTATCCTTTGAGTTGTACGCCGTTGAAGACGACGCCCAGCACCTTTGCACCGACCCGCTGCAGTTGCTCGATGGCAGTTTGCAAGGCGGAGAGTTTGGTGCTGCCCGGTTTGACCACCAGCAAGACGCCATCTACCCGCGGGGATAGCACCACCGCATCAGTCACGGCCATGACAGGCGGGGTATCCAGCACGAGGAGGTCGGCCTGTTCTTTCACCTGCCGAATGATAGCGTACATGCGCTCGGAACCAAGCAATTCTGATGGGTTGGGCGGCAGGTCACCAGCGGTGAGTACCTTCAGGTTGGGGACACGCGTACCCTGCAGATTGCCATCCAGATACACCTGGGTTTGCACGAACATGGCGCTCAAACCCAGGCGGTTGGGGACTTTCAGGTAGCGGTGCACACTGGGGCGGCGCAGGTCGGCTTCCAAAAGCACCACTTTCTTTCCGCTTTGCGCCAGGGCGACGGCCAGGTTGGCAGCAACCGTGGATTTGCCTTCCGAAGGCAGGGCGCTGGTGACCAGCAGGGTTTGTACAGGGTGGTCCACACTGGCAAACTGGATGTTGGTGCGCAGGGAGCGAAAGGCTTCTGCCACGGGAGAACGCGGCTGGCTGACGGTAATCAGGTCTCCTTTGCCGGTATCGTGTTCGGCTACCACGCCCAGTACGGGCAATCCGGTCACGCGCGTCACGTCATCGGGGGTTTTGACGGTGTCGTCCAAGGCTTCGACAAGGAAGATACCGCCAACGGCCAGCATCCCGCCAACGATGGCAGCCAGCAGGGTGTTTTGTAACACTTTAGGGCTGATGGGACGCTCCGGTATGGTTGCCGGGTCGGCCTGAATGACGGTGGAGATGCTTTCGGCTTCCGCCAGACGCACCTGCTCGAAGGTCTGCAGCAGGGAGGCGTACAACTGGCGATTTTGGTTGAGTTGGGTTTCCAGGCGGTTGCGCTCGGCCTGGGCTTCGGGGGAATTGTCCAGGTTCTGCAGGGCAAGGGAATCGGCTTCGATGCGCTGACCGAGGTCTTCCAGTTGCTGCTGCAAACTGTTCTTGGTTTCTGCGTAGCGGGCGCTTTGGGTGTCTTGAATGGTGCGCGAGAAAACGGCCACCAGTTCATTGGCAATTTGGGCTGCCAGAACGGGATTGGTATGCCGCACCTTGATTTCGATGATTTGCGTATCTTGCACTGGATTGACGTCGATGGCCCCATTCAAGTCTTCGATGTCGATGAGGACGTTATAGTCCTGTTGCAAGGCATCCACGACACCCTGCAGGACAGGACGTTTGGTCAAGAGTTGGGAATAAGTCTGGGTAAGGCGCTCGCTGGTCAGGAGGGAGGCGTAATCGGAAGAGCGAGTGGAAGGCGCCTGGTTGATGAGGATGGCGGTAGTGGCCTGGTAAACCGGCGTCATCTGGCTGCTGATCAGGTAGGCCGCCGCACCAGAAAGCACCACCGCCAGGATGATGAGCCAGGCCCAGTGCACCAGCAGGGCGAAGTAGCGCCGCAGGTCTATGGAGAGGGTGTCGAATTCTTCGATGGATGGGGAAGATTGCATAGGGGGATGTTCCTATAGAGTAATTGGACTATTGACGTGTAAAAATTATAGCACATACCGCGAGCCAAGAGCCACGGAA
>DAOTWV010000068.1:0-13219 GCA_034435695.1 Anaerolineales bacterium | reverse complement strand
TGGGATTTGTGTTGCTCACCGTTGCCGGCGAAGAGAGCATGTTTCGCGGGCTGATACAGACGCAAATCGGGAAGCGCTACAACACCTGGGCCGGTATCCTGGCAGGGGCGGCGCTGTTTGCGCTGCGCCACCTGCCCAACGATTTTTACTACGCGCAGGTCTGGCATGCCACGCCCCAAATGTGGCTTTCCAGAGAAGTGCAGGTTATCATCACGGGGCTGCTTCTGGGGCTGGTGCGGCACATCGGCAAGAGCACGTATGTATCGGGAATTGCGCATGCCTTGCTGCTGGTGGCGGTGCTGTTCGGCTGGGGATAAAAAAAAAACGGGCAGGCGAAGGCAATGCCTCCACCTACCCTGAAGTTCGGCCTTTTTTGATAAAAGGCTGTGTCAATCGAGGCTATAAAATCCCCTCTGGAATACCCTGGCCAAGGCCTGTGGGACAAGGCTGAGCCTTGTCCTACACATCGAGCGCACAATGCCGTCACCTGCCCCACAGGGGGGTACGGCGTATCCACTCAGCTTCAGGCGCGCTCGATGGCAACGTTTTGTTTGCGCACACGGTAGCGTCCGTTCTGCGCCAGCACCTGGGCGGCGAACTGCTCCGGTACATCCACCAGGGTGTGCGAATCACGGATGTGGATGGCGCCAATGGCGCGGCCGGGGATGTCGGCGTGGTGCGCAATGGTGCCAACCACGTCGGCGGGGCGGATGCCCTGTTGACGGCCGGCACTGAAGACCAGCCGTACCATGCCGCGTTCGTGGGAGGCACTCCGGGTTCCCCGCGGGGTGCGGCGTTTTTCACGGGATGCACGCGCCCGCCGCGGGCCGCGTTCCAGGTTGACTTCGGCAATGGGGGTAAGCGGCAGCGCTTTTTCGGCGCCGCGCGCCATCTTGAGCGCCGCGACCGCGATATCCACAGGGTCATGCCCTTCGGCTACCATGCTTTCCACCATCTCGCGTTCTTTCACGCCGCGCCCGCGGCGCAGCCATACTTTCAGGCGCTCCAAAAAGCGGGTGTTGCGCCGGATGTGCATTTCTTCGATGGTCGGCAAGGGGGTGTGCGTCATGCGCTGCCGGGTGTAGCCCTCGATGCGGCGCACGCGGCCGCGCTCGCGGGGAGCAGCCAGGGTAATGGCTACCCCACTGCGCCCGGCGCGCCCCGTGCGTCCAATGCGATGCACGTACACTTCGGGGTTATCAGGCAAATCGTAGTTGATGACGTGCGAGATGTGGTCGATATCCAGGCCGCGGGCAGCCACATCGGTGGCAACCAGGACGGAGATTTTGCGCCCCTTGAAGCGCCGCAGGACGCGTTCGCGGGCATCCTGACTCAAATCGCCGTTCAGGGCTTCGGCAGGGATGCCGCGGCTGGTGAGGGCGTTGGCGAGGGTGCCGGTATCGGCACGCGTGCGGGCGAAAATCAGGGCGCTATCGGTTTCTTCGGTTTCCAGCAGGCGCAGCAGGGCGGCGAGTTTGTCTTCGTTGTGGACGAAGTAGACGCGCTGCTCAATGGCCTCTACGGTGCGCTGTTTGTGTTCGATGGCAACCACCTGGGGCTGCCGCAGGTAGCGGTCGGCCAGGCGGCGGATGGGGGGCGGCATGGTGGCCGAGAAAAGCGCGCTCTGCCGTTCTGCAGGCGCGGCGGCCAGAATGGCTTCGATATCTTCGATGAAGCCCATGCTGAGCATCTCATCGGCTTCATCCAGCACCAGGGTGCGCAGTTCGCTCAGGTCGAGCAGGTTCTTGCGCAGCAGGTCCAGCATGCGGCCGGGGGTGCCCACCAGCAGGTGGACGCCCTGTTTCAGTTGGCGGATTTGCGGGCCGTAGGGCTGCCCGCCATAGACGGAGAGGACACGCACCCCCATGTGCGCGCCATACCCCTGGGCGGCGCGCGCCACCTGCAAGGCCAGTTCCCGCGTGGGGGCCAGCACCAGCGCCTGGGGACGCCCGGCTTCGGGGTTCAGGTGCTGCAAGATGGGCAGGATGAAGGCCGCGGTCTTGCCGGTGCCGGTTTGTGCCTGCCCGATGACGTCGTGGCCGGAGAGCAGCAGGGGGATGACAGCCGATTGGATGGGGGTGGGGGTTTCGTAGCCCAGGTCGTTCAGGGCGCGTAAAATTTCGGCCCGCAGGCCGAGCGAAGCAAATGTGTTCATCAAAAAAAACCTCGTATGCACAACAGAGAGCACATACGAGGTCTGGAAATCGTATTCTGGCTCGCTGCGGTGCGGAATGGACGCATGAAAAAAGGCCTTGCCTTCCGGCAAGACCTTTCCACACCACAGGGGCGTATGCGTTGCTACCGGTGAAACCCTCCAGAAGAGGGCGCACCGCAGTATACCACACTTCAGCCCATTTTGAAGAAACTGGTCAGTTTCATCGCCATGTTGAGGTCGCCCTTGAGTTTGAGTTTGCCATCCATGAAGGCTTTCATGCCGTTCAGGTTGCCGAGCAGGACGTTTTTGAAGTCTTCGGCGTCGGCTGTCAGGGTCATTTTGGGGTTTTCGGCCACGCCTTCGGTGACCGTACACTTGCCATCGGCAATGGTGACGATGAAGTCGCCGCCGCCCTCGCCAGTGAGGTGGTATTGGATGACGGCTTCGACGCCAGCGGCTTTTTCGGGTTGGAAGGCTTTTTCGTGATTGAAGACGAGTTGTCGGGGGGTGTATTCGCTCATGTTATTCTCCATAAACCACAGATGAAAGGGATGAAAGGGGGTACCACAGATGAAAGGGATGGAAGGGGGTACCACGGATGAAAGGGATGGAAGGGGGTACCACGGATGAAAGGGATGGAAGGGGTACCACAGATGAAAGGGATGGAAGGGGTACCACGGATGAAAGGGGTACCACAGATGAAAGGGATAAAAGGGATGAGGAGAGGGGTGGGAGGCCGTGTGCGGCTCCCACCCGTTTTGGCAAATGCTTATTGCAGGTTCTCGAAGATACCGGCTGCGCCCATGCCGCCGCCAATGCACATGGTAACCATGCCATAGCGGGCATTGCGCCGTCGCATTTCGTAGATGACCTGGGTAGTCAGTTTGGAGCCGGTGCAGCCCAGGGGGTGACCGAGGGCAATTGCGCCGCCGTTGACGTTGACTTTGTCCAGGTCAATGCCCAGTTCACGCACCACGGCAACGCTCTGTGCGGCAAAGGCTTCGTTCAACTCGATGAGGTCAATGTCGTCCAGCGAGAGACCGGCCAGTTTGAGCGCCTTGGGGATGGCCTTGACCGGGCCGATGCCCATCAATTCCGGCGGGACGCCGCCCACGGCAAAGGAGATGAAGCGCGCCAGCGGTTTCAGCCCCAGGGCCTCGGCACGCGCCCGCGACATGACAATCACGCCAGCGGCACCATCGGACATCTGGGAGGAGTTACCAGCGGTCACGGTGCCGCCCTGCTTGAAGACGGCGCGCAGGCGGGCGAGGGCTTCCAGGCTGGTGTCGGCGCGCGGCCCCTCGTCGCGGGCAAAGGTGAAGGTGCGCTTGACGGGACGGTCATCCGGCCCCAGGGTGGTGGTTTCCACCTCAAGGGGGACGATTTCCTCATCGAAACGGCCAGAATTGACGGCTTCGGCAGCCAACTGGTTACTGCGCAGGGCGAATTCATCCTGCGCCTGACGGGAGACGCCGTACTTTTCGGCCACGTTCTCGGCGGTCAACCCCATGTTGGTGAAGTAGCGCGGGTATTCGGCTGCCAGTTGCGGGTCGGGGGCGAAGTGGAAGCCGGTCATGGGAACCATGCTCATGGATTCCACGCCGCCCGCCAGGCCAACTTCGATTTGGCCGCTCATGATGGCGTAGGCAATGTGCGCGATGCTCTGCAAGCCGGAGGAGCAGAAGCGGTTGATGGTTTCGGCGGGCACGGATTCGGGCAGACCAGCCTTCAACCCCACCAGACGGGCCATGTTCATGCCTTGCTGCCCTTCGGGGAAGGCGCACCCCAGAACGAAGTCTTCAATCTCAGCAGGGTCAAGGCCTGGGGCGCGGTTGAGCAACTCGCGGATAACAGCGGACATCATCTCTTCGGGGCGGGTGGTCGCCAGAGAGCCGCGCCGGGCCTTACCGACAGCGGTACGCGCCGCGGCAACGATGACGGGTTCGCGAGAGGATGAAATAGTCATGGGATACTCCTTTAGTTCCGCAACGGTTTTCCGGTCTCCAGCAGGTGCTGCATGCGCTGCTGGGTCTTTTCCTCGCCACACAGAGACAGGAAGGCTTCGCGCTCCAGGTCGAGGAAGTACTGTTCATCAGCCCAGGTGCCCTTGCTCAGGTCGCCGCCGGTCATTACGAAGGCCAGTTTGTTGGCAATGTGGGCCTCGTACTCGGTGATTTGTTTGGCTTCTTTGAGCATGTAGATGCCCACCTGCAGGGCGGCCAGTTGGTCGCGTCCGGCGGCATACAGTTTTTCGGGCACCGGAGGAGCATAGCCAGCGGCGGCCATGTGCAGCACCTCGCGTTTGGCTTCGGCCAGCAGGTGGCTGCGGTTGAAGACGATGCGGTCGGCGGGGCTGAGGATGCCCATCTCGCGGGCTTCGGCGGCGCTGGTAGCCACCTGCGCCATGCCGACCTGCTCGAAGATGCGCTGCAAGTGCGGCAGCGGGTCGGCGTTCTTGGTGCGCATGACGGGGTTGAGCAAACGCCGCACCATCTCTTTGGTGCCGCCGCCAGCGGGGATGACGCCCGCACCTACTTCCACCAGACCGGTGTAGAGTTCGACGGAGGCTACCACACGGCTGCCGTGCATGGTGATTTCTGCGCCGCCGCCCAACGCCAGCCCGGCAGGGGCAACCACAACCGGTTTCGGGAAGTAGCGCATGCGCATGTTCAGGTTTTGCAGTTTGCGGATGGCCTCATCCAACTGGTCCCAGGCGCCCATCTTGGCGGCCATGACGACCATGAAGAGGTTGGCGCCGGCGCTGAAGTTATCGGCATCGTTGCCAATCACCAGGCCCTCGAAGCCGGTTTCTGCGCGGTCCATGGCCTCGATGAGCATGTTGAAGATGTCGTCATCGAGGGCGTTCATCTTGGTGTGGAATTCCACGCAGGCCACGCCATCGCCCAAATCCACCAGGGTAGCACCGGGGTTCTCGGCGATGACTTTCCCCGCGGCTTTCTCGTCCTTGAGGATGATGGTCATCGGGGAGGCCTCGAAGGGCTGGTACCCCTTTTGGGCGGGGGCGTACACCCCTACCCGGCGCGTGCCTTCGTACTGGTAGAAGGAGGTAATTCCGGCGGCGAGCATCTCGTCCACCCAGGGGGCGGGGGCGAAGCCCGCTTCCTTCATCTTTTGGGCGGTTTCCGCTACCCCCAGCATATCCCAGGTCTCGAAGGGGCCGGCTTCGTGGGCAAAGCCCCAGCGCATGGCGTCATCGATGGGTTTGGGGGTATCGGCGATTTCGGGAATGACGGCGGAAGCGTAGGCCAGCGACTGATACGTCAGGGCACGCACCAGGTCGCCGACGCGGTCTTCGGCCTGCAGGAGGAATGTGAGGCGTTCTCCCAGGTCTTCGATTTTGCGCGCCTTGCCGATGGTCTCAAAACGCGGTTTTTGGGGCGCTTCGTGCTCGCGGGTTTGCAGGTTGAGCGGCCAAAACTGCTTCTTGCCCTCGACCTTGACCTGCTTGTAAAAGCCGACTTTGGTCTTGTTGCCCAGCCAGCCCTGCTCAATCATGAAGCGAATCAGGCCGTTGGCGGCTTCGGATTCCAGGTAGGGCATGGCCATTTTGTCGTGCGGGATGGCCTTCGCCAGGTTGCGCCCGACGTAATCCCACACGTCAATGCCCACCAGGTCCATCAGGCGGAAGGTGGCGGTCTTCGGGCGGCCAATCAACGGCCCGGTGATGGCATCCACTTCTTCGACCGTGTAGCCGTTTTCGACGATGTAGTGCAGGGCGAAGGCGCCGCTGCCAAAGGCCATGCGGTTACCGATGAAGTTGGGGGTGTCCTTGCAGGGGACGATGCCCTTGCCCAGGCGGTATTCGCCGAAGTGGGAGATGAAGCGCACGACTTCGGGCAGCGTATCGGGGGTGGGGATGATTTCCAGCAATTTGAGGTAGCGCGGCGGGTTGAAGAAGTGCGTCCCCAGGAAGTGCTGGCGAAAGCCCTCCGAGCGGCCTTCGGCGATGGAGGCCAGCGGAATGCCGGAAGTGTTGGATGAGATGATGGTGTGCGGCTGCCGCAGGGCATCCAGGCGTTCCATCAGGCTGCGCTTGATTTCCAGGTTTTCGATGATGGCCTCGATGACCCAATCGGCGCTGCGCATGGCGGCTTCGAGGTCATCTTCCAGGTTGCCGACGGTGACCAGGGCGGCGTGCGCCTTGCTGATGAAACTGGCCGGACGGGACTTGAGCGCCCGTTCCAGGCCGCCCTGCACGATGCTGTTGCGCACCTGCGGGTCTTCCAGCGTCAACCCTTTGGCTTCCTGTTCGGGGGTCAATTTGCGGGGCACGATGTCCAGCAAGGTGACGGGGACACCGGCGTTGGCAAGGTGGGCAGCGATAGCAGCCCCCATCGTGCCGGCGCCAATCACCACGGCGTTGTGAATTTTGTATTTCATGGTACCTCCTGTGGGGTGCGGGTGTTGCGTGTAAAGTGCAGTCTGCGGGGCGACAGCGTGCCATGCGTCGCATCCGCATTTTGTACTGTTAGTAAAGGAACATGGGTTTGCCGAGCACATCGCGCACTTTGGGGCGGTATTGTGCGGCATCGTAATAGGCGGTCACATCCAGGGTTTTCTTTCCAGAAACCACCATTTCCAGGGGGACGGTAGTGTAGATGCCCTGCTGGAGGGCTACCATGCGCCCGGTATGCCCCATCGCCACCTGGTCAAGGGCCAGGTTGCCAAAGGAACGCGCCACCATGCGGTCGAGGGCATCGGGGGCACCGGAACGCATCAGGTAGGCAGGCTGCAGGTACATGGTGTGCAGGCCGGTGCGGGCGCGAATCTCTTCGGCCACGATTTGACCGATGCCGCCCAGTTTGCGGTGACCATACGCATCTGCTTCGCCGCTTTCCACAATTTGCCCGCCAATCATGGTCGCCCCTTCCGAGATGGTCATGATGGCGTAATGCGAGGGGTTGCTGTTGCGGTCCTGCACCAGGAAATCGGTCAGACGCTGGATGTCGAAGGGCACTTCCGAGACAATGGCACGGTCTACATCTGCCAGGTAGGCTGCGAAGAGCGAGGTTTCTCCGGAATTGCGCCCAAACAATTCGACGATGCCAATGCGTTCATGGGAACCAACCGAGGTACGCAGGGAGGTGATGGCATCTATGGAGCGGGACACCGCCGTCGAGAAACCGATGCAGTAATCGGTGCCAAACACGTCGTTGTCCATCGTCTTGGGGATGGCAACCACCTGAAAGCCCTCCTGGTGCAGGCGGGCAGCGTAACTCAGGGTGTCGTCCCCGCCGATAGCAATCAGGGCATCCAGTTCCAGGGCTTCCAGGACTTTGAGAGCGTGTGGGGTGACATCCACCGTACCGCTCTCCGTAGGGAGTTGGTCGCTCTCGGCGATGTGCGCAGGCACGTCCGCAGGCCGGATGTTGGCCGGGTTGGTGCGCGAGGTGTGCAGCGTGGTGCCGCCGGTACGGTCGATGGTGCGCACACGGGCAGGGGTAAGCGGCTCGACAAAGGTCTCGATGCTTTCCGGATTGTTCAGGTCAATCGCCACAACTGAGAGCCAGCCCCGGCGTAACCCCACCACTTCGATATCCTTGTCCTGGGCACGCCTGACCACGGCTTTGATGGCTACGTTCAAGCCCGGCACATCGCCGCCGCCAGTCAGGATGCCAATCTTCCGCTTACGCATGATTTGTACTCCTGTGTTTTGCGGGACTGGTGAAGTCCCTGTGGATACGAGGGGAGAAAGGGGGTACCTGCCTCCAACAGCAGGCATCCCCCCATGTCAGAGGCACTTAGCGCAACTGGCTGCCGCGGTAGCCCAGGATGTTACGGGCCACAATCAGGCGGTTGATTTGGCCGGTGCCCTCGTAGATGTCGGTAATCTTGGCATCGCGCAGCCACTTTTCGAAGAAGTGTTCCCGCGAGTACCCAATCGGCCCCATGAGTTCCACGGCGCGCTGGGTGATTTTTGTGACGATATCCCCGGCACGCACCTTGGCCATGGAGGCTTCTTTGGAGTTGGGTTTGCGGTTGTCGGCCATCCACACGGCCTTGATGGTCAACAGCCAGGTGGAGCGCAGCATGACTTCCATGTCGATGATTTCGCGCTCGATGTTGGTCAGTTTGTTGCGCGGCAGGCCATAGCGGATTTCCACACCCTGCTGGGCGAGGGTTTCCTTCAACAGTTCCAGGGTGGCGCGTGCCACGCCGACGCCGGTGGCTGCAATCAAGGGGCGGGTGGCGTCGAAGGTTGCCATGGCGCCCTTGAAACCTTTGGTGGTGGCCTTCTTCTTGACGACTTCGGCGCTCCCCAGGATGTTCTCGTAGGGTACGCGGCAATCCTGCAGCACCAGGGCAGCCGTATCGCTGACGCGGATACCCATTTTGTGTTCCAGTTTGGCGACCTTGATGCCGGGGGTGCCGGCTTCGACGACGAAGGGACGCATGCCGGCGCGTCCCGCCGAGGGGTCAATGGTTGCCCACACGACCACGAAGCCGTTGCTGAGTTCGAGGGATTTGTGGCCGGCGGTGACAAAGATTTTCTCGCCGTTGAGCACCCACTCGTTGGTTTCTTTATCGAGCACGGCAGTGGTGCGGATGGCTGCGGTATCCGAGCCGCAGTGCGGTTCGGTCATCGCCATAGCGGCAAAGGTGGGCTTTTCTTCCTTGAAGCGCGACAGGAAACGCTCCTTTTGTTCCGGGGTACCGGTGGCTTCCACTGCGGCTGCCCCCAGACCGCCGCCGGGGGTCACCAGGTACATGCCCACATCGCCCCAGGAAAGCATCTCCAGCATGAAGGCCAGCGATTGATACCCAATCGGCGGGTGCTTTTTCTTTTCGCCGTCGTCGGATTTCTTGTCTTTGGGTGCCAGAGACCCCGCACCGGTCTGGCGCATGGCCATGTGCATGAAGTTGATGTAGTCCCACGGCACCTCGTGCTCGTGTTCATCGTAATAGCGCGAAACGCTGCGCATCATGTTTTCGGCGACGGTTTGCAGCGCCACCATTTGCTTTTGAATCGGTTTGGGGGTGGAGAAATCAATCATTTTCGGCCTCCTAAATCATCGCCATGCCCAACAGGTTGGCAATGCCGCGTCCGTTGCGCATCCACATTTCAACAGGATATTCCCGAATGTAGCCGTGTCCGCCCAGTACCTGTACGGCACGGTCACCGACCATCATTGCCATGTCGCTGGCGCCGGTGTGCGCCAGGTAGGCCTGCTTGAAGGCGTCCGGGTGGTTGTTGTCCACCATCCAGGCGGCTTCCCACACCAGCAGGCGGATGGCTTCGATTTCGATAGCCATTTCGGCCAGCATGAAGGCGACGGCCTGCTTTTGGGCAATCTTGACCCCAAAGGCTTCGCGCTCTTTGGCATAGTCGCGGGCATACTCGAAGGCGGCACGCGCCACGCCCAGACCAATTGCGGCCATCGCCAGCCGTGCGGAGGTAATCACAGGGGCAAAGTCGTGGCCTTCCTCGCCGCCCAGACGGTTACCCAACGGAACGCGGACGTTCTCGAAGGTGACCGGGTAATTCGGCAGGGCGTTGATTCCCAGGAGTTTGCCGCGCTCGCCAACGGTGATGCCGTCCAATTCGGCGGGCACGATGAAGCCCTGGGTTTGTCCGTCCACAGCGGCATAGACGATGAAAGCCTCGGCCTCTTTGGCGAAGGGGACGTTGACCTTTTGGCCGTTGAGCACCCAGGTATCGCCATCCTTGACGGCAGTGGTGCGCAGTGCGCCGGGGTCGAAATCGAAGTACGGCTCAATCAGCGCGGCGGTGTAGGGCTGCCATTCGGCCTCCAGCAGGGGCGGCAGGTAAGACTTCTTCTGGTCTTCGTTGCCGGCCAGCAGGATGGGCATGGCAAACAGGCCGGGAGCCATGACAGCCATTGCGGCGGCCATGTCACCCCAGGCGAGTTCTTCCAGCGCCAGCACACCGGTGACGGCGGAGTATTCGCCAAATCCGCCGTACTCTTCCGGCACCGAGGCTTGCAGGATACCGAGTTCCCAACCTTTTTCAATCAGGTCGGGGGAGAAATCCTCTCCTTCTTCGGCATCACGCGCCACGGGGCGCACATCGCTTTCGGCAAAACGCCGTGCGACTTCGATGAGCATTTTTTGCTCTTCAGAGGGTTCAAAAGCGTACATAGGGGCCTCCTTGAGGGTAGTCTGGTAGTCGGTTAGTCGCGTAGTCTGTTGGTCGTTTAGTCTGTTAGTCGGTTAGTCGTCTGGTCTGGTAGTCTGGTAGTCGCCTGGTCGGGTAGTCGTTTAGTCGGGTAGTCGGGTAGTCCGTGCAATTCCGTGGTTTTCCGTGGCTGGTGGTCCACCGTCCACGGTCTATCACCTTCATTTCGCTATCACGTACTGCAACGGCACAAGGTCTTCTTCCAGAGCGGAATAATTGGCTATGCGCAGCGCACCGCGCTGGTACAGGTACTCGATGTGTGCACCGGTCTCTTCCAGCGCCAACAGGACGTGATAGCCGCTGACTTTGCCAAACAGGATTTTAGAGACTTCCGCAATGGTGTGGGGTTCGGAGAGGGCTTTCAGGACGGTTTGCAGGCGTTCCTCGTGCAGTTGCCGGATGTTACGCACGCGTGCCCGCAGGTCGGTGATGGGTTCTTTGTGGCCGCCAAGCGCCAGGCGGACATCGCCAGCCCAATCGGCGGCACGCGCCAGCGATTCGAAGTAGTGCCCCAGGCCGGTGTAGAGCGTCAATTGCTCCGGGGCCTGGTGCGGACTGATGTCCTCCAGAATGTGGTCGCCGCTGAAGAGGATGTCGTGCAAGCGGATGAGGACGTGGCCGGCGGAATGTCCGGGGACGTGCAGCATCTCGAAGGGGCCGAGGCGCATGCCGATTTGCTGGTAGGTGAAATCCACCGGCTGGGAACTGCCCAGGCGCTTGGCGAACAGGTACATTTCCAGCAATTGGGCGCGGCGTTCCGGACGTACGCCGGCTTCGGTGAGGAAGGCGTTCAGGCGGCGGGCTACCAGGGCGAGGCGTTCTTCGTAACAGGTGAGCACCCGTAAATCGAGTTCGTGGACGCCCACGAGGGCGGAGGTGTGCTTTCTCAGGAAGGGCAGCCCCCCAAAATGGTCAATGTGCCCGTGGGTAATCAGGATGTGAGTCAGGCTTTCGGGGATTCCCGCGCCCCCCAGAAGGGAGTCGGCTTTTTCGAGGGCCGCGAGGAGTTGCTGGTTGCAGTCGCCAAATCCGGAACCGGTATCAATCAGGACGCGATAATCCCCCGCAATGACGAGGTAAACCCAGGCAGGCAGACCGGGGAAGGCGGTGATGGGCAATTGCGCCACCCGTGCGCCCTGAGAGGTGGTAAAGAGACGGATTGAGTCGCTATCCATCGTTTGGCTCCCGAACGAGGAGGCCGGAGAGAAAGAGTTCGGCAAAATCGGAGGCGATGGCGGGCATGGGCAGGGGGCCATCCGGGCGATACCAGAAGATAGACCAGTTCATGACGCCCAGCAGGGCGCGCGCCGCCAGGGCTGTATCCCGGCAGACGGAGGCAAAATGTCCGCTGCGAATTCCGTCTTCAATCAGGTCGCGCCAGATGCGCTCGAAGCGGTCACGGCGGGGAACGTGCCGCGCCAGGTAATCGGGGCGCAGGGAGCGATATTCGAGCAGCAGGACGGAAGCCAGGTCGCGGTTTTCTGCCAGGGTCTGCATGTAGCAGGCGATAGCGCGGCGCAGTTTCTCATCGGGCGGCAGGGGTTGAGAGACCACTTCGCTGAGGCGCTCGATGAGCACATCCAGGGCTTTATCGAGCAGGGCGAGCAGGATTTCCTGTTTGCCGGCGATGTGGTGGTAAAGGCTGGCCTTCTGCAGGTTGACGGCGGAGGCGATATCCTGCATGGAGGCCGCGTGATAGCCCTTGAGGCTGAAAATCTGAGCGGCGGCTTCCAAAATCTGGTCTTTGTCCATGGGGTACGTCGTTTGTGTGGGGAGAGGGAGCGGTTCTACCGACCGGTCGGTAGGGATAGCATATCACAAGGCGGAAAAAGCGGTCAAGAGGAACCGGTTTCGTGATTTTTGACACAATGCGTCAGGTGGAGAGCGTGACGAATTTCCTGAAAATTGGGCTGCGAATTGCTTGCAATATCGGGGGGATTGCGCTATAATCACGGGCGCTCAAATCGGGGCGTGGCGCAGTCCGGCTAGCGCGCTTCAATGGGGTTGAAGAGGTCGGAGGTTCAAATCCTCTCGCCCCGACAGAGCATAAAAGAGCGGGTCGCACCCGCCGCAAAATGCTCGTGGGTGTGACCCGCGGGCGTTTTGTGTTTAAGGAGCGAACCAAATGGCACTCCCCACCTACATTCCCATCGAAGACGCTGCACGGCGGCTGGGCCTGACCCCCGCCCAGTTGCGTCTGCTGGCCAAATCAGGTAAGATAGCAGCAGCACAATTGCCCGATGGAGACGTAATGGTTGACGAGAAAACACTGCAGGATACCGGGGAACTGCCACGCTATATTCCACTGGCCGAAGCCGTGGAGCGCTACCAATTAGATGCCAGCCGCCTGATGCGTCTGATTGATGATGGGGAATTGAGCGCCATAACTACACCCGATGGGGAAGTTATGGTTGATGAGAAAGACATGGAGAATGCAGCACTGGGCAAGGAAGCATTACCGGAGTACAAGGAACACGCAAACTTACGTGGAATAGGTATTGGTATTGCTGAAGCTGCCCGGAAGTATAATGTACCCACATCAACAATCCACGGATGGTATCAGCGGGGTCTTATTACACAAATTGGCAGGGATGGACAAAAGATACTGCTAGATGAAGCAGATGCCGCATATTGCTCCGCTATTTATCATAAATACGGGATGCGCGGACGCCCGCTATTTAATCCTGATGGCACACCAAAAGTACATATCTACCGCAAGGCTGATACCAAGCCAAGGTGAAATACAGCAAAAAAAGCCTTTCGGCTTTTTTTTTACAAAAAACCTTCCGAACTATTGACATAGTTCGGAAGGTTTGCTATACTCCCGTCATCGTTGGTTCAGCGCCAACACGCACCTTCACAACGCCGCCCCTGGCGGCAAGCCTTCCGGTGGTGGACGCGGCCCA
>DAOTWV010000067.1:0-3924 GCA_034435695.1 Anaerolineales bacterium | reverse complement strand
CAGAACTCCCCGCCCTGCTGGATGCCGAAATGCACCGCAACCCGGATGCCGACTGGCAAAAGCAAAAGGCCGATGCCATTGCCGCCAACATTCGCAAAGGCAGGCGCGGCTCCTGGCGTGAACTGTTCACCCCGCGCGATGTGCAAATCTTTCAAGAAGAAGCCGGCCAGGCCTTGATAGACTGGCGCTATGAAACCTCGTCAGATTGGACACTTGACACGTGACACGTGACACTTGATACGTGACACGTGATACTTGACACTTGATACGTATGAATTCTGAACTCAAACACACCCTCAAACGCATTCGCTGGCAGGGACGCCGCGCCGTGGTGATGCTGCGCCGCGGGCCACGCGCCCTGTGGAGCGCCCCTGCCGTACTGGGGAACGCCATCCCCAAATCCGGCTCGCACCTCATCATCCAGGTGCTGCAAGGGCTGACGAGCATCGGCCCCTTTGTGGATGGCGGCTTCCCGCCCGTGAACCGTACCGAAGACAATCGCAAACTGCCTGATAGCGCCGTACTGCGCAACATCCGGCGGATGCGCTCCGGGGATATCGGTTACGGGTACGTTGGCTGTTACCAGCCCTTCATTGATGCGCTGACGGCGCCGGGGCGCGCCACGATTTTCGTGTACCGCGACCCGCGCGATGCCGTCGTTTCCTCGGTGTTTTACGCCACCGATATGAACCCCAAACACGCCATGCACCGCTACTACAACGAAAATCTGACCAGCCTCGAGGAACGCATCAACGTTGCCATCCGCGGTCTGGATGACCCTGATTTGCCCTATTCCAGCGTGCGGCAGCGCTTCGAGAAGTACCTGGGCTGGCTGGAACAACCCGATGTGCTCTGCCTGCGTTTCGAAGACTTGCAGACCAACCGGGAGGCGGCCTTCAACCGGATTCTGGATTACCTGGGGGAGCGCGGTTGGCGGAACCAGCCTCCGAGGGAGGTATCCCTGCGGGCGCTGCACGCCGCCATCCAACCAAAGAAATCCGGCACGTATCGCAAGGGGAAACCGGGGGGGTGGCGCGAGCACTTCACGGAGGCCAACAAAGCCCTTTTCAAGGAAGTCGCCGGCGATTTACTCATCCGATTGGGCTACGAAAAGGATACGAACTGGTAAACCCGGCTGCGTACCTGTTATAATCCCTCGTTTGTGTTGGATGCTGCACCGGAATCTCGTCATCATCCTGTTGATTTTTCTACCCCCTACCATTTTCTGAAGGAGTACCTGACCCATGACCGATACCCCCAAAACCGATGTGTTGATTGCCCCTTATGGCGGTAAACTGGTTGATTTGTTGCCCAAGAGTGACGCGGAACGCCAGGCGCGCATGGAACGCGCCAGCCATTTGCCTTCCATCCAGATTTCGGCGCGCGCCCTGCACGACCTGGAACTGATTGCCACCGGCGGTTTCTCGCCCCTCGACCGCTTCATGGGCAAAGCCGATTACGAAAGCGTGCTGGAAACCATGCGCCTGAGCGACGGCACCCTGTGGCCGCTGCCCATCACCCTGACTGTCAACCGTGACGAATTGCCCAAAGATGCCGATGAAATCGTGCTGCGCGATGCCCGCAACAACGTGATTGCCATCATGAAACTCGAAGAGGTCTTCGAGTGGGACCGCGAACGCGAGGCGCAACTTGCCCTCGGCACCACTGACCATGCCCATCCGCTGGTGGCCGAAATGCAGACCTGGGGCGAGGTATGCATCTCCGGGGCGCTGGAAGTGGTGGAGTTGCCGAAATACACCGATTTCGTCGAATTGCGGCACACCCCCGCGGAAGTGCGCGCCCTGTTGAACGAACTGGGGCACGCCAATGTGGTGGCCTTCCAGACGCGTAACCCCATGCACCGCGTGCATGAGGAACTGACCAAGCGTGCCGCGGCACAGGTGGGCGGTTCTCTGCTCATTCACCCTGTGGTGGGGCTGACCAAACCCGGCGATGTGGACTACTTCACGCGTGTGCGTGTGTACAAAGCCTTGTACGAAAACTACTACGATAAGAGCCGCACGGTGTTGAGCCTGCTGCCGCTGGCGATGCGCATGGCCGGCCCGAAAGAGGCGTTGCTGCATGCCATTATCCGCCGCAACCACGGCGCCAACCACTTCATCGTGGGGCGCGACCATGCCGGCCCCGGCAAAGGCAGCGATGGCAAGCCGATTTACGGCCCCTACGACGCCCAGGAATTGCTGGTGAAGCATGAGGAGGAAATCGGCGTCAAGATGGTGCCCTTCCAGTGGATGGTGTACCTGCCGGAAGAAGACCGCTACGAAGCGATTGACAAAGTGCCCGAAGGAGCGAAGGTGCTCACCATCTCCGGTACGCAGGTGCGCGAGGAATACCTGGCCAAAGGCAAACACCTGCCTGAGTGGTTCACCCGCCCGGAGACTGCCGAAATCCTGGCCGAGACACACCCGCCGCGCCACAAACAGGGCTTTTGCATCTGGTTCACTGGTCTGAGCGGGTCGGGCAAATCCACCACCGCCCAGGCGCTTATCCCCATGCTGATGGAATACGGCCGCCAGGTCACCGTGCTGGATGGCGATGTGGTGCGCACGCACCTTTCCAAAGGCCTGGGCTTCAGCAAAGAAGACCGGGATACCAACATTCTGCGCATCGGCTTTGTGGCTGGCGAGATTGTCCGGCATGGCGGCGGTGTGGTATGCGCGGCCATCAGCCCGTACCGCGCCACCCGCAACCGGGTACGCGAAATGGTTGGCAATGGCCACTTCATCGAGGTCTTCATGGATACCCCCCTGGAAGTGTGCGAAGACCGCGATGTCAAGGGTCTGTATGCCAAGGCGCGCCGCGGGGAAATCAAAGGCTTTACCGGCATCGATGACCCCTACGAAGCGCCCGTGAACCCCGAAATCACCCTGCAGGCGGTTGGCGTGACCCCTGAAGACAACGCTCGCAAGATTGTCGCCTACTTGCTTGAGCAGGGCTACCTGCGCGACCCCGGCCGAAACGGCAAGGAAGCATAATTTCCCCCTTGTTCCCGTTCCTCTGGTTGGCTGACCGACCGGTGGACGGCTGTGGTACACGCAGTCAGACGGAGGTAAGAGGCATCCCTTGATGCTGCTTTCTCCGCAGATGTCGCAGAGTGCATCGATTTTTCTGCTTTTCATCCCCTGCCTCTTTCCCCTCTGGGATGGGGCAGGGGATGTGCGAGTGGAGGCAAGGGATACTTTTCCATGACTGAAATTCTGGCACTTATTCCGGCGAGGGGGGGCTCCAAGTCCATCCCCCGTAAAAACATCCGACCCTTTGCCGGACATCCGTTGATTGCCTGGTCTATTGCCGCGGCGCGTGCCTCCCAGATGGTCTCGCGCATTCTGGTTTCTACCGATGACGAGGAGATTGCGTCTGTAGCCCGTCATTACGGTGCTGAAGTGCCTTTTCTTCGTCCCGCAGAACTGGCCCAGGACGAAACTCCCGATTTGCCGGTCTTTGAACATGCCCTCTCCTGGCTGGCAGAGCATGAAAATTACCGTCCCGACCTGATTGTGCATTTGCGCCCCACTTCGCCGCTGCGCAAAGTGTGGCACATTGACCAGGCCGTTGCCATGTTGCTGGAACACCCGGAAGCGGATTCCATTCGTTCGGTATCCCCTCCCTCGCAAAACCCCTTCAAAATGTACCGTATTGGTGCGGATGGCTTGCTGCGTGCGCTGGTAGAAGTGCCTGGTATGCCGGAAGCCTACAACATGCCGCGACAGGCGCTCCCGCAGGTGTACTGGCATAACGGGTACATGGACGCTTTCTGGAGCGATACCATCACTGAAAAACATTCCATGTCTGGTACAGCCATCCTGCCTTTCGTGCTTTCCCCTGATGACTGGATTGACCTGGATACCCCTGAAGACTGGGCGCGCGCCGAAAACCTGGTGCGCTCCGGTGTGATTACCCCTG
>DAOTWV010000066.1:0-9251 GCA_034435695.1 Anaerolineales bacterium | reverse complement strand
ACGCTGCGCGATACGCTGGTGGATTTCGTGCGCGAGCCGATTCGCCGTCTGCGTTATGGCGCGGGAAGCGGCAAAGAATCCTTCTGGGCTTTGAAGGACGTTTCTTTCGATGTCAGGCAGGGACAGGTGCTGGGTGTCATCGGGCACAATGGGGCAGGGAAGAGTACCCTGCTCAAGGTGCTCTCGCGGGTAACGGAACCCACGACGGGGTATGCCGAAATCCACGGACGGGTTGGTTCCCTGCTGGAGGTCGGCACTGGCTTCCATCCCGAATTGACCGGGCGCGAGAACATCTATCTCAACGGCGCCATCCTGGGGATGCGGCGTGCTGAGATTGACCGCAAATTCGATGAAATCGTAGATTTTGCGGGCGTGGCGAAATTCATCGATACCCCCGTCAAGCGCTATTCCAGCGGCATGTACCTGCGCCTGGCCTTCGCCGTTGCTGCTCACCTGGAACCGGAAATCCTGGTCGTGGATGAGGTGCTGGCGGTTGGGGATGCCGAATTTCAGCGCAAATGCCTGGGCAAGATGAGTGACGTGGCGCAATCCGGGCGCACGGTGCTGTTTGTCAGCCATAACATGTCGGCCATTTTGCGCCTGACCGAAGAAACCATCGTGCTGGAGCACGGCAAACTGGCCTTGCGCGCCCCTTCGGCGCAGGCGGTGGATTATTACCTCTCCTCCGGTTTTGCCGAGAGCGGTGAACGCACCTGGGATGGTGATTTCGAGCCGGGCAACCCCTTTCGTCCGCTGGCGCTTCGCCTGCGCGACGGGCATGGGCGCATCACCAACGCCCTGCGCTCCATTGAACCGCTCACCCTGGAGTTCGAATACGAACTGGCGCAGCCGGTACAAGGCCTGCGCGTGGGCGTGTACTGTTCCACCATGCAGGGCGAGACCATTTTCACCTCTTTCGATACCGATGAACCGGCGCGGTACGAAGCCTTTGGAACCCGCCCTGCCGGTCGTTACATCAGCCGATGTGTGGTGCCCGCTGACTTTTTCAACGAAGGCCGCTATGTCTTTGGAGTGAACGCCAGCACCTACCGCGTGCGCCGTTATTTTCAGGATGAGCGTGCCATCGTGTTTTCCATTGACCCCGCCGGTGCGCCGGGCATGCAATGGCCTGAAGTCCGCCTCGGTCCCGTCCGCCCGCGCCTGGATTGGGAGATTCAGGCTGTGGACGGTAGACGGTAGACCGTACCTCGTACTCCGTACCCTGTACCACGTACACCGTGCCACGTACACCGTACCACGTATCCTGTACCACGTACACCGTACCACCGGTGACCAAACGGAATGCAGAATGATGAATGCAGAATGCAGACCAGGCGACTAACAGCCACGGAAAAACACGGAATTGCACGGACTATCAGACCAGGCGACTAACAGACCAGACGACTACCCGACCAGGCGACTAACAGACTAACTGACCAACCGCCCAAGTGACTACCCGACCCTTGTTCAAATCAGCCTTCAAAACCCTTCTCGGAGAAATGCCCCTGACCGCGGAAACCTACTGGATGCTGCGGCAGAGAGGCCGACCAACCGGTGGCGTCAACCTGGAAGTGTTGCGCCGCCAATTGCCGCGTTGGCGCGCCCAGGCAGAGGCATCCGCGCTGCGTACCCGGCCTGGAAGGCGCGTCCTGGTGTTTTCCATGCTCAATTACTGGACGCTACACACTTCCCTTTTGAGCATGGCGCTGGCTGGATTAGGTCACCAGGTGACCCTGGCATATTTGCCTTACGCGCGCTGGCAAAAACCGCTGCAAAAATTCGACCTGCGCAGACAGGAAGCCTATACTCGTAGTATCTTGCAGGCCGCGGAGCCGCTGGTGCAGGTGGTTTCGTTTACTGGTGCGGTTCAGGCGGCCCTGCCCCCTGCACTGCTTGCCGACCTGGAAACCCTGACCGTGCAGGATGTGCAGTACACCCTCCAGGTGGAGGACGTGGACCCGCAAAGCGCCCTCTACCGCCTGCGCAGGGAGCGCAACCTGCACGCGGCGCAGGCCGCATGGGCCTACCTGGGACACAGCCGCCCGGATGTGGTCATCGTTCCCAATGGCAGCATCCTGGAATTTGGGGCAGTGTACCGGGTGGCGCGCTACCTGGGCATTGACGCCGTGACCTATGAATTCGGCGAGCAGCGCGGCCGCATCTGGTTTGCGCAGAACGCCGAAGTGATGCGGCAGGAAACGGATGACTTGTGGGCTGCGCTGGGCGATACTCCCCTGACGGACGCGGAAACCCGGCGTGTGCGCGAACTGTTCACTGCCCGGCAAAAAGGTTCGTTGTGGGAGAACTTCGCCCGCCGCTGGCAGGGTGTCCCCTCGGAGGGTGGAGCGCGCGCCCGCGCCGCCCTGGGGCTGGATTCCCGTCCGGTGGTGTTGCTGGCCGCCAATGTGATTGGTGACAGTTTGACGTTGGGGCGGCAGGTGTTTTCCCAGAGCATGACCGAATGGCTGCAGCGCACGGTACGGGCTTTTGTCGAGTGGCCGCAGGCGCAACTCGTGGTGCGCATTCACCCTGGAGAAAAGTACACCAAAGGCCCCTCGGTCGCCGAAGTGGTGCGTGCCGCCTTGCCGGAAATGCCAGAACACATTCACCTGGTGGAGGCTGGCGACCCTGTCAACACCTATGACCTGGTGCAGATTGCCGACCTGGGGCTGGTGTACACCACCACCGTGGGCATGGAAATGGCCATGAGCGGTGTACCCGTCATCGTGGCTGGACAGACGCATTACCGTAATCGCGGTTTCACCCACGACCCCCAAACCTGGGATGCGTACTTTGCCGCGCTCGAAGATGCCTTGCAGCACCCAGAAGCATACCGCCTGACAGAAGAACAGGTAAACCTGGCGTGGCGCTATGCCTCGCGCTTTTTCTTCGACTACCCGATGCCCTTCCCGTGGCATCTGGTACATCTCAAAAAAGATGTGGAAGCCTGGCCGCTGGAACGCTTCTTTTCCCCTGAAGGGCAGCAACGCTTTGCGGATACCTTCGCCTGCCTGACGGGCGAGCCGCGAGAATGGACGGTAGACGGAATGCAGAATGCAGAATGATGAATGCAGAATGCAGACCAGGCGACCAGGCGACTAACAGACCAAGCGACTAACAGACTAAACGACCAGGCGACTACCAGACTACCCGACTAACAGACCAAGCGACTACCAGACCAGACGACTACCCGACTACCCCATGAACGAAAAATCCCAGGTGCGCGCCTTCTATGACCAGGTTGGCTGGAAAGAAGTCAGCGAAGGTGTGTACCAGAACGCCAAATACGAAGACCTGCGTCCCGTTTCACGGGAATACATCGAAAAGTGCCATCTACGCGTCAAGCGGCATTTGCCCCCGCGAGGCAAGTACCTGCTGGATGCCGGTTCTGGCCCTATTCAGTACCCTGCCTACCTGACCTACTCGGAGGGGTATCGCTACCGGGTGTGCGCCGATATTTCGATTGTGGCGCTGCAGGAAGCCCGCAAGCGCATCGGGGAACACGGCCTGTACGTGGTGGCCGATGTCGCCAACCTGCCTTTCAAGGCAGATGCGTTTGAGGGCGTGGTATCCTTGCATACCATTCACCACTTGCCGCGCGAGGAACATCCCAGGGCCTACGGGGAGTTGTATCGCGTGCTCAAGCCCGGCGGCAGCGGAGTGGCCGTCAACGGGTGGGGATGGGCGCGGCTCTCCCGCTGGGTGAACGTACCCATTCGGGTGCGCAAAGCCGCCCGAAAGGGAGTCCGTGCCCTGGCGCGCCGCCTGAAGGGACGGCAAGCCCCCCAAAAAGCGGGACGCGCCGCGGCGCAGGCAAATCTCCAGGTCGCCTATGCCGATAAATACGATTATCGCTGGTTGTTGCAGCATGTCGGCACCTTGTTCCCGCTGGAAATTCGCGTCTGGCGCAGTGTGAACACCAGCGCCCTGCGGTTTTACATTCATCCCTGGCTGGGTGGCCGCTGGCTTTTGCGGGCGCTCTTTTGGCTGGAAGAACGCTTTCCCCATTTTTTCGGGAAGCACGGCGCTTATCCGTTGGTGATTTTCAGAAAAGATGTCTGAGGAGTTTTCATGAACTGGAAAGACAAAGCAGTCCTGGTAACCGGCGGCACCGGTTCGTTTGGCAAGAAGTTCATCCGGGCTTTGCTGGATGAGCAGCAGCCGGCAAAAATCATCGTCTATAGCCGCGATGAACTCAAACAGCACGAGATGCGCCAGAAGGGGTTCAACCATCCTTCGCTGCGCTATTTCATCGGTGATGTGCGCGACAAGGAGCGCCTGTACCGTGCCATGCAGGGCGTGGACATTGTGGTGCATGCCGCGGCGCTCAAGCAGGTGCCGGCCTGTGAGTACAACCCGATGGAAGCCGTGAAGACCAACATCCTGGGCAGTGCCAATGTGGTGGATGCCGCCCTGGATGCGGGTGTGGAGCGCGTCCTGGCGCTCAGCACCGATAAGGCGGTCAACCCCGTCAATCTGTATGGGGCTACCAAACTGGCTGCCGAGAAACTCGTCGTGCAGTCCAATGCCTATGCGGCTGGCAAGGCGACGCGCTTCAGTTGTGTGCGTTACGGCAACGTGGTCGGCAGCCGCGGTTCGGTGGTGCCCGTCTTTTTGCGGCAGCGTGAAAAGGGTGTGTTGACCGTGACGGACGAGCGCATGACACGCTTCTGGCTTTCGCTGGAACAGGGCGTGCGCTTCGTCATCCGCTGCATCGAGCAGATGCAGGGCGGCGAGGTCTTCGTGCCCAAAATCCCCAGCACGACGATTGTAGACCTGGCGCGCGCTATCGCCCCGGATGCGGAAATCAAGACCATTGGCATCCGTCCCGGCGAGAAGTTGCACGAAGTGCTGGTTTCGCGCGACGAATCGCGTTCCACGGTGGAACTGGACGATATGTTCGTCGTGCTGCCGGTGGAGGCCTTTTGGTTTGGCGGCGACTGGATGCAGCGCGGCAAACCGGTGACCGATGGTTTCCGCTATTCGAGCGCCGAAAACCCGGAGTGGCTGAGCATCGAGCAGATTCAGGCGCTGGTCGCGCCTTTCGAAGAGGCCTATCGTAACGGAACCCTGGAAGGGTGATGTGTGTCAAGTGCCATGTGGCAGGTGTCACGTGGCAAGTGCCATGTGTCACGTATGGCCGACGCCTGACACCTGCCGCCTGATACCTGGCACCTGACACCTAGCACCTGACACCTGATACCTGGCACCTGACACCTGATACACACATGAAACTCCTCGTCACCGGGGCGAGCGGATTGCTGGGGCTGAATCTGTCCCTGGAAGCCGCCTCCGCCCATCGGGTAACGGGAGTTGTCCATCGTACCCGCCTGCAGGGGACGCCGTTCCCCGTGGTGCAGGCCGATTTGACCCAGCCCGGCGTGATTGACCGTCTGCTGGCGGAAACCAATCCCGACTGGGTCATCCATACCGCTGCGCTGGCGAACCTGGAAGATTGTGAGCGAAATCCGGCGCTGGCGCAGCGCCTGAATAGCGAAGTTCCCGCGATTCTGGCACGCGCGTGTCGGAAGGGCGGAGCGCGCCTGTTGCACGTCTCCACCGATGCGGTCTTCGATGGTACGAAGGGCAACTACACCGAAACCGATACCCCCAATCCCTTGAGCGTGTACGCCCGCACCAAACTGGCGGGTGAACAGGCCGTTGCCGCGGCATATCCGCAGGCCATCGTGGCGCGCGTCAACCTGTTTGGCTTCAGCCCGACGGGAAAACGCAGCCTGGCGGAATTCTTTCTCTACAACCTGCTGGCCGGCAACCCCGTCAAGGGGTTCACCGACGTGTATTTTTGCCCTTTGCTGGTGAATACCATCGCCGGGTTGTTCATCGAGATGCTGGAAAAAGACTTGCACGGGTTGTACCACGTCTTTGCTGGCGAATGCCTGAGCAAGTACGATTTTGGGGTGCGCATTGCCCGCCGCTTTGGCCTGGACGCGAACCTGATTGCCCCCATCAGTGTGCAGGATGCCGGGCTGACGGCTCGCCGTGCCCCAAACCTGACGATGGATACCCACAAACTTTCCACACATTTGGGGCATCCTCTCCCCGCGTTTTCCCCCATGCTGGAACGGTTTTACACACTTTATCAACAAGGTTATCCACAGGTTTTGCGGAGGCTGGTGAGCCGATAGTTGGCAGGTCGGTTTCCCCGCCTTCTCACATTCCCTCTCCCCGGAGGTTCCCATGTATCCTTACCCCTCTCCCGAAATCGAAATCGCTGGACGCAAAATCGGCCTCAATCACCCCACCTACTTCATTGCCGACATCGCTGCCAACCACGACGGCGACCTGGAACGCGCCAAACTGCTGATTCGCCTGGCAAAAGAAGCCGGGGCAGATGCGGCCAAGTTTCAGAATTTCCGCGCTCCCAAAATCGTCTCCGATTACGGCTTCAAATCGCTGGGCGGACAACTTTCGCATCAGGCCTCCTGGAAGAAGAGCGTCTTTGAAGTCTATCAGGACGCGTCCATCCCCTTCGAGTGGACGCCCATTCTCAAGGAAGAATGCGATAAAGTCGGCATTCACTACTTCTCTTCACCCTACGATTACGATGCCATCGAAATGCTCAACCCCTACGTCCCGGCCTACAAGGCTGGTTCGGGGTTGATGTCCTGGCCCGATGGGCTGGTGAAGATGGCGCAATTTGGCAAACCCATTTTGATTGCCACTGGCGCCTCCGACATCAGCGATGTGGTGCGCGCCATGCGCATGGTCATGCAGGTCACCGACCAGATTGTGCTCATGCAGTGCAACACCAACTACACCGCCAGCCCCGAAAACTACGACCACCTGCACCTCAACGTGCTCAAGACCTATGCGGCCATGTTCCCCAATGCCGTACTGGGGCTTTCCGACCACACCCATAGTCCGGCGCCGATTGTGGGCGCGGTAGCCCTGGGGGCGCGCGTCATCGAGCGGCACTTCACCGACGACAACGACCGCGAAGGCCCCGATCACAAATTCGCCATGAACCCCGAAGCCTGGGCAGAGATGGTGGAACAGGTGCGCACCCTTGAACGCGCCCTCGGTTCGCCCGACAAGCACGTGGCCGATAACGAAAAGGATACCTACCTGGTGCAGCGCCGCTGCCTGCGCGCCGCCCGCGACATCAAAGCCGGCGAAACCATCACCGCCGACATGCTCGAAGCCCTGCGCCCCAACGTCCCCGGCGCAATCCAGCCCTGGGAAGCCGAGCAGGTGATTGGCAAGAAAGCGCGCGTGGATATGCCCTTTGGGAAGGAGATTCGCTGGACGGACATCGCGTGAAGTGTCACGTGTCATGTATCAAGTGTCACGTGTCATGTATCAAGTATCACGTGTCATGTATCAAGTGAGAGGAGGCGGTGATGACATTGGTGGAGCGGTTTGAGGACTTGCATGCCTGGCAGGAGGCGCGGCGTCTCACGACCAAAGTGTACCGTTTGACTACGCAAGGTCAATTTGCCCGCGATTTCGGCCTGCGTGACCAGTTGCAACGTGCTGCCGTCTCGGTTATGGCAAACATCGCTGAGGGCTTCGATTGTGAGTCCCCCGTAGAATTTGCCCGTTTTTTGGAAATCGCCCGCCGCTCTGCAGTAGAAGTCCAATCCTTGCTCTACGTGGCGCTGGATGTCGGTTATCTGGACAAAGAGACCTTCAATGAATTCTACGCCCTGGCGAACAAGGTAAAAGCCTTGACCGGTGGTTTGCGTTCCGCCCAGTACAAACGCGCCTCCCGAAAACACACGTGACACCTGGCACCTGACACTTGACACGTATCCTCTACTTCTCCCGCGACTACACCCCTCACGACCACCGCTTCCTCTCGGCGCTGACGGATAGTGGGCACGAGGTGGGCTACCTGCGCCTGGAAGACCGCGGCCTGGCGCGGGAAGACCGTCCCCTCCCCGCCGGGGTGACCCTGCTTCCCTGGGCCGGGGGGCGGACTCCCTTCCGGTGGGCTGCCGTACCCCGGTTGACGGCCTCCCTCAAAAAGGTCGTCCGCACCTTCCAGCCGGATGTCATCCACGCCGGCCCCATCCAGACCGCGGCTTTTCTCACCGCGCTGGCGGGTTTCTCCCGCAAACTGGTCTCCGTCTCCTGGGGCTACGACCTGCTGATGGACGCCCCGCGCTCCCGCTGGATGCGCTTCGTTACCCGCTACACCCTGCGGCGCAGCGCGGCCTTCGTTGGGGATTGTGATACCATCCGAAATCTGGCCGTTGCCTACGGCATGAATCCCCGGCGTATCGTCACCTTCCCCTGGGGCGTGGACCTGACGCATTTCACCCCCGCGCCGAAGCCGCCCTCAGAAGCCTTTACCCTCCTTTCGACGCGCGGCTGGGCGCCCATCTACGGCGTGGACGTGCTGGCACGGGCCTCTGTGCGGGTAGCCCGTCAGCGTCCTGAAGTCCGCCTGGTGATGCTTGGTAACGGCCCGATGGCCGCCGAACTGCGCCAGATTTTCCTGCGCGGCGGTGTGATGGAACAGGTGACCTTCCCCGGCCTGGCGCGCTATGCCGACCTGCCGCGCTTCTACCGCATGGCCGACCTGTACCTGAGCGCCTCGCACAGTGACGGCTCCTCCATTTCCTTGCTGGAAGCCATGGCCTGCGGAACGCCCGCCCTGGTCTCGGATATCCCCGGCAACCGCGAATGGGTCACGCCCGGCGAGAACGGCTGGTGGTTCCGGGATGGCGATGTACAAGACCTGGCTGAGAAGATGCTGCACGCTATCGAAGTACGTGACCGTCTGCCGGAGATGGGACGCGCCGCCCGCCGCACCGCCGAGGCCCGCGCCGACTGGCGCAAGAACTTCCCCAAACTTTTCGAGGCGTATCGCGTAGTCGGTTAGTCGCTTAGTCTGTTAGTCTTTTAGTCTGGTAGTCGCCTGGTCTGATAAGTCCGTGCAATTCCGTGTTTTTCCGTGGCTGGTAGTCGTCTGGTCTGATAGTCTGTGCAATTCCGTGTTTTTCCGTGGCTGTTAGCCGTCTGGTCGGTTCTGCATTCTGCATTCTCCATTCTTCATTCCCCATTCCCCATTCCTCATTCTCCATTCTCCATTCCTCATTCTCCATTCTCCATTCCATGACCCTTGCCATCATTCAAGCCCGCATGTCCTCCTCTCGCCTGCCGGGGAAAGTGCTGCAAGACCTCGGCGGACAGCCCATGCTCGTGCGTGTGGTAGAGCGCACGCGCCGCGCCGCCAGCCTGGATGGCGTCGTCGTTGCCACGACCACCGACCCCAGTGATGACCC
>DAOTWV010000065.1:0-2912 GCA_034435695.1 Anaerolineales bacterium | reverse complement strand
CGGGGTGTGGCTCTTCGATACCTCCAGCGGCGCCAACGAAGACTGGGTGGTTGCCCCGTTGCAGGACGGTCTACACATGTTCTTGCAGCATAACGTCCTGTTCGAGGGTGACAAGTTCGACGTGGTCTTCACCAAGACCATCGGTACTTTGCAAACAGCCCCATCCACCTTCGACATCCAGACCTACACCGATAGCGGTGAGGTAGGCGTGGCCTCCTTCAAAGCCACGTTGCCCGTCAATGGCGTGGTTGCGGATGCGGTTGGCCCGTTTGCCCCCACTGTCTTCACCAACGAGCCGATTGACTTCGTGAGCAGCAACAGCATCGAATGGACGTATGCCTTCGTCACCAACGGCGCGTTGTACATCGATGCCACCACATCCAGTGCCACCATCAGCGACATCGACCTGTACGTCTTCTACTGCGGCACGACGGGCGCCTCGTGCGAACAGCGCGGCGCATCCACCACCGGCACGGCCAATGAGAACGTGTACATCACCCAGCCTGAAGACGGCATCTGGATGGTGGGCATCAACAACTGGTCTGGCCCGGCAGGGGACTTCAACCTGACCCTGACCGTAGCACAGGGCGACGGTTTCTCCATCACCGGTCTGCCTTCGGGCGGCGTTGCCGCTGGCGATACGGTGACCTTTACGGTCAACTACCAGGGTGTCACGGCACCGGATACCTACGAAGGCGTCCTGGCCATCGGCATCCCTGAAGCGCCCATCCTGGTACAGGTGCCCATCACCATCCAGCGCCTGGCCGAAAGCGCCTTCCTGCAAAAATCGGTGGACCAGACGACTGTCTTCCCCGGAAGCACCATCGACTACAGGTTGGATGTGTACAACCTGAGCGACCCGGCTGCCGTCTTCCACCTGAACGACCCGCTGCCCACTGGCACGGAGTTCATCACCGTGACGGATAACCTGGGCATGTACGATACGACAGTGTACTGCGGGTTGAACGAGGGCTTCGAGGGCGCCTGGCCGCCGGCCGGCTGGCAGGTGGTGGTCAATTCCGGCGCTGGCTGGAACACCAATACCTACTGGGGCCGCGGCAACATCACCCCAGGCGCTAACGGGCAGGCCGCTGGTGCGGATTCCGATGCCTTCGGCGGTGGCATGGATACCGAACTGTGGTCACCGCCTATCGACCTGACCAGTGCGACCACCGCCACTCTGGTCTTCGACAGTAACTTCCAGGACTTCGCCGGTAACGGCGATGCCTGGGTGGATATCTCCACCGATGGCGGTGCAACCTGGACGAACTTCCACTACCAGACCACCGATGAGCCATCTGGCGGCACCACCTACACCTACACGCTGGATGCCTACACCGGCAACATCGTTACCCTGCGCTGGCACTTTGCCACCCCAGGGTGGGATTGGTACTGGTACATCGACGACGTCAGCCTGACGGCCAACAACACAACCTGCACGCCTGGCTTCATTGACATGTACCCATCCGCCTACTACGACGCGGCCACCAACAGTGTGGTGTACTCCGGTACCCTGCCGCTTGGCTCGGTCTCGTACCCGGCTACGGATGAGAGTTTCGATGCTTCGCTGAGTTTCCCGGCTGGCTGGGATGTAGCAGACTTCACCGGCGGCGAGGCCTGGCAGGTGTACGACGCCAGTGGTTCTGGCGGCGGGCACACCGGCCCGAACGTGGCCGCCCTGTGGTGGGATGCCGGTCCTAACTGGGATGACTGGCTGTACAGCCCGATGTTTGATGTGAACGCCAGCGGCCCGTACACCCTCACCTTCTGGGCGACAAGTGTGGATGACCCCAGCACCTGCGATACGTGGCCCGACCCGTACAACATGCAATTGGTGGTGTTGGACGAGAACGGCAACGAACTTGGCACGCTGTGGGATATGATGAACGACGGCGAAGCCTGGACGTGGGACTGCACCAACCTGCCGCCATACCACGAAGTAAATGTGGACATGTCGGCCTACGCTGGCCAGACCGTTCAGGTCGCCTGGCACGGCACGGGCAACGCCTACTTCATCTTCTTCCTGGATGATGTCAGTCTGCCCGGCACCACGCATCCCATCTACTCTCCGTCGGCTGCCATCACCGTGACAGTGGGCATCTCCACCAGCGTCAACGCCGGAGATTACATCACCAACACGGCCTCCTTCATGGCGGAACACACTGGTACGGTCAATGGCGCTCCGGCAACGCTCACCGAGACCCCCGTGCAGGACAGCGCGGTTGTCCACGTGGGCGCGCCGGATATGGGGCCGAGTTCAATGAGCGCGCCAGCGCAAGCCGCGACCGGCGACATCATCAACTACCAGGTCACCGTCATGAACATTGGCGATGCTGTGGGTACGGCTACCGTGGATGTGCCCATCCCTGCCGGGACTTCGTTCTACGACCTTGCAATAGTATCCGGGTTCTCCTACGACTCGGCGAACAACAAGGTCACCTGGACAGGAACCCTGGCCCCAGGAGAAAGCATTACGCTGGACTTCTGGGTGAGCGTGGATGACATCAACCTGTGGTGGAATACCCTGACCGCTACGGGTACGGTAACCACATCCATGGGCACCGTCACGCTCTCCGCTGATACCGCCATCGTGCCCCCCAACGTCATCTTCCTGCCGGTCATCGCCCACTAGGGCATGTACCGTACAAACAAAAAAGGGTCTGGCTTCGGCCAGGCCCTTTTCTTTTGATGAAGTAACTGTTCAGGTGTGCAAAAATGCTTTTCGCACCACAAAGACTCGAAGAGTCGCAAGGCTTTTTTGTGTCGCTTCGTGCCCTGGCGGCTTTGTGGGGCAATTTTGGAGGCACGTTTTGCCACAGGTTGAGGAGTTACCTCAGGGTGACCACATTCCATGCTGCTGACCTGGGCTTCTGCGCGACGAAAGTCCTGCTCACTCCCTGGAATACCCTGGA
>DAOTWV010000064.1:0-28848 GCA_034435695.1 Anaerolineales bacterium | reverse complement strand
CCGCCGGTGCGTTCCAGTTCGTGCAGCAACTTGGTCATCAGCACCGCGCCGGTCGCACCCAGGGGATGTCCGTGGGCGATTGCGCCGCCGTTGGGGTTGACTTTGCGCATATCGGGCTGCAACTCCCGCGCCCAGGCCAGCACCACACTGGCAAAGGCCTCGTTGATTTCGATGACATCCATGGCTGCCAGTTCCAGGCCGGCCTTTTGCAGCACCTTGCGCGTCGCCGGGATGGGACCGTCCAGCATCAGAACGGGGTCGGAGCCAACGACAACCCGCGCCAGGATGCGGGCGCGCGGCGTCAGGTTGTACATGCCAACCGCTTTGGGCGAGGCCAGCACCAGCGCCGCCGCCCCGTCGCTAATCTGGCTGCTGTTGCCGGCGGTGACCACACCGTCTTCCTTGAAGACCGGCCTGAGGGCGGCCATCTTCTCGCGGTCGGGCGGCATCCGCACCCCCTCGTCGGTGTCGAACAGGCTGCCATCGGGCAGCGGCACGGGCGCAATCTGGGAGCGGAAATACCCTTTCTGAATGGCCTGCATGGCGCGCAGGTGACTCTGATAGGCAAAGGCATCCAGTTCCTGACGCGAGAGACGCCATTTTTCGGCAATCATCTCGGCGCTCACCCCCTGATGCACCAGTTTGTAGGGCAGGTCAGGCCATTCTTTGGGCCAGTCGCTGCCAATGGGGACGCGCGACATGACCTCGGTGCCGCCCGCAATCACGATATCCATATCACCGGCCAGGATGGCTTGCGCGGCGAAGTGTACGGCCTGCTGACTGGAACCGCACATACGGTTGAGGGTGACTCCCGGCACTTCGACGGGGAATCCGGCCTTGAGAACGGCCAGCCGCCCCAGGTTGCCGCCCTGCTCCCCAATGGGAGAGACGCACCCCCACACGACGTCCTCCACCAGCCGGGGTTCGATTCCCGCCCGCTGGACGGCTTCCTGTAACACGTGGGCCGCCAGAGTTACCGGCGGGATTCCAGAAAGCGCGCCCTTGCCGGGCTTTCCTACGCCAATGGGCGTGCGCGTTGCCGCAATGATATACACCTCTTCGTGCATTTCCATCCTCCTTGGTGAAACACTTGGGGTAAAATTATTGGCATGCAAAGCAATGATACCGCAACTTCCTTTGAGTACAAGGCTGGTTTCGTAGCCGTGATGGGGCGTCCCAATGTGGGCAAATCCACGTTGATGAATGCCCTGTTGGGGCAGAAGGTGGCCGCTGTTTCGCCCAAGCCGCAAACCACCCGCAAGCGGCAACTGGGTATCCTCACCCTGGACGAGGCACAAATCATCTTCGATGATACGCCAGGAGTCCACAAGCCTCTGCACAAACTGGGCGAGTACATGAACGAAGAGGCCTTGCGCGCCCTGCAGGAGAGTGATGTGATTCTCTTCCTGGTGGATGTCAGCCGTCCTCCCAACGATGAGGACGTGATGCTGGGGAATACCATCCGGCAGGCGCTGGAGAAAGACCCCGATTTGCCTGTGCTGCTGGTACTCAACAAAGCCGACCTGCTCAAGGGCAGGCAACCACTGGAGCATCCTCCGCTGTACCAGGCGTTGGTGCCGCAAGCCGAGGCGATTGCCATTTCAGCATTGAACGCTGAAAACCTGGATACGCTGTTGCAAGCCATCATTGCCCGTTTGCCAGCGCATCCGCCTTACTATGACCCGGAACAGTTGACCGACCTGTACGAGCGCGATATCGCTGCCGACCTGATTCGCGAGGCTGCTCTGCTGAATCTGGAGCACGAAGTTCCCCACGGCATCGCAGTGCGCATTGATGAATACACCGAGCGCGGTGAGAAGGGCGCGTACATTCGGGCTACGCTTTTCGTGGAACGTGAGTCCCAGAAAGGCATCGTGATTGGCAAGGGTGGTACGATGCTGAAGAAAATCGGCAGTCAGGCGCGCATGGCAATCGAGGCCATGAGCGGACGCAAGGTTTTTCTGGAGTTACGCGTCAAGGTGCGCAAGAACTGGCGCGATGACGAAGCCGTGCTGCGGGCTTTTGGTTACAAATCCACGAATTGACACGAGTGTCCACGAATTGACACGAATGTCCACGAATGCCCACGAATTGACACGAATGCCTGCGAATTGACCATGATGCTAATCCTCTCCCTGCTCTCCGCCCCGTTGGACTGGCTGGCCGTTGCCCGGCGCTGGAAACCCCTGGAATACGTTGCCAAACCAGCCGTGATGGTGTTTCTGCTTGGCTACCTGTGGCAGCGCACCCATTTTCATGCCCCGCTGGGATGGTTTGCCCTGGCGCTGGTACTTTCGCTGGCCGGGGATATCTTCCTGATGCTGCCCAAAGAAAATTTCATTGGTGGTCTGGTCTCATTTCTGTTGGCGCACCTGGCCTATCTGGTAGGGCTGAATCAGCAACCACCCCCGCTAAACCTGGCCGGGCTGCTTATCGTGGCGCTTGTTGCCGGCACCGGTGTACAAATCTACCGCCGCTTGCGGGAGGCGTTGATAGCCCAGGGACGCACGCAATACGTGGTCCCCGTTGGTGTGTACGCCTGCGTGATTGCCTTGATGTTGATTTCTGCGTTGTGGACTCTGGCACAGCCCGAAAACCTGTGGGCAGATGCCCCCTCCCTGCTGGTAAGCGGCGGGGCTGTGTTGTTTTTCCTTTCCGATACGTTTCTGGCGTGGGGAAAATTCATCCACCCATTGCCCGGAGGGCGCGCCCTCGTCCATGCTCTGTACCACCTGGGGCAAGTGGGCATCATCCTGGGAGCAATCGCACATTACGCCTGAAAATTCCAGCAACGGGACACGCAAAGCAACAGCGCCCAAAGAAAAACCTTTGGGCGCTGTCGTTTTTTGGAAATTGACAGGACAACTCAGGGGGTATCTTCTTCCGCAGGCGGCAGTTCTGGAGGCTCCGAGGCCTCAGGGGACGGGGATTCCGCTACCTCAGGGGAGGCTTCCGGGGCGGATGGCTCCGCCGCGGCAATAAGCGGGGAGAACCCAGAACCAGTGTAAGGCTGCGTACCGAAGCGCGTCAGGATAACCGCCCCCAGGCCCAGGCTGACGGCAAACACCGGTATCACCCACCCGATGCATGGCACTACCTGTCCAATGCCGCCAACGACCAGCGTGAACAATCCTGTACCCACGCCAGCGACAATGGGAGCGCTCCAGGTCTGCCCCAATGCCTGGACAATACGGCGGCCGACTTCATACCCCATGGCCACCCACCCGTAAAGCGCCATCAGGACGAGTACCAGGAAGCCAACAAAGGAAACCGGCAGCAGGAGGATGGTCAACCCCAGTACCACCAACAACACAGGGACGACCACCAGGGAGAGACACCCAACGCCGCTGGAAAGCAACGGTTCGGTCTGCATGGCTTCCCCAATACGCTGCACAGGGCCTTCTATGAACATGAGCACCAAAACAGCCAGCGCAGAGACCATGAAAACCTGGAAGAAAAACCACATTACCTGCAAAACGAAATTGGCAACCCTGTTGAAGGGGCCAGAATAGCCCCCCAGGGCAAAATCGTAGGTATAGGGCAGGTGACTCTGCCAGTCAAAGCGGAAGGGGACGGCCTGCTCAGTGACCACTTCCCCACCGACGTATGCCCCATCCGCGCGGGAGACATCTCCACCAATGGATACCAGGTCACCGCTGACAGCAGCCGAATCGCCCAGACTGGCACTGCCGCCAAAGACAACCACATCGCCGCTTACACGACCAGCGATATCCAGAGCGCCACCAAAAAGCACTACGTCACCATTTACAGTGGCCCCCTGTTCAATCGTAACGGAACCTCCAAAAATTGCCAGGTCGCCATCAAGGCGGTCTCCAGATTCGAGGGTGTACGAACCACCCATGATGACCTTGCCATCCAGGGGAGCCGCGGGCAAGGCTTTTGCCTGGACGGTGACAGGCACAGACAGCACCCACACCATCAGAAACAACAACGCATATCGGAATTTGTGTTTCATGAGGAAACCCTCCGTGGGAGAAGGAATTTTTGTACGGAACACAACCATAATGCCAGCAGGAGTACGCCGGCCTGTAACAGTCCAATCCACCAGGAGAGCGGCATGAACGCAGCGATGATGCGCGCGGCATGCCCTATGGCTTCCAGCATGGCAAAGAGGATGGCCAAATGCTTGCTCATACTCAATAACCATGCCAGAGGAGAATCAAAAGAAACAGCCACCAGCAACAGGAAGAGGAGCAAAATGAACGCCATGCCACCAGCATTGATGGCGATAAACAGCAGGGCCTGCCGTCGTTCCATGCGTCGCCTATGGTCATCCAGACGTTGCTGCCAGCGAGCAACAAAGCCGGGGGCTGGTTGCGGTTCTGGCGCAGTCTGAAAACGGGAAAGTACCTCACTCCAGGAGGCTTGCAGGTGCTGACAATCGGTGCACGTTTGCAGATGGTCTTGCAGAGCACGCTGCGCCTGCGGGGTGAGGGGTTCATCGGCCAGGAGCCAGGTTTCAAAAGGCTGGTGATTCATGATGATGTGCCTCCAGAGGAATGGATTGCCTGGACTCTTGCCAGACTTGTGCCAGATGCCGTCGGGCGCGATGCAGGCGGCTTTTGACTGCACTGACGGTCAGGGATAAGGTGGCGGCTATCTCTTCGTAGGAGTAGTCGTACCAATAGAACAGCACAACGGCAGCCCGGTCTTTTGGTGAGAGGTGCTGTAACAGGGCTTCCACCTCGCGCTGCTGCTCACTCTGGAAAGCCTGCTTTTCCGGGCCGGGGTTGGAGTCTGGCAAAATCTGCCCGGTAAAGGTTTCCAGCGAGATGAGTTTCATGCGACGGCGACGCAACAGGTCAATGCAATAATGGGCGGCAATCGAGAGCACCCAGGTAGCAAAGGAACGTTTGCTATCGTAACGGTGCAACCCCTTGTACGCCCGCAAGAAAGTCTCTTGGGCGGCGTCCTCTGCATCGTGGATGTTACCGCCTAACATGCGATAGCACAGACGGTAAACAGGGGTCTGGTACATTTCCACCAGGCGGGCAAACGCCTGGTCATCGCCTTGCTGTGCCTGGGCAATCAAAATCGCCTCAGCCTCGTTCACTGCTGCTCCTTTGAAGATTGGGTATACAGAGGATAATGGTCACGTGTTCCACGCCAATGTACGCAAGAACACTGCCTGGGTTGCAAATTCGCTCATGATTCCAGGGGGAGGAATCCCTCACCCAGCGCCTCGTGTGCCTGCCCAATAACCATGAAAGCCCGCGGGTCTACCTGAGATACCACGGATTTGACCTGGGCCACCTCTGCCCGACTGATAACGCAATACAACACGGTACGTTCTTCGTTCGTGTACCCCCCGCGAGCAGGCAAGAGGGTCACCCCGCGCCCCAGGAGGTGCAAGATTTTCTCGGTAACGGCCTGCGGTTCATGGGTGATAATCAACGCCGTGCGCACCACATTGGAACCCTGAGCCACGGCTTCGGCAGTAACTCCGCTGACGTACAGGGCAACCAGGGCATACAGAGCATTTTCCCAACTAAAAGCCAGGCCAGCCATGAACATAATCAAGGCATCGGTCATGAAATAACTTTGCGAGAGGCTGATGCCGCGCCAGCGATTCAGGATGCGCGCCAGGATGTCGCTGCCTCCACTGGTGCCCCGTCCACGATAAACCAGCCCGAAGCCAATGCCGCTCACCACACCACCATACAAGGCGTTGAGGGTCAGGTCTGGTGTGATGCCCTGCGGCGGCAAGAAACGCACAATGCCATCTGTAAGAAAGGAAAAGATGACTACGGCAAAGGCAGTGCGCCAGGCAAAGCGCGGCCCGCCCAGATAACGCCAACCCAGCACAAAGAGGGGCACATTGCCTGCCAAAACCATCAAACCAATCGGCCACCCCGTGTAGTGATGAATGATTTGCGAAAGGCCGCTCACGCCACCGCTGGCCAGGTTTGCAGGCACGAGGAAAAGTTGCAACGCCAACGCCTGCAAAAAGGCACCTGCCAGCAAAAAGGCCAGGTCTTTGAGGGCACCTTTCTGGAAAACAGGGTGAAAAAGTTGTTGCCAGGTTGTGTTTTTCACGATGCACTCCTTGGAAGAGGAAAAAGGGATACGGTTTGCTGGTGTCACCGCTGGACAATTCGCTTGCCGCTCATAAGCCAGGCCATAAATTGCACAGGGAAACAATCCGCGCAATTTACGGATGTTAACGGCCTGGTTCGGGCAACAGAGGCAAACTGATAAGGGCGATGTACGCTCTCCAGACACGCACATGGTGCGCATTGCTTCGCACAGGCGAGGAAAGGCCGTATTACAGGGATATTTTACCCGTCCACAGGGGACAAAAAAAGGTGCGCCCGGTGAAGGCGCACCCTGAGGCTTTGTGGCACATCCAGGGGAAGAGCCTCAATCGCCGGTGACGGGGGCTTCCTCATAACGGCGGCGAATGTTGGGAACCAGGTACTCCGCAAAGGCACGTTCCACATCATAAGCCGGCTGCCAGTTCCAATCGCGGCGCGCCGCACTGTCATCGAGGTCGGCAGGCCAACTATCCACGATATTCTGCCGTTTCAGGTCGGGTTGGAAGGTAATCTGGGCATCGGGGAAGAAGCGCAGCACCCAATCCCGAAATTCGGCTGCCGAGAGGCTGAAACTGGTGACGTTGTACACCCGGCGGCGCAGGTTCTCCCGCGGCGCACGGGCCAGGTCTACCAGCGCCTTGACAGCATCCGGCATGGCCATGAAGGGAATGCGCACGTCCTCGCGCACGAAGCAGGCATACGGCTTGCCCTGGGCGGCGGCATGCAGCATTTCTGGGCCGTAATCGCTGGTGCCGCCGCTGGGCACGGTGAAGGCGCTTACCAGACCGGGGAAGCGCACGGAACGAAAATCGAGCATGACGGGCTGCTCGGCAGCCAGTTGGCGGTAATATTCGCTGTAATATTGCCCCAGCAACTCACAATACAGTTTGTTTGCGCCGTACATGGTGCGCGGATAATTCCACTCCCATTCGCGCACGCGCTCATACTGGGCTTTCGTAGCCAAATCGGGCAAGCCAAAGGCGGCAATGGAACTGGGGAAAATGAACCGTACCGCTTCCCCACGCCATTCGGATTGCTGGGCTGCCATTTCCAACAGCATCATGGTACCTTCCACGTTCACACGGTGCGCCGTGGCCGGCGTGTACTCCGCGCGCGTGGAAAGCAGCGCCGCGAGGTGGAAAATCATCTCGATTTCGTATTCGCTCACCAGGCGGTTGAGCAGGGTTTCATCCAGGATGTCGCCCTGGATGTGGGTAACTTTGGAAGCCAGCGGCTCCGGAAGCGGTTTCAAATCCAGCGTCAAAATATCAGCCGCGCCCTGCGCGGTCAGGTGCTCTATCAATGCGTGGCCTACCTCGCCGCCAGCACCGGTCACCATGATTACTTTTTTCCGCATGGGTTTCTCCTTCTGTGCTAGAATGGACATGGAAAAAGTCGAAAAATGCGCGGCAACGCGCGAAAGGCCTAAACGTACAGGCCGGCAGTTTTTTTGCCGGCAACTATTCTAACACTAACAGGAGCATATCATGCCTTTGGATATCGTCATCGGTGCGCAATGGGGGGACGAAGGCAAAGGCCGCATGGTGGATTTACTGGCCTCCCAGGCCGAATATGTCGCCCGCTACAACGGCGGCGACAATGCCGGACATACCGTTACCGTGGGGAGCCAGACCTTCAAACTACACCTGATTCCCTCAGGCATCATTCACTCTCACACAGTGGGAATCATGGGGAATGGGATGGTCATCAACCCGGAAGTGCTACTGGATGAAATGCAACGCCTGCAGCAGGCGGGCGTGGCAATCTCCCCAGAGCGTCTGGCCATTTCTTTCGCGGCGCACCTTATCACCCCTGCCCACCGGGCGCTGGATGCCGCCCAGGAGGCCGCCCGCGGCGCTGCCAAAATCGGCACCACCTTGCGCGGCATTGGCCCTGCCTACACCGACAAAGTTGCCCGCCGCGGCCTGCGCATGGCAGCCTTGCTGGACGCGGACACGCTGCCCGAAAAACTGGAGCAGCACATCGCCCAGGCCAACCACACCCTGACGCGTCTCTACGATGCCGAACCGCTGGACAGCGCCCCCATCATCGCGGCCTACCGCGACTACGCTACCCGGCTGCGCCCCTACATCCGGGATACCGCCGCTATCCTGCACACCGCACTGCGCAAAGGCGCCCATGTCCTGGCGGAGGGAGCACAGGGTACGCTGCTGGACCTGGAACAGGGCACTTACCCCTTTGTCACCAGTTCCAATCCCACCGCTCCGGGCGCGCTCCTCGGCCTGGGGCTAGGCGTGGGCTGTGTGGGACGCGTCATCGGGGTCACCAAATCCTTCCAGACACGCGTCGGCGCTGGTCCCTTCCCTACGGAAGTAGCAGGCGACATTGCCCACCACTTGCGCGGCAGCGGAGAAAACCCCTGGGATGAGTTCGGCACAACCACAG
The DNA here is from genome assembly GCA_034435695.1 of Anaerolineales bacterium. Taxonomy (GTDB): domain Bacteria; phylum Chloroflexota; class Anaerolineae; order Anaerolineales; family DRKV01; genus DRKV01. The sequence continues at coordinate 20,386 of DAOTWV010000064.1, read as the reverse complement.
GTCGCCCGCGCCGCGTTGGCTGGCTGGACCTCGTTCTGTTGCGCTACGCCCTGCGCGTCAACGGCGTCACGGAACTGGCGCTTACCAAACTGGATATCCTCAGCGGCCTGGATGAAATCCGCATCTGCACTGCCTATCGCCGGGATGGCCGTACGTTCACCGATTTGCCCTACGGTCCCGCAGACCTGGAAGGCTTCGAGCCAGTGTACACCACGCTGCCCGGCTGGCAGGAAGACCTGCGCCAGGCACGCCAATGGGAAGACCTGCCTGATGCTGCCTGCGATTACATCCTGCACATCGAAGACCAGATGGGTGTGCCCGTTTCCATGGTTTCCGTTGGCCCGGAACGGGAACAGGTGGTATCCATTGTGTAACACGCCTGCTATCCGCTTCCTGGGGCGCGGCCTGCTGTTGGGGCTGGCACTCCTCCTGGGAGGCGGTTGCACCCCTCTCCCCGCCCCTGCCGTGGCAACCCCATCTCCTACGCCAGCCCCTACGGATACCCCCACCGTGGTCTGGTTCCCGCCTACGCCAACGCGCACCCCGCGCCCCACGCTTCCTCCGCCCACCCCTACCGCGCCGTCCGCGCTGCCCCACGGTGCGCTCATTTTGCAGGATACCTTTGTAACCCAAAGCGCTCTCTGGCTGTTCACCCCCGCCCCAAATGGACGCATCACCCTGGGCGGCAACGAAATCACCTTCACCACGCAGGGCGCAAAAACGTACCTTTACAGTATGCGCGCCCAACCCATGCTCCAGGATTTCGCCCTGCAGGTCGAAGCCAGCCTCAACCTGTGTCAGGGGCTGGATGAGTATGGCCTGCTGCTGCGTTTCACCCCGCCCAACAATTTCTACCGTTTCTCGGTAGCCTGTCAGGGACAAACACGCCTCGACCGGATATACAACGGTTCGGCCACCTCCCCCCAACCCTGGATACCAACAGGGAACGCGCCGCCGGGTGCACCGGGGCGCGTCCGCCTGGCCGTGCACGCCCAGGGGAAAACCCTGCGTTTCTACCTCAACGACGTACTGCAATTCACCGTTACCGACCCATTCCCTGCCAGCGGGCAAATCGGCCTTTTCGTGCGCAGCAGTGGCGAAACGCCGCTCAGCATCAGTTTCCGCGACCTCCAGGTTTGGGAACCCTGACCCCATTCCGCATCCTGCATTCATCACTCTGCATTCCTCGCATTCCTCATGTCATCCAAACGCCCATTCCGCAACCGCCTGAACGACCTGGATTCCAAATCGTGGCTCAAGTTCCAGAAATCGTGGTTCATCCATAACCCGCCACCGCGCAAAAAAGACGTGCTGCGTCACCCTGCCAAGTTCCCGGAAACGCTGGCGCAAGAATTCATCGAGTTCTTCACCAAGCGCGGGCAGGTAGTGCTCGACCCAATGGCGGGCACTGGCAGCACGCTGGTGGCGGCATTGCGCGCCGGCAGACACGCCTTCGGAATCGAACTCAACCCCCACTACGCGCAAATTGCGCAGCAGGTAGTGGCACAAGAACGCCGCCTCCTGGGAGAAACCGCGGCAAACCTGCAAACAGCCATCATCAACGGCGACGCTGCCCAGGCGACCGCCCTGCTCCAGGCACAACACATTCCCCCGGTGGACTATGTGCTCACCTCGCCGCCGTACTGGGATATGCTGCATGCCCGCGGCGCAGAAACCCAACGCAAACGCCGCCAGGACGAATCCCTGGATGTGGTGTACTCCGACGACCCGCGCGATGTGGGCAATATCCACGATTACGAGCGCTTTCTCCACATCCTGGTGGACATCTACGCCGGTCTGAAGCCTGTCCTCAAGCCGCGCGCCTACCTGACCATCATCGTCAAGAACGTCAAAAAAGGCGGGCGCATCTACCCCCTGGCCTGGGACCTGGCGCGCCTTTTGGGCGAGACCTACACCCTCAAGGACGAAAAAATCTGGTGTCAGGATAACGTCCGGCTGGCCCCCTATGGCATGGGCAATGCCTGGGTAAGCAACACCGTACACCACTATTGCCTGCAATTCCGCAACGAGTAACCGGTTGCACACCTCCCGCACATTCCCCTCATGCTCTCCCCTGCGGATTTCGTCAACCTCCCCTACACTTCCGACCTGACCGAGGGCGGCATCCAGTACGCCTTGCGCTCGCTGCCTTACACCTATGACCGTATGGGAGGCGCGCCCACTACCCGTATGCGGCGCATCGTGGCTGGCATCGCGGTGGAACTGGCCTTTCGGCGTTACCTGGGCGCAAAAAACATCCGCTTCGATACGCTGGGGGCTACACCGTTCACCGAACCAGACCGGTATGACATCTCATTGGGAGGCCGGCGGGTGGATATCAAAAGTACCCTTATCACCAGCCGGAAGAAGATTCGCCGCATCCAGCGCAGCCCAGAGGTGCTGCTGCAGGCTGAAGCCCTCGTGCCCAGCGACCAACTAGACACAGAACGCTTTCGCCCGCGCGATATCTACCTGTTTGCTTTTTTGCTGGGACTGGTAGCCACCCATCGGGAAAGCGTTCAGCAAGCCTTGCAGGCCGGGCAGCCTGTCTACCTGCTCCATGCGTTACCCACACACTGGGCGCGCCCTGCCCATTGGGGGTCACTGGGCAAAATGCATTTGAAGAGCGAACCCCCACAGGAGGCACGCCTGACCCTGGGGGGACAGGATGCCCACCGAGACTTCTGCACCTGTGAAATTGTGCTTTCCCCTGGGGTGCGCAGCCCCTGCCCACAGGATTTTCACACCCTGATTTTCCTGCGCACCCATCACATGCCCACCCACCGCATTGGCATCCACAGCCCTGTCCTGGATGAACTGTGCGTCATTCCCCCGCTCATCTCCCCCCAGGGGTGGGATAACCTGTGGGTATACGGTATGCGTATCCTTCTGGTGGGGTACATCACCAAAGCAGAGTTTCGTCAAAAGGCACAGCGCCTGCCGGCAGGCAGTCCCACTTTCCAATACCCTCGCACCCGCACCGAAAATTTTGCCCTGCCTGTCGCCCATCTGCACCCCATCGCGACACTGCTGCAAGCCGCCAGAAAATGGCAGCAATGAGGGCGCGAGAAAATATCGCAGACAAATCGGCGCAATCTGCAAGTAACCCTCAGGATGCAAAGTGTCCGTCCGCTGGCGACCGATTCGAACCTGCGCCAGGCGAAAATACTTCCCCATCTTTTGCTTGCACACCAGCAATGAAAATGGCGCGCCACCCCGCCGAATTTGGTGTACAATTGTTCTGGTATTTCCCGCCCATGCCGTGAAATACCCTCACAGTTTCGCAGTCAGAAAAGGAGCCATCCATGTTTCACGAAATCATTATCGTTGGGAATCTCGGACGCGACCCGGAAATGCGCTATACCCCCACGGGGCAGGCCGTAACCAACCTTTCCGTTGCCACCAACCGCCAATATACCGCTTCCAACGGCGAGCAAGTAAAAGAGACCATCTGGTTCCGCGTCTCCGTATGGGGCAAGCAGGCCGAAGCCTGCAATCAGTACCTGCGGCGCGGCAGCAAAGTGCTCATCACCGGCCGCCTCAACCCCGACCCCGCCACCGGCGGCCCGCGTATCTGGACGCGGCAAGACGGCACCGCAGGGGCATCGTTTGAGGTAACAGCCCAGACCGTGCGCTTCCTCTCCAGCCGCAACGAAGACGCCGCTTACCAGCAAAACGCCCCTGCCGCCCCCGCCAGCGGGGGAGATGACGAAATCCCCTTCTAAGACTGCTCCCCTTTGGGGTGCCTCCCCCTGTCCTTTCCGCGCCCCCCTTTTTGGGGGGTGTGCCTTATCTCTCGGAGTGTACACGCCATGAAACCCACCTCCCCCCCAAAAATGCAGTTCCCACCCGACCACAAACCGGTGTACGCCAACATGGCGCGCATCACCCATTCCCCTTCCGAGTTCGTCATCGATTTGGCGCGCCTGCTCCCCGACCAGAGCGGCCCCGAAGTGCAGGCACGGGTGGTCATGTCTCCCCTGAGCGCCAAATTGTTCTACAACGCCCTGGCTGATAACATCGCCAAATACGAAGCCAACTTCGGAGAAATCACCGTCCCCGGACCAGGCTCCCTTGCCGACCAGTTGTTTCGTCCCCCTACACCCACAAAGGAATGAGTATGCACAAACTGGATAACATCGCCGAAGAGGCGCGGCAGGCCTTCGATGCCCAAACCGCGGAGCGGGAGCGCGCTCTGGCGCAAACCCGCCAGTTGACACGACATTGCGCCAACGCCATCCGCGCCATTCATCGCGAAGAAATTCCGCTGGCGGAAGAAATGCTTGCTGCAGCCGGCGCCCTGGCAGAGTCCCTGCGTACGAACCTGCAGCCTTTCCCCGCCCTGTATTTCGCCGGCTACACGCAAGATGCCCTCAAAGAGTACGTCGAAGCCCGTGTCGTTTTCGCTCTGGTCTTCGACAAACCGCTCCCCGGCCCCGCGGATTTGCAAGTCGAACCTGCCACCTACCTCAAAGGCCTGGCCGAGGCCGTGGGAGAACTACGCCGCCGTTGCCTCGACATCCTGCGCAACGGCTACTCCGATGAGGCCGAGCGCCTGCTTTCCCACATGGACGACATCTACGCCGTGCTGGTGACCATAGACTACCCGGACGCTATCACTATGGGGCTGCGCCGCCTGACGGACATCGCCCGTAGCCTGATTGAACGTACCCGCGGCGACCTGACCATCAACCTGCGGCAGCAACACCTCGAAGATGCCCTGCAGCGCCTGGAAAAGCGTCTCTCCGCGTAGTTCGACAAGGCCGCTGCAGCCGTGGAAACGGCAAAACGCCCCGGCGCAAGCCGGTTTCGCAACCGTAGCCGCCGACCCGCCCCTTCGGTACAAACCGGCGCCGCAACTTCAGTCGCCGACCATATCATGCCTCCCATTCGCGCCTCCGAAATTACCACGTACCTGTATTGCAAGCGCGCCTGGTGGTACCAGCGCCGCGGCAAGGTCTCCCAAAACCAGCGCGCCATGCAGGCCGGCACTCACCTGCACTATCAGCACGGAAAGGCCGTCCTGCGTTCGCGCCTGCTGCAATTGGGCGCGTACCTGCTTTTGCTCACCGCCCTGGTACTGCTGGCTGTGTACTGGACAAGCCAATGGTTCTAAGCGCCATCCTTGCCGCCCTGCTGGGCATACTCCTGCTCTGGCTGGCTACCCGGCAACGGCAAGCCACGGGTTTGCCGCGCGGGCGGGTGGTGTACACCGACACCAGCGCCTGGGGAACCGTCGAAAAACCTCTCTACGACCCCATCACCAACCTGACCGGCAAGCCCGATTACCTCGTGCACCAGGGGGATATGCTCATCCCGGTAGAAGTCAAGTCCACGCGCGTCAAAGATGCCCCCTACGATGGACACATCTACCAGTTGGCTGCCTACTGCCTGCTCACAGAACGCACCTATGGCGTGCGCCCGGAGTATGGCATCTTGCAATATGCCAATCGCACCTTCGAAATCCCCTACACTCCGCAACTGGAACGCGATTTGCTCGCATTGCTGGATGAAATGACGCAGGCACAACGTAAACGCTCCCTGGCGCGCAGCCACGAGCAACGCGCACGCTGCCGTGCCTGTGGCTATGCTCACCTGTGCGACCAGAAACTCTCTGCATAGCCCAAAACCCCTGAGCCTGCTATAATTGGGCACACCATGAAAGCGCCCAAACGCATCGCCATTCTGGCGCACCCCCAAGTCCCATCGGCTCCGGCGGAAGCCCGTCGGATAGCCGATTTTTTGCTGCCTCGCGTTGAACACCTGACATCCGGCCTGCTCTACGACGCCGATGTGCGTAAGCGCGTCCAGGCCGGAGAGTTCGACCTCGTGCTCGCCCTGGGAGGGGATGGCACCATGCTGCGCACCGGCCACCTGTGCGCCCCGTCCAACACCCCCATCCTGGGTGTCAACCTCGGCAAGTTTGGCTTCCTGTTCGAAATCGGCCTGCCCGACCTGAGCACGCGCCTGAACGATTTGCTGGCGGGGCACTACTGGCTGGAAACGCGCATGATGCTCAACTGCACCCACTGGCGCGGCGATGCAAAATTGGGCGAGTGGGACGTGCTCAACGAGGTTGTCGTCAGCCGCGGGGAAATCGTCCGCCCGGTACATCTGATTACCGAGGTGGACGACCGCTACCTGACCACCTACGTGGCCGACGGACTGATAGCCGCCACCCCGACCGGCTCCACCGCTTACGCGCTGGCCGCGGGCGGCCCCATTTTGCCCCCGGAACTGCGCAACATCCTGTTGGTACCTGTCGCCCCCCACCTCTCCATCGACCGTCCCATCGTACTGGCAGAGGGCGCTTCGGTGCGCATCACCATTCACACCGACCATCAGGCGGTGGCCTCCGTGGATGGGCAGCCCCCCATCCACTTGCAGCACGGCGACCAGATTCACGCCCAGGCTGGCGCACACAATGTTTCCTTCGTGCGCTTTGGCGACCCAGACTACTTCTACCGTAACCTCACCCCGCACATGAACCGCAACCCTGCAGCCGGACAATGAGCCTATCTTCCCCCCCATCCCCTTTACACTGCGTCAACCACCCCGAAACAGAAACTTACCTGCGCTGTAACCGGTGCGAGCGGCCTATCTGTCCATCCTGTGCGACCAGCACCCCCACCGGCTACCGCTGCCCCGATTGTGTGCGCGCCCAGCAAAAAACCTTCGAAACCGCTTTGCCGCGCGACTACTTCATCGGCTTCGTGCTTGCCGCCCTGCTCAGCGGGGTGGGTAACTACATCGCTATGCAGGTGGGCTTTTGGGGGTTGCTGCTGGCCTTCGTAACGGGCTACATCATCGCTGAAGCGGTACGCAAGGCCACTGGCCGGCGGCGCAGTGAAAAATTCTTTCGCACCGTGGCTGCTGGCACACTGCTCGGCACCCTGCCTTTTGCCTTCATCATGTTGCTCTCCCTGATAGGCGCATTCATCATGGCCGGGCAATCACTGACGGATGCTATGCCCTTGTTCTTTTTCCCCCTTCTGCAGGCGGCCTACATGGCCATCGTCACCAGCGCCGCTTACCGGCGTTTGAAGGGCATCGTGCTCTAATCCCACGGAAATCCTATGCTGCTGGAACTACACATCCGCAACTTTGCCATCATAGACAGCCTCGACCTGTCTTTCGAGGCCGGTTTTATCGTCTTCACCGGGGAAACCGGTGCAGGGAAATCCATCATCCTGGATGCCGTGGACGCCCTCATGGGGGCGCGTACCGATAGCACCCTGGTACGTACAGGGGCAGAGCGCGCTATCATCGAAGGCACCTTCCGCCTGGATACGCACACCCGCGCCCCGGTACACGCCATCCTCACGCGAGAAGACCTGCTCGATGACCCCGATTACCTCACCCTGGGGCGCGAAATCCGCGCCAATGGACGCAGTGTGGCACGTCTCAACGGACGCACCGTGAGCGCCGCGCTCTTGCGCGAAGTCGGCGCACACCTGGTAGACCTGCACGGCCAATCGGAGCATCTCTCTCTGCTGCGTCCCACCCAGCACATCCGCCTGCTAGACCGCTATGCGGAGACGGAGCCCCTGCTCAGCGCGTACCGCGAAACCTATCACCGCCTGCAACAGGTGCGCAAAGAGCAACGCGCCCTGCAGCAGGCTTCCCAGGACGCAGCCCGCCGCGTTGACCTGCTCACCTACCAGGTCAACGAAATCGAATCCGCAGCCCTCAAGCCGGATGAAGAGGAGCGCCTGCGTGCCGAGCGTAATCGCCTGGCCAATGCCGAAAGCCTGGCTTCCCTGGCACAGCGCGCCCTGCAAGCCCTGGATGAGGGCACCCCGACCGCTCCAGCGGCCACCGACCTGGTCGGCGAGGCTGCCGAGGCGCTGGAACACCTGGCCGAACTGGATTCCGAGCAAGGCGCTCTCAGCCAGCAGGTCAACGCTGCTCTCGAAACCCTCAGCGAGAGCGCCCGCCTGCTGCGCCGCTATCTGGAGGAGATTGAATTCGACCCGGATAAACTGGACGAGACGGAAGAACGCCTCGACCTCATCCACAACCTGAAGCGTAAATACGGCGCGACCATCGCCGAGGTGCTGGCTTATGGCGAAAAAGCCCGCCAGGAATTGGAGAACATCACCTCCTCCGAAGAGCGTCTGGCACAATTGCAGGCCGAGGAAACCCGCCTGTTGCAAACCCTGGCACGCCGCGCCCAGGCGCTTTCGCAGGCGCGCCACAAAGCCGCCGAGTCGCTTGCCAAAGCCATTCAGGCACAATTGGATGACCTGCGCATGGAGGGCGCACGCTTTCAGGTGGATTTTGCCACCCGCCCCGACCCACAAGGGCTGCCGTTCCCCAATGGAGAACGGCTTGCCTTCGACCGCGATGGACACGAGCAGGTCACCTTCCTGATTGCGCCGAACCCCGGTGAAGGCTTCAAGCCGCTGGTGAAAATCGCCTCCGGCGGGGAAACCGCCCGCCTGATGCTGGCGCTCAAACACGTCCTGGCGCAGGCCGACCCCGTACCCACCCTGATTTTCGATGAAATTGACCAGGGCATCGGTGGACGCATCGGCGCCGTGGTAGGTCAAAAGATGCGGCAACTGGCAGCCAGTCATCAGGTGTTGTGCATCACCCACCTGCCGCAACTGGCCGCCTTTGGCACGCGGCACTTCCACGTACAAAAGCACCTGCGCGCCGAGCGCACCACTACCAGCGTTACCTCTTTAGAAGGAGAAAACCGCATCCAGGAACTGGCACAAATGCTGGGCGACGCCACCGAAACCGGCCTGGCTGCAGCCCGACGCATGCTGGATTCCGCCCGACAGCCTGCCCTCTGACCCATGCCACCGGTACCGCTCATCCTCGCACGTCGTCGAAACCGCACCCGGCAGCCTTTTTCTCGCAAAGTTGGCGCCGGGTGCGCCCTGTTGCTTACGGCTGCACTGGCCTTGCTGGGGATGACACTCGCCTTTGCCTACGCCTACGTAACCGCCGACCTGCCCTCCATCGAAAGCATTTCCCTGTTGCTCGACCCCCGCAGCGGATTACCCACCCGCATGTACGACCGCAGCGGAAAGCACCTGCTGCTCAGTCTGCAAAACCCCGCCGCGGTCAACGCTCCGCCTCTCAGCGCCGACCCTCAGGTAAACGACCACTACGCCCCTGCTCTGATAACCCTCACCATAGGCGTGGAAGACCCTCGCTTCTGGCAACACCCCGGCTTCACACTGCCGGGGCAACCGCCCTCCCTGGCACAACGGCTGGTGCGCACCTTACTGCTTTCCAACGAACCTCCCGGTTTCCGCCGCGCCCTGCGCGAGCGTTTGCTGGCAGCCCAACTCACCGCCCGCTATGGCCGGCAGCAAATTCTCACCTGGTACCTCAACAGCGCCGATTACGGGCGTCTGGCCTTTGGTGCCAACGCCGCTGCCCACGTTTACCTGGGAAAATCGGCGCGCGACCTCACCCTGGCGGAGGCAGCCTTGCTTACCGCCATCGCCCAGACGCCATCCATCAACCCTTTCGACGCACCCACCCTGGCACAGGCACACGCACAAGAGTTGCTGCGTAACCTGCAGCGCGATGGCTTGCTGTCCCCTGCAGAAACCCGCACCGCCCTGCAGCAGGATATTCGCCTGGTCGAACCTGCTGCCCCGCCGCCCAGCCCGGCCCCTGCCTTTGCCCGCCACGCTCTGCAAGAAGCCGCGGCCATCATCGGTTGGGAAAAATTGCAGCGCGGCGGGTACACCATCCGCACCACGCTGGACTATAACTTGCAACTGCAGGTGCAATGCGCAGCACAGGCCTATCTGGCTCGCTTGCACGGCCAGCCCCCGGCCGCCGAAATGCTGACCTTCGATGGCAAACCTTGCGAGGCCGCCCGGCTGATTTCCTCCAGTACCCTGACCGAAGCCCCCTCCCAGGCTGCCCTGAGTACCGTGGTGCTGGACCCCAAAAGCGGTGAGATTTTGACCTGGATGGACACCACCCCGGAAGAGGCGTACTCCCCCCTGGAAGCCGGGCGTCCCCCAGGAACGCTGCTCACTCCCCTGGTCTACCTGACCGGATTCACCCGCGGGTTTGCGCCTGCCTCCCTGGTGTGGGACATTCCCTCAGGGGAAGGCCCCCCACTTCTGGATTCCTCCTATGAAGGCCCCCTGCGCCTGCGTAATGCACTCGCCAATGATGACCTGCCCCCTGCCGTACAGGTTTTTTACCAGGTAGGCGCGGAAAACGTATGGCGCACGGCCGCCCGCCTGGGGCTGCACAGTCTGGTCGAATCGACATCCCCCCAGCCAGACCTGCTGTGGCAGGGAGGACGCCTCAACCTGCTGGAAGCAACTCAGGCATTTGCCACCCTGGCCACCGGTGGCACGCAATACGGCGCACGCAGCGGGGAATCGCTACACCCCGTTGCCATCCTGGAGATTCGCGACCGGGCAGGCAATACGGTTTACACGGCACAAACCCAAAGCCAGCCCGTACTCACCTCAGGACTGGCCTACCTGCTAACCAACATTTTGCAGGATGAACCAGCACGCTGGCGTACCCTGGGGCACCCTAACCCTTTGGAAATCGGCCGCCCCGTAGCCGCCAAGACCGGACAAACCCTCGACCATCACGATGCCTGGAGCATAGGGTATACTCCGTACCTGAGCACGGGGGTATGGCTGGGCGATTTGCGTTCCACGGAACACGGCAATGCCCTGCCTGCCGCTGCCGCTGCCTTCTGGCACGCGGTGATGCAATATGCCAGCCGCTCTTACCCCGCCGAAGCCTGGCAGCGCCCGCCGGAAATCAGTCTGGTGCAGGTATGCGACCCATCCGGTATGCTGCCCACCGCCGAGTGCCCTGCCGTGGTTACGGAGGTCTTCCTGAATGGCACAGAACCCACCCATGCCGACACGCTGTTTCGCAAAATCGCCATCAACCGCGAAACCGGCTTGCGCGCCACGGTCAGCACCCCCCCAGAACTGGTGGAGGAGCGCACATACCTGATAGTGCCGCCAGAGGCAGCCTCCTGGGCACAGCAGGCAGGCCTGCCCACGCCTCCTGAGGCATACGACATCCTTGCCCCGCAGGCAGCAGCCTCCCCAGAGGTACGCATCGATTCGCCATCCAATTTCACTTACGTCAACGGCGAGGTGCGCATTGTAGGGACTGCCACCGGAGCAGATTTCGCTACGTACCGCCTGCAGGTGGGTGCGGGCCTCAACCCGCAGACGTGGATACAGGTTGGGGATACCCACACCGCACCGGTAGAAGACGGTCTCCTGGGCATCTGGGATACCAGCAAACTGGAAGGGGTGTACGCCATCCAGTTGCTGGTTTCACACAAAGACCAGCGCATCGAAACGGCCGTCGTTCAGGTGACAGTGGATAACCAGCCTCCAGAAGTACACATCCTGGGGCTGGAAGATGGAGAAAGCATCTCACAACGCGAGCGCCCCACGATGTTGTTCCAGGTGGAGGCCCAGGACAACCTGTCCATAGCCGAGGTACGGTTTGTGCTCAACGGCCAGGAAGTGGGCAGCCGCAGCCAGGCGCCCTGGCAGGTGCCATGGAAAACCCGTGCTGGTAACTATACCCTGGAAGTGCAGGCCATAGACAGTGCAGGAAATCGTACTGTGGCACGCGTGCAATTTCAAGTCACCCGGTGAGCACACTCACCCTACGAGAACATGTCATGAAAGCCCCTTTTTCTGCCCGACCTTTGCGCATACTCCTGTTATTTTTCCTGACCGCTGCCTGGCTGCTGGGCGGATGTAACCTGCCCGGCCCGGCACAAAATGCCATGGTCATCACCCAGACCCAAATAGCCGCACAGGCAACATTGGTTGCCGAGAGTATGCACCAATCAGCGCAAATGACGCAGAGTGCACTTCACAGCGAGGCCACCGCGCTGGCGGCTCAGGCCACGCAAAACACCCTCGTGCTCACACAGGCTGCCCGTCTGACGCAAGTAGCCGTACACGTGCAGCAAACGCTGGTAGCCAGCCAAGTTGCCCTGCATCCGATGTTTACACCCACACCTGCCATGACCCCACCCCCGCCGCCATCGGATACACCTACCCCAACCCAATCCATTGCGCCCACCCCCGCCAGCGACAACCTGGCAGAGCGCATACGCTCGGCAAACATTCTGGTATACGAGAACATCGTCGGCGATATCCTGCCGCGCTATGTGAAAGAAGCCCTGGATACAGGTGGCTACACCTATGTGGATACCGGCGATGCCTCAGGGCTGTTCAAGGCGCAGTTGCTTTCCGGAACCCAATGGGACCTGATTATCGCCGCCATGGAATCGCGCACAGCACCCCAGGGAGAGTTCTACCGCTACCTGAATGACCAACGCGAGCGCGGTGCCGCGGTCATCATCGAAACCTGGAATCTGGACGCCATCGGTACGGGGAGCGCCAGCGCCATTCTGGAGCGCTGCGGGGTCATGGTACAAAACGATTGGCTGCACCCATCGGTCAATGCGCGCCCCATCTGGTGGCTGCAACCTCAAAACCCCATTTTCCATACCCCCAATGAGGGCGTGACCATGATATCCCCGGATGTGTATTGGGATGGGGATGCCGGCGACTTGCTCATGCTCACCAGCGATAGCCCATCCACTTTACTCGGTGGGGTAGTGGCCTCTAACCCTAACCAGTATGGCACGATTGTCGATTGCGACAACGGTCAGTTACTCCTGCAAACTTTTTCCTCGCACGATTACAATAAAGAGGACGTAATTGCCTTGTGGCAAAACTACATCTACAACGTGTTGAAAAATCATTTCCAGGCACAACCTTGAGAATCACAGGCCAGTTTCAACACTGCCAGCGTTACCTGCATGCCATCCGCAAATGCCGCAAGGCTCCATGGGCACAATCTGCGGCATCCAGGGTGCGCTCAGATGTTGTAGAAACCGGAAAAAGCAGCCATTCTCCGCGAAGCCCTGTTTGTGTCATGGCGAGCGCCCGTCAGGCTCCGTGCATAGCGAACACTGGCTGCTGCTCCACGTTCCCCGGTCGGGAGTTCGCTTCGGGCGCTTCGCTGCCGAAAAACTTACTTGTTATCGCTGGTAGCGCCTGTCGCCTGTGCTGAGCATCGCCAAATGATATTGACAAAAATCGGATGACACTTGTCCTGGGGGCGAAAACCAACACAACCAGCGGAGGGCAGTAGCACCAGCGTTATCAACGTTCTACTGCCCAACATATATTTCGTGCTGCCGGCACCGAGCGGCTATTGCATGCGATTAATTTTCATGCTATAATGACGGCGTCCCATTTGCCATCAGATACAACCAAGAGGGGCCTGGCTTTTCTCCCTGATACGGGTGTTACCCAGCCCGTCAGGGGTAAGTTTACGCTTTTCATCCATTACGAATCCCACCTATCCAAAAAATTTATTAAGAAACGGAAATTGCACCGTGTCTCCAGAAGCACATATTGCCGAATTAGAAAGTAAAACGCTGCTTGAATTGCGCCACATGGCGCAAGAATTAGAGGTTCCTCGTGCCCGTCGCCTGAAGAAAGAAGAATTGCTCGTCCGTATTCGTCAGGCACAGGCGGCGCAAGAAGGGTTGGAAATCAACGGAGGCATCCTCGAAATCATGAACGAGGGGATTGGCTTCCTGCGTGTAGAAAACTACGCCACCAACCCGGAAGATGTGTACGTTTCCCAGGCGCAAATCCGCCGTTACGGTTTACGCAGTGGCGACCTGGTAATTGGGCACGTACGCCCACCGCGCGAGAGTGAGCGCCATAGCGGGCTCCTCAAAGTCGAAAGCATCAACGGCATGACGCCAGATGAAATCCGTCACCGGCCGCGCTTCGAAAAACTCACCCCCATCTTCCCCGATAAACGCTTCGACCTGGAAACCGACCGCCACACACTGGCTACCCGCCTCATCAACATGATTGCGCCTATCGGCGCCGGGCAGCGCGGGTTGATTGTCTCGCCCCCCAAAGCGGGGAAAACTTCCATTCTCAAGCAAATTGCCAACGCCATTTCCCTCAAGCATCCTGAAGTGCACATGATTGTCGCCCTGATTGGCGAGCGCCCCGAAGAAGTGACCGACATGGACCGCTCCGTGGATGCCGAGGTGATTTCCTCCACTTTCGACGAGCCGGTCACTTCCCATGTGCGTGTGGCAGAAATGGTACTGGAACGCGCCAAGCGCCTGGTGGAAATCGGGCATGACGTGGTCATTCTGATGGACTCCATCACCCGTCTGGCGCGCGCCTACAACCTGGTAGTCAACCCATCTGGACGTACCCTCTCCGGTGGCATTGACCCTTCGGCGCTGTACCCCCCAAAGCGTTTCTTTGGCGCGGCGCGTAACATCGAGGAAGGCGGTTCGCTTACCATCATTGCCACCTGTCTGGTGGATACCGGTTCACGCATGGATGATGTGGTGTACGAAGAATTCAAAGGCACCGGCAACATGGAACTGCATCTCTCCCGCCGCCTGCAAGAACGCCGCATCTTCCCCGCCATTGACATTGAACGCTCTTCCACACGCCGCGAAGAGTTGCTGCTTGGTCCAGACCTGACCCCGCGCGTCTGGCTCATGCGCCGCATGTACTCCCAGATGATTGCCAGCCCGCCGCACGGAGCCGGTATGGAACAGGGCGCGGCCACAGAAGCCATTCTGGACCGTCTCAAGCGCACGCCGGATAACATCACCTTCCTTGAGACGCTCAACAAGAGCATCTGACCCTCACGAGGATAACCGCATGAGTAAAAAAGACCTGGAACCCAAAACAACCACCCTGGCCGAAACGCCGCATTACATCGCCTGGATGGCCGAAGAACCCGATGGAGAAACCACCTACCATCTGGAAATCAACAACGTCACCCTGCACTTCTTCCAGGAAGAGTGGGATGAGTTGTTGACGCTGGTGAAGCAGTTATAGTCTGTCTCCCCTGCCTGCAAAAAAGCCGCCTTGCAATGAGGCGGCTTTTTGTATCTGGCTCAGGGGTACGCGGTAGGCTCTGGCAGGGTCGTATCTGGAGGCGGGGGGTACGCTGGTGCCCCAGGGGTTGGTGAAGCCTGTGGAGGCGGGTAAGCCCCCCCAGGGCTTGTGGGGAAAGGCGTAGGCGGCTGAAGGGTCGGAGTCGGAGTGGTCACAGGGGAAGCCGTGGGCAGCGGCGTCGGCGTAAAAACAGGCTGCATGCTGGTCACGTTCTTGACAAAAGTGACCGCTGTCTGGCAACCCGGTTCAAAATGCCGGGAGACATTTTCCCAGGTCAGGTCCTGACGTACCTGGCGCGTCTTCTGCAAGGCATGGTACAGGCATCCCGGCCCGGCGTGATAATTTGCCAGCGTAAAGCGCCACAGGTCTTCATACGAGGCCGCATCGCCAGCCACTCTCCCTGTCAGGTTTTCCACCACCTGCCCTGCCTGGGCGCAGTTGGCCTCCAGGGTTTGTGCAAAGACATCAATGCTGAACTGGCTTTGGGAAAGGTCAATTCCTCCCGGACAGGTCTCACAGGCAGGGTTGATACTCACTGTTACAGCACCGCGTAACAACGCCTTGCTTTCCTCATCCAGGGCATCGTACCCCTGCGCACACGCATCTGCATCCAGTACCAGGGGGCAAAAACGGGCGAAGAAATCAGGATTCCACAGCAACACGGTGTCGGCGCCCTGCTCCGTCAGGTGTCCTACGCCAAATTCCTGGATTTTCAAATCAAGCATGGCGCCCGGCCAGAATTGACTTTCCTGAGCAAACAGGTTTTTGAGCAATTGGGCTGGCAGGTTATGTTCCTGCGCCACAGCAACGATTTGGCTATCGAAGCGGTTTTGCCACGCATCCACCGTCGGACGGGCAACCTCCAGGCCACAGGCGCTGGCCCACCCGTTGGCCAGCAAGCCCCCATCGGGACAGGTGGAAGCATCTACCATACCGTTAGCAATCAGTTGTCCGGCCAGGTACACATACGGTTCGCGAGAAACCAGTCCGGCAGGGTCCTGCGGCGAGGCCAGCCAGGGAGGGGATGCATCCAGGGATGGGAATGCCTGCCAGGCCTGGGCGCAGGAGGTGGGAGGCTGCCCCCCATCCCAACGGTCACTGAGCACATCCACATACCAGCCTGCCTGCTCCCCAGGCAATGCGACGCCGGTATCCACCACCCGAATGCGCGCACGATATTTGGGGCTGGAATCACCGTAACTGGAATCTGCCCAGAAGACCGCCTCCACGCCCTCGGGAGTGGTAGCCTGCAAGGGCACTTCGCACACGCTATCGGCGCAGGAAAATGGTTTACCATCCAGTGTACCGTGAATGGCTGTGATGTACTCATTGGGGAGCGGTTCCTCTGCCTGCAAAACCAGCGTGGGCAGGTCGGCGCACACGTTATCGTGCAGGCCAGTTTCACAATTGCCCAGAGAAAGCCATACTTCAGGCTCTGGCAGGTCAACCAGGATGGTGCGTTCTTGCGGGGTGGCCGCAATCTGGTGCAGGTACAAGCCCTTACAGGCTGAGGTATCTCCCCCATCCAGTGCCTGCGCGCAGGGCTGCGTGTTTTGCCATTGCTGATAAAGCGCCTGCCCGCAATACGTTTGAATTTCATGCGGTGTAGGCCAGCCCTCGTGGTCAGTGTATACCTGACAGACCACCGTGCCGTCCGACCAGCGGCTCAACCACCACTCGTACTGGGTATAGGCAGTGACAATTTCCGTCTGGCGATTGTACGGCTGGTCTGCAGCCAGGAAGACGGGCTGCCCCAGCCAAAGAGCACCGCCCAAAACCAGTATGCCTAGTATGCCAAGCAGAGAAAGCCATCGCCGTTTCATGGGAAAGTATTGTACCACTGGGGCATGTGCAGAAAATTACAGGTTCGCGGCGCGCTCCTGCGGCACACAACTAACGTCGTTCTCGCGGCCAGATGCCGCCGGCAGGGACAATGCCTTTTTGGGGCACATCGCTTTTGACGGTTGCCCCGTTGCCAATGCGCGCGCCCGCACCGATGGTCACGCCCAGGTTGACGGTGGCGCGCATTCCGATGAGGGCACCCTCCCCGACGGTGACGTTGCCCGCCAGGGTGGCGCCCGGCGAAAGGTTGACATACGCCCCCAGACGGCAATCGTGCGAGACAATGGCACCAGTGTTGACCAGGGAGCCGTACCCCACGTGCGCTTCACTGCCCACGTAGGCATGCGGCATGACCTGCACGCCGGCTTCCAGGCGCGCGCCCGGCTCGATGAAGGCCGTCGGATGCACCAGCGCCGGACAGGCGAAGCCGGCCTCGGCCAGCACCCGGAAGACGCGCACACGCACCTGCACGTTGCCGATGCCGCCCACGGCGTTGACGGCCAGCCGCACTCCCTGGGCCTGCAGTTCGGGCAGGATTTGCGCGCCGCCCAGGACGGGCAGTCCCATGATTTCGCTGCCAGCCGGCTGTCCATCGTCCACGAACCCCACCACGCGGTACGTTCCCAGGACGCGCAGCAGGTCGTACAGGGCTTTGCCGTGCCCGCCTGCGCCGTAGATGATGATGGCCGTGGGGTCGAAGGGGGTTTCGGGCGGGGCCAGGGAGGCTTCGGAGGCCTGTTCGATGGCAGTGCGTACCATACGCTCAGTCACCAGCGGGCCGATGGGCAGGCTGCTCAGGTCGAGGTTGTGCTGCCGGGCTAATGCCAGCGCCGGGCGGGTGATGCGCAGTCCTTCGGGGGGATGTTCAGCGTCCGTCGTCCGTCCTCCGTCGTCCGTGGTCTGTCCTCCGTCCTCGGTCGTCCGTGGTCTGTCGTCCGTCGTCCGTGGTCTGTCGTCCGTGGTCTGTCGTCCGTCGTCCGTCGTCCGTCCTCCGTCGTCCGTCGTCCGTGGTCTCTCCTCCAGATAAGCCAGAACATCGCCGGCGCGCAGGGTATCGCCTTCTTCGGCGCGCAAGCCAACCAGGTAACCCTCCGCCTCGGCGGTCAGTTCGTGGGAGGCTTTGGTGGTTTCGAGGGTGGCAATCAGGTCACCGGGTTGCACATGCTGGCCTTCCTCCACGTGCAACGCGGCCAGGAAGGCTTCCGGTTCGTTGGGGTTGATGAGGGGGATGGTGATGGGATGGGACATGGGATGTGTCTGATAGTCTTTTGGTCTGCTAGTCTTCTGGTCTGATAGTCTTTTGGTCTGCTGGTCTGATAGTCTGCTAGTCTTCTGGTCTGCTAGTCTGCGGGTCTGATAGTCTTTTGGTCTGATAGTCTTTTGGTCTGGTAGTCTGATGGTCTGATAGTCTGCGGGTCAGAACGACTATGCGACTAACCGACCAGGCGACTATGCGACTAAACGACTACGCGACTAACCGACCAGGCGACTACGCGACTAACCGACTACCTGCCGCGATGATGTCTTCCACCTGGGGCAGGATGCGCGCTTCGAGGGGCACGGAGGCGGGGATGGGCAGGTCACGGGCCGCAAGACGGTGTGCGGAACGCAGGGCCGGGCCGAGGGCTTCGGCAGCGCGGGCGGCGATTTCCGCGCCCCAGCCCAGGGTGAGTGTGCCCTCCTCTACGGTGAGCAGGCGTCCGGTGCGGCGCAGGGAATCCAGGATGGCGGCATCGTCCACGGGGGATAGTTGGGTGGGGACGATGATTTCGGCAAAGATTTCGTGTTCGTAGGCCAGGCGGGTGGCGGCCTGACGCGCCAGGGAGGCCATGTAACCGTAGGCCGCGATGGTCAGGTCGGGAGGCGGCGCGCCGCGCAGGCGCAGGCGGTAGGTGGGGGAGAGGGGTGCGGGGTGCGAGGTGCCGTCCGTGGTCTGTGGTCTGTCGTCCACCGTCCATTGCCCACCGTCCACCGTCCACTCCTCATCGCCGTTGAAGACGCGCTCCAGGTAGAGCAGTTTGTTTTCCACGAACAGGACGGGGTCTTCGGTGTGCAGGATGGTTTCGGCGAGCAATGCGCCGGGGTCGCCCAGGGCAACAGGGGCCAGCACGCGCAGTCCGGGCACGCCCAGGTAAAGTTTCTCGATGCTCTGGCTGTGCGTGGGGCCGTAGCCACGCCGCCCGCCCATGGGGGTACGGATGACGAGCGGCACGCGCACCTGGTCGTTGTACATCCAGCGGAATTTGGCGATGTGGTTGATGACCTGGTCGGCAATCAGGGTGACGAAATCACCAAACATGATTTCCACCACCGGACGCAGGCCGCGCAGCGCCATGCCGGCGGCCAGGCCGGTGAAGCCGGCTTCGGAGATGGGGGTACTCAGCACCCGGTCGGGGAAGGCGGTGGACAGGCCGCGCGTCACTTTGAAGGCGCCGCCGTAGGGGTCGAGCAGGTCTTCGCCCAGGATGAGGACGCGCTCATCGGCCTGGAAGGCGCTGTGCAGGCCGGCGTTGAGGGAGGCGAGGAGGGGCAGGGAGTTGGGGGGTGTGGGGTGCGATGTGCGGGGTGCGGGGTGCGAAACCACGCCTGTGGTCTGTCGTCCGCCGTCCGTCGTCCGTCGTCCACCGTCCCCCGTCCCCCGTCCGTCGTCCACCGTCCACCGTCCACCGTCCACCGTCCAGCCTCCGTCCTCCAGCGCAGCCTGGAAGGCGGCCTGCACCTGGGCGGAGACTTCCGCTTCGATGGCGGCGGCTTCTTCGGGGGCGAGGCGGGAACGGTGAATCTGGAGGGGGTCGCGGGTCTCACGTAAACGGGCCACCTCCGCGGGGTCGCGGGTGTCATCCCCTTTGGAGTGCGGGCCAAAGCGGGCGGTGTGCAAAATCAGGGCGCGCGGCGCGCCCAGGGTGCGGATTTCTTCCAGCAATTCGCCTGCCAGCGCGTGGACTTCGAGTACGTCGGAGGTATCGGCCTCGCGTACTGGAATGCCGAAGGCCTGGAAGCGGGCGGCAATCTCTCCGGCCAGCGCCTGTTCGGCAGGGGTGGTTTGTGCAATGCGGTTGTCTTCGACGACGTACAAAATGGGCGCGCCCCACAGGGCAGCCAGGTTGAAACTTTCGTAGATGACGCCCTGCCCCAGGGTGCCATCGCCCAGGAAGCACACGGCCAGGGCGCGGCTGCCTTTGCGCTTTTCGGCCAGCGCCATGCCGGTGGCTACCGGGACGATGCCGCCCTGAATGCCGTTGGAGTAGAAATCCCGCCATTGCAGGTGCTGCGAGCCGCCGCGTCCGGCGCATACGCCAGTGGGCTTGCCCATCATTTCGGCAAACAGGGCGCGCGGGTCGCCGCCGTAAACCAGGAAATGCCCGTGGCAGCGGTGGTTGCTGAAGACGATGTCTCCGGGGCGGAGATGCGTCAGGATGCCGGCGGCATTGGCCTCCTGCCCCAGGTAGGTGTGGGTGGTGCCGTAGAAAACCCCTTTGGGGAAGTTTTCCAGCACGGTTTCTTCGAAACGGCGAATGGTATACAGGGTGCGATACAGGGTTGCGTTGTCCATTGCGCGCAAGTATAGCACAAGGCGCGGTATAATCACGTGCGACGTGCGACGTGCG
>DAOTWV010000063.1:0-1976 GCA_034435695.1 Anaerolineales bacterium | reverse complement strand
ACTGCTTCGGTGCGGTTCTTGACCCCCAGTTTGGCATAGATGTTTCCAGTATGGAATTTCACCGTACGCTTGCTGATGAAAAGCCTTTGGGCGATGTCTTCGTTGCTCATCCCTTCGCTCATCAGCATCAGCACTTCTTTTTCCCGTTCGGTCAGGGTTTGCAGCGGGTCTGGTTTCGATGACGGTGATTCTCCCAGGGCGGTTTCCTGCAGGAGAGTCACGATTTCGGCGCTGAGCGGGCGTTTGCCGCGCTGCACATCCTTCAGGGCGCGCACGATTTCTTCCATATCTTCCCCCTTGACCAGATAGCCGTTCACCCCGGCCTTGAGCAGTCCCAGCACCAGATGAGGGTCCTTGTAGGCTGAAAGCACCAGGATGCCCAGATGGGGATGGCGAGTGCGTATGGTCTGCACCAATTCCCTGGTGCGCATCCCCGGCAGGACGGCATCCAGCAGGAGCACATCGGTTTTCACACATTGCAACCTTTCCAGCACCTCGGCGGCGGTTTCCGCCTCACCAACGATATCGACATCCGGGGTTTGGGCGAGCAGCATACGGATACCTGCCCGCACGATGGGGTGGTCATCGGCCAGAACGACGCGCATTTTGCCTCCACAGGGAACAGGGAACACAGTCAGCGTGCGTATTGTACCGCAGGTGCTTCGGGGAAATAGGAAGAGGTTGTTGGGGAATCGCGGTATGGCCTGGCTACGGCTAACGCAGCGACGAAAACCAACTCAACCAGCGGAGAGCAGCGGCACCAGCGTTATCAGCGTTCTGCTGACCAACATATCTTTGGTGCTCCCGTGCGGCGGGCGGCTGAGCAGGTACGGCCAAACGATGATAGAATCAAAACAGCACGATAAGCAAGAAGGAGGATTCCCCTGTGAAAAAAGCATTCGTTCTCATCCTGACCCTGTTCTTGAGTGCTTGTGCGGGTTCTGGCACCGATACCGTGCGCAGTGCCACCCCTCCGCTCTACCCCCCGCCGAAACAAAATATGCCTGCGCCCACATCTGAAGCGTACCCCCTGCCGCCCGCGCCTGCCCTGCAGGCCACGGCCTACCCTCAACCCTCTGGAGAAACCCCCATGCCAACCGTCAACCCCGAAAACGACATCTTCCGTCCCCTGCGCCCGGCGCGTGACTACCTGGCGCAGCGATTAGACCTGCCGCCACAGGAAATTCAGGTGGCTACCTACGAACAGGCCAATTTCCCTGATGGCTGTCTGGGGCTGCCGCAGCCAGGGGAAATGTGCATCCAGGTCATCACCCCTGGGTATGTGGTCACTTTCCACACCGTCAAAGGGGATTTCGTCTTTCACGTTGCGCAGAGCGGCAACCCCTTCCGGATGCGCGGCGGCGGGCAGGATATCCAGGACAAGTGAAATGAAACAGAGTACGATTACCATCCCCATGCAAGCGCGCAAGCGCATCGCCCTGGTGGCGCATGACCACAAAAAGCGCGACCTGCTGGATTGGGCGCGTTTCAATCGGGATAGCCTGGCGCAGCATGAACTGTGGGCGACTGGCACCACCGGCCGGGTGCTGGCCTCCGAACTGGATTTGTACATCCACCGGCTGCAGAGCGGCCCGTTGGGCGGCGACCAGCAACTGGGTGCCAAAATCGCCGCCGGGGAAATCGACATCCTGATTTTCTTCTGGGACCCGCTGGAACCGATGCCGCACGACCCGGATGTGCGCGCCCTGCTGCGGCTGGCCGGCGTATGGAATATCCCCGTAGCGACCAACCGCGCTTCAGCGGATTTCCTGTTCTCCTCCCCGCTGATGGATACCACCTACCCGCGCGAGGTGCCCGATTACGAGGGGTACCGCCAGCGTGATGTGGCGTGAGGGCGCAAAAACCACAAACGGCCTGCGAGGTACCTCGCAGGCCGTTCACGTGTGGGCCCAGCAGGATTCGAACCTGCGACCGAGCGGTTATGAGCCGCCTGCTCTAACCACTGAGCTATGGGC
>DAOTWV010000062.1:0-9977 GCA_034435695.1 Anaerolineales bacterium | reverse complement strand
AACTTCCTGCGCGCCAAAGCGCACTACCTGCGGCGCGGCCCGCTGGCCGATAGAGAGACGCTCATCGTGTGGGGCGCAGGCCAGATGGGACGCTGGTTCAGCGCCGCCCTGCTGGCCGAAGGCCTCGCCCCCGTTGCCTTCGTGGATGTGGACCCGCGCAAAATCGGTCGCACCCGCCGCGGGGTGCGGGTACACCCGGTCGAAGCGCTGCCTCGCCTGTGGGCGCAGTATCCCCGTCCGGCGGTGCTGGCCGCCGTCGGGGCGGCTGGCGCCCGTCCCCTCATCCGCCAGCGCATGGCCTCCTTTGGCTTGCGGGAAGGCGTAGACTGGTGGGCGGTGGCGTGACGGGACGACGGACGACGGACCACGGACGACGGTAGACCGTGGACGGTGGACGGTACGGCGTACCCCGTACTCCGCACTCCGCACTTCGCACCCCGCACCCCGCACCCCGCACTTCGCACCTGACACCTGAAACCTGACACCTGACACCTGGTACCTGACACTCCATGACAACCTACGAACTCACCTTCACCGTCGAAGAACAGCATACCGCCGCGCACATGGGCAGCGGAACGGTCAAAGTCCTTTCCACCCCCAGCATGATTTTGTTCATGGAGCGCACCGCCCAGCAGTTGCTGGCGCAAAGCCTGCCGGAAGGCGAAACCAGCGTCGGCACCCTGGTCAACGTGCGGCATCTGGCCGCCGCGCCGTTAGGCGCGCAAATCCGCGTGCGCGCCGAGATCGAAGAACAGGATGGCCGCCGGGTACTCTTCTCCGTAGAGGCCTGGTATGGCGAAAAACAAATCGGCGTCGGCCAGCACGAGCGCTTCATCGTCAACGAAGCCCGATTCCTGGCGCGCCTGAAAGAAAGCCTGTAACCATGCGCGTACTCTACGATGGCTGGGCTGTAGCGCGTGCTCCGAACAGTCCGGCTGCCCTGCACCTGTTTGACCTGCTTTCCCAGTGTCCACAGGAGATTGAACCTTTTGTGGCTTTGCCAGAGGACGCCGGGGGTGTCGCCTGGCTGTCCGAAGGGGTGCAGCCCATCATCCATCCCAGCCCGGATACGCCGATGGCGCGGTTGCGCTGGGAGCAGCGCATCCTGCCGCGCCTGACGCGCACCCATGCCTGTGCCCTGCTGCACACGATGAGCGCCGCACCGGCACTGCTCAGTGTCCCGCCCACGGTTATCAGCCCGACCACGTTCCCGCACCAGCCGTCCGTTCCGCACCGCGAGGCTACCGCGCGCCTGCGAGCGGCACTTGCCATGCGGGCGCATAGACCCCGTCAGAAGGTGCTGTGGCCGCAGGACCTGGAATTGCCCCAGGCGTGGGGACAGGTAGAACCCCTCCCGCCCCTCATTCCTCCAGATTTCAACCCCTCTGAAGCCCCGGATGCGCAGCATCTGGCCTCTTTGGGGGTAACGCGCCCGTATGTGCTGTACCACGGTCCCAAAGACGACCTTACCCTGCGCTGGGTGCTGGCCGCCTGGAGTTGGGTCTTCGCCTCACTGGGGGATGCGTACATGCTTGTGCTGGTAGATTGTCCTCCCACCCAGGCTGCCACCCTGATGCACAGCCTGCAGGACCTGCATCTGGGGGAGAGCCTGTACCCCCTTCCGCCTCAGCCGCCGGATGTGCTGGCCTCGCTCTACCGCGGGGCACAGGCACTCTTTCACCCCGCGGGAAGTGTGCCCTGGGGCGGTGCGTTGCGCTACGCGCTGGCCTGTGGTAAGCCCATTGTTGCTCTGGAAACCTCGCTGAGCGATGCACTTGTCGGCCCGGCTGCCTACCTGGTGGCGGAACGTGATACCCGTCTGCTGGGGGCGGCGCTGCTCTCTGTCCTGGTGGATGAGGAACTGGCGCGTTCCCTGCGTGCCCGCGCAATGGAACGCATCCGGCAGTGGACAGCAGCGAGTGACTTTTCCGGTCGTCTATTGACCGCGTATCGAAAGTTGGTGGATGGGTAGTTGGCGACATCCCCCTGGGACGGCGAAGTTAGCGCCCCATGCGGTTGGCCAGCACGGCCAGAAGCAGCCCTACCGCCAGCAAAATCCCCCCGACAATGCCCAGGATAGCCGAACCGCGCTGACTGCCTTGGGTCGGCTGCAATGTGTCTTCCGGTGGTGGTGCCTGGCTGGCGCGTTGTGCACCAAAGTCCAGGTAGGTCTCGTCGCCGGGCTTAAGGGTGACAGGGTAATTCATGACCGTGGTGGGGTAAAAATCTTCAGGCACGGCTACGGAGACATTGTACTCCCCCGGCGGCAGGTCGAGAAAGGTGGTGAATCCCAGCGCCGGGTCGAAGCCAGTGTAGGGGTTGAAATTACAGTCTTCTTCGATTTGTGTTCCTGATTCTGCTTCCAGAGAGACGCTGCCTTCTCGATTGACGATGCTGATAGCGCCGCCGGGGATGACGCTTTCGGTATCCTGTCGCAAGGCATCCCCGTTTTCATCGTTGTAAAGCAAAATGCACAGGGTCGCGCCACCTGATGGGGGCGTAGCCGTAGGGGTAGCGGGTGGCGGGGTGGGGGATGGCCCTGTCGTTGGCGTGGGGATACTGGGACCGCCGACGCCGAGCAAAAGCGTTTGCCCTTTGGTAAGGATGGCATCCGGTCCCAGATTGTTGAGGGCGCGCAATTCATCCACTGTGATGCCGCTGATGGCGGCCACGCGCCATAGCGTATCCCCATCTTGCACGATGTAGATGATGTTGCCATCAGGGCCGGGGGTGGGGGTGGGAAAAGGAGTCAACTGGGGAAGAGGGGCAGCCTGTCCCGCAGGAATTTGACTGCTGATGCCAAAGAGCAGGCCGAGACCTATGCACAACATCCCCAGAAGTTTGTAGGGCGAAAAGGTTTTCATACGTTGTGATTATACCGTGAAGTACCGGCTTCTCGCACGTATTGCAAGGCCAGCAGCGCCAGGCCATTGAGGAGGATGGCGCAAGTTACGGAGATGCCGATGCCGTAGGCATAGGAAAACGTGCCAATGGGCGCTCCGGCGGCACGTCCCAGGGAGAGCGCCGTGATGTTGAAAGCCATCAGGGTGGCGCGCGCGTCTGGCAGCAATTCAGTCATCATGGGGATGGATGCTACCAGGGTAAACTCAAACGTGATGTAGAAAAAGAACAAGCCCACCAGCGCCCCAGGGATGCTGCGTCCCAGGATGGGAAGCAATGCGGCGGCCAGTGCGTTGCTCAGTAACCCCAGCCGCACGGCGTTTTTCTTGCCCAACCGGTCGGCAAGCAACGCGGTCAGGCCCTCCCCACCGAGTTCAGAAAGGCCAATGACTGCGGCTGCCCCGCCCAGGGCTGTGATTTTCAGGGCAAAAGAATCTTCCAGCCAGACACCGAATACCAGGTTGACTACCTCGTTTGCGCCGCTTGCCAGAAAACCAACCATCAGCCCTGAGATGGCCGTGGAAGAGGTCAGTACGCTGCGAAACCCGCCCCAGAAGGTTTCGCGGGGTGTGCGAACTTTTGAGGCAGGCAGCAACCACAACAGGGCGAGCAGGGTACCCACGCCCAGCAGCGCCAGCGCGGGAAACGGCGCCATCCACCCGCCGCGGGCCAGCAAAAAGCCCATCAACGGGATTCCAAAAATGAAGGAGAATGACCATCCCATTTCGGTAGTCGCCAGCGCCAGCCCGCGTCGCTCGTAGGGGACACGTTCTCCCAAATAGGCCTGCATGGCGGGGTCGAAGATGTATTTACCCAGCGTACCCAGCACGATGGAAAGTACCAGCACGGGGTAGGTGGGCCACAAGAGCACCAGAACGGCGCTGGCGGTGAACATCAGCAAGCCGAAGAGCATTCCGGCGCGATGTCCACGGCGGGAGGGGATGATAGAGAGAAAGGGTGCCAGTGCTCCGCCTACCAGAGAGCGTAAACTCAGCGCCCAGCCCATGTGCACCAGGTCTACGCCCAGGGCGCGCGCAAAAACCCCCAGGAAAGGGTACATCATGCGGTAGGCAGTGTTGAAGATGGTGCGGATGAGCGCAAAAACGGCCAGTTGGATGCGCGTGCGTTCAGTCATGTGCGATATCGCGCCACCATTGAGTCAGGAACCAGCCCGCCAGCCAGGTAAGCAGGTTGAGGGCGATGAAAAAAGCGATGATGTTCCACAGTCCGCTTTTGAAAATTGGGGAAGGCGGGGGGTGCATGATGTTTTGGGCGCGAGCAAAGGTGACGCGCAGCACGACGATGTAGAGCAGGTTGCCGGTTGATGTTATCCAGGGCGTATTCAGCATCCACAACCCGATTTGCAGTAGCACACCGACAATGGCGAAGGTGAGCGCCAGGCGAAAGCGCGGTTCAGCCAGGAAGAGGCCGTTCCAGTTGGCCTGCATCGCCCACAGGGAAAGCGGAAGGTAAGTAACCCAAAAGGTGATGCCGGTGCGTCCCAGGGCTGCTGACCAGGCGTGCAGAGAAGGCCAGCGCATCAGCGCCAGCGCACCGGCGATACCTGCCGCGAGGAAGGCCACTTCGGCGGTCAGCACCCATGCGCCGTGCAGGTACACGATGCGTACATTGCTGCCCAGGGACTTTTCTTCCGGGCCAAACAGCGCAAGCAGAGCGATGATGATGAGTACGCAAAAAAAGCGTGTCAGAGGGGATTTCAGGTATTTGTTCATTGGCTCTCTCATGTCGTAGATATGTGCCCGATTGTATCAGATTCTCGCTGCCAGAGGGCAGAATGTGTCGTTGGGGAGTACTAAAACGTTAATCGCGGTATGGCCTGGCACAACGGAACGCAGATACCACAGATTTGATGCAGATTCTCGCAGATACGGCCAACGAAGCGGCGAAAACCAACACAACCAGCGGATATCAGCGGCACCAGCGTTATCAGCGTTCCACTTCCCAACATATCTTTAGCGTTCCCTGTCGTTGGGGAGCACTCAAGATGTGTTGGTGACAGCGCAAAGCCCGTCTGTACGCACACAAAGACACGGAGAACACAGAGTTTTCTTGATGTGTGGCAATGATTTCTCTGCGCGCTCTGTGGCTCCGTGGGCCGTAAGGGTACTCTTGCTTGCGGAAGATGGGAACAAAATCACCAACGACCTTTTCGTGCTCCCGTGTCGTTTGGAAGTACGAAAAGGTTGTTGGCTGAGCAGCCCGGTGGTGGGAATCACTGCGTCCATGCTCAATGCGGGCGTAGCAACTGGTGCAAATCCTGCCCTGGCAGGTTAGTGTTTCGTCGCCACGCAACTCAGGGCAATCTCCGGGCGGCTTTGCAGGCATTGCTGCGACTTTTGCGAAGCATCCCCACAGGGGGATAGTTGCCGGGTTGCACCGCAGCACAGCGTGTACCCTGCAACGCATTTTAGTCCTCCCTGCCGTTTGCATACCCCGCAAAAAGTTATCCACGCGCTTTTGGATAATTGTCCACGTTTTGACAGACTTTTTCCCCGTTTTTCCACAAAATATGCAAAGTTATCCACATTTTTATCCCCAGGGCGGCAGGAAAAGGGAAAAAAGGGGGGAGAGGCGGGTTTTCAGGGCGCAGTTATCCACACTTATCCACAGAAAAACCCACGTTATCCCACATTTTTTGTGGAATAACGTGGGTTTGTGGGATATCGGGCGTTAGCGGTGGGGATATTTTTTCAGTATCAGGGCCAGGAAGAGCAGTGCTGCTGGCAGCCAGGGTGGTACCCCGGTAGATGGGGTACTGGCCTTGAAAGTGCGCAACGTGATGGCGGTGGGGGTATCGCCAGTATTGAACGTGCCCGCCTCGGCCTGGGACAATCCAGCATCGCCGGATGCGTACTTCCCCTCTACCAGCGCATCGGCATTGGGAGTAAAGGCCAGGCACAGGTTATTGGGGTTTTGCACGTCTGCATTGGCAGTAATCACCAGGCTTACCCAATAGGTTACGCTGTTTCCGGGAGCAACCTGTGTCAACACGTCGCCGTCTCTGAATGTCATGGTGTACTGCCCACTGGCATCCAGCGTCAGGGCTGTGTCGTCGCCAATCATCACATCGTTGCCATTGGGTTGAAAAGCCCCATTTCCGTTATCGTGACGCACGCGCAACCTGTCTACAATGGCGTTGACCTCGGCCGTGGTCAGTGGTGTGGTGCAATCGGCGCGGTAGAAAGTGAACGTAACCTGCGCCCACTCCGCTGTTGCTTCGCCGCTCTGCCCGTTGTGTGTCAATACCACGCGCAGCACATCATCCTCTGTGCTGTTGGGAATGAAGGAGGGGATGGCGGGAGAGGTATCCGTCACCTGGAAGGTGACCTGCCCTCCGGTTTGCTCCCACGCGGAAACCTCGTTGGGTACGTCCGTATCACTGCTGAAGCCCACACCGAAATCGAGGTCGCCATCGCCGTCGAGGTCAGATACAGGGAGCACGTTAGCGTTGTCGCCAGTGATGCCAATGAGGGTGGCTGTCCAGGCCCCGCCAAAGGGGGTTCCGTTGTTCGTCCACAGACGTACTGCCCCGCCGCCATTTCCAGCACCTTCGCCACTGAGCACATCCGGCAGGCCGTCGGCGTTCAGGTCTGCAATGGTCAGTCCGCGCAAGGGGTCGGGTACGCTGCCCAGGGTCTGGGCGATGCTCCAGGTAGCGCTGAAAGGACTGCCACTGTTTTGCCAGGCAATCACGTTGTTATTGCGGTCGCCACTTACGATATCGGGTAGCCCGTCACCGTTCAAGTCGCCTACACCCAGCGCGAAAACCTGAATATTCAACTCGCCCACGTCCTGTCGTGTCCAGGAACTGCCCAACCCATTGTTCTGCCACACGATAACCTCGCCGTGTGCCGCGCTGGTGCTGCTGCTGGTCACGATATCCGGGTCTCCATCGTTATCCAGGTCGGCCAGCACCAGGGTGTTCATATCGGCATCCTGGGTGCCCACATCGAAGCGCGTCCACGTGCCGCCATCGTTACGCCAGACAATGACCTCAGCGGTTGCTCCAACACTCTGTGCCGAGGCGATATCCAGGTCGCCGTCGTTATCCAGGTCACCCAGGTCAACGGCATTGACGCCACCGCCAGTTGTGCCCACCAGGGTTTGAGGCCACGTGCCTGTGAAAGGCGTACCATCGTTGCTCCACAGGCGTACCGCTCCGCCGGTGTTGCCTGTGACCAGGTCGAGGTCGCCGTCACCATCCATGTCTCCTGCTTTGACACTGAGCAGCCATTCGCCGGCGGGTGTGCTGCCAGCCTGCAGGCCGCTCCACGCCCCGTTGAAGGGTGTACCATCATTTTGCCACACGCGCAGCGCTCCGTTGACTTCGCCAGAAGCCAGGTCGGGATTGCCGTCACCGTCCAGGTCGGCAGCGACCAGCCCGTAAACGGTGTTGCCGCCTGTGCTGCCCACCCCGTGACTGGCAGCGGCAAACACCGTTGAGGCATGTGTATGGGTGTTGTGCCAGACCTGTACTTCAGAGGCTGCAACGTCCAGGGCGCTGCCGGAGAACACATCCCTGTCGCCGTCACGGTCGTCATCGGTTGTTTGCAACGCGTGGATGGCTGCCCCGCTGGTCTGCACCGTAAGGCTGCTCCACGCGCCAAAGGGGCTGCCGTTGTTTTGCCAGGCCAGCAATCCGCCGGAAGAATCTCCGCTGAGGACGTCCGGGTCGCCATCGTTGTCGAAATCTCCCAGGGCAAGCGCGTTGACCGGAGTGCCTGCCGTCCCCGCGGTGGAGGAAGTCCACGCGCCCCCAAAGGGGCTACCGTTATTTTGCCAGGTGGTGAGCGTTCCAGATGCATCCCCGCTTCCACTGACCACATCGAGGTCGCCGTCACCCTCCAGGTCGCTTACCCCCAGGGCATTGACGGGAACCGGCCCGCTGCCCGCGGAGGTGCTGCTCCACGAGCCGCCGGTGTTTTGCCACAGGGTGAGTGCGCCGCCGGCATCGCCGGAGAGGACATCCGGGGCGCCGTCGTTATCGAAATCGGCAACAGCCAGAGCGTTGACGGCTGCGGCCGCCGTGCCCACGGTGGTGCTGCTCCACGAGCCGCCGGCATTCGTCCACAGGGTAAGTGCGCCGCCAGCATCGCCGGAGACGACATCCGGGTCGCCGTCGTTATCGAAATCGGCCGCAGCCAGGGCGTTGACAGTGTTTGTGGTGTCACCGATAGCGGTGGGAGCGGTATCGAAGGCCAGGGTTTGCCCACTGATAGGGGCCGCAGCGTGCACGGCCTGTATGGCGAACCCCATGAACAGTATGGCGGAGAGCAAAATCTTCGTGGTGCGCATGATTTCATCCTTTGGGGAGGAAAAGAAACGTAACCGAGAGGTGCCCGACTTTTTCCCGGGCATCATTGTGGGTCAAACAATGGCGGGAGGCGAAACTTCATCGAAGTACAGACGCAAAACCCGGCATCGCAATTGCTCTCCCATTGTGCGGCAAAAACAAGGTCGGCTGGCTTTCTGTTTTGTTTGTTGCTGCACCATTCGCAAAACGCATTGCTTGATGAGAATCAAAAGAGACGGCCTCAGGCCGTCTCTTTTGATTGCTGGCAGGATTTCCAGGCTCAGGATTTCAGCATGGGCATCCAGATGCCTTTGGTCTTGGCGGTCTCGATAGCGATGTCGTAGCCGGCATCGGCATGGCGGACGACGCCTATGCCGGGGTCGGTGGTCAGCACGCGCTGCAGACGGGCGGCCGCTTCGGGCGTGCCATCGGCCACGATGACCATGCCGGCGTGCTGGCTGTAGCCCATCCCCACGCCGCCGCCGTGATGGAACGAGACCCAGGTGGCCCCGCCGACGGCGTTAATCAGGGCGTTCAAAATCGGCCAGTCGCTGACCGCATCGGAGCCGTCTTTCATGGCCTCGGTCTCGCGGTTGGGGCTGGCGACCGAACCGGCGTCCAGGTGGTCGCGGCCGATAGCAATCGGCGCGCTGACCTCGCCGCTGGCGACCAGTTCGTTGAACTTCAGGCCGGCTTTGGCGCGGTCACCGTAGCCCAGCCAGCAGATGCGTGAAGGCAGCCCCTGGAATTTGACGCGCTTCTGGGCCATCTTTATCCAGCGCACCAGGTGATGGTCTTCGGGGAAGAGTTCCATGATGGCTTCATCGGTGCGGTAGATGTCTTGCGGGTCGCCGGAAAGCGCCACCCAGCGGAAGGGGCCTTTGCCCTCGCAGAAGAGCGGGCGGATGTAGGCCGGCACGAAGCCGGGGTAATCGAAGGCGTTCTTCACGCCGGCGTCGTAGGCCATCTGGCGCAGGTTGTTGCCGTAATCGAAGACAATCGCGCCGTTCTGCTGGAAGGTCAGCATGGCCTCCACATGCCGCGCCATGGATTCCATGGCTTTGGCTTTGAAGGTTTCGGGGTCGCTCTGGCGCAGGGCGAGGGCTTCCTCGAAGGTCATGCCGCGCGGGTAGTAGTAGAGCGGGTCGTGGGCGCTGGTCTGGTCGGTGACCACATCGGGGGTGATGCCGCGGCGCACCAGTTCGGGCAGCACCTCGGCGGCGTTGCCCAGCAGGCCGATGGACAGCCCCTCGCCTTTGGCGACGGCTGCCTCCACGCGGCGCAGGGCGTCGTCCAGGTCATCGGCCACCACGTCCAGGTAGGCGGTCTCCAGGCGGCGCTGGATGCGGTGCGGGTCGATTTCCACCACCAGGCCGACGCCTTCGTTCATGGCGATGGCCAGCGGCTGCGCGCCGCCCATCTCGCCCAGGCCGGCAGTCAGCACGAACTTGCCCTTGAGCGAAGGCCAGCCCTGCTGCGTGGCCAGCGATGCCAGGGTCTCATACGTCCCCTGCAGGATGCCCTGCGTGCCGATGTAAATCCACGAACCGGCGGTCATCTGTCCGTACATGATCAAGCCCTTTGCCGCCAGTTGGTCGAAGTGTTCCTGGGTTGCCCAGTGCGGCACCAGGTTGCTGTTGGCAATCAGCACGCGGGGGGCGTCGGGGTGGGTTTTGAAAATGGCTACCGGCTTGCCCGACTGCACCAGCAGGGTCTCATCGTTTTCCAGGTTGCGCAAACTGTCGAGGATGGCGTCAAAGGC
>DAOTWV010000061.1:0-7529 GCA_034435695.1 Anaerolineales bacterium | reverse complement strand
AGGAGATTGCTTCACTCCGCTGCGCTTCGTTCGCAATGACACTTGCCGAGGGTTTCTTCCTGTTTGAGCCCCGTTTTTTTCGGGGTGGGTTTACTCGCAAGAACACGAATGGGGCGCATTTCTACATCTTTTGCCTGCACCCTGCATTATACCCGCCCTTGACAAAGTACTTGAAATGGCATACAATGCTTCTCGCCTACCCCCCCCAGGGGGGTAGGGTTCACCCAAGGAGTTACCACCTTATGGCCGAAATGAGCACCCTGAGACGCCTCAAAACCATCGAGGGCCACATCCGCGGCATCGAGCGCATGGTCGAAGAAGATGCCTACTGCATCGACATCATCCGCCAGATAAACGCCGTGCAGGCCGCCCTCAACAAAGTCAGCACCCAGATTCTGGAAGCGCACCTGCACTCTTGCGTCACCACCGCCATCCGCGGCGAAGACGCCGACGAGCGCGAGCGCGTCCTCCAGGAGATTGTGGATGTCTTCGAGGCCGCATCCAGGGTGTGAATCCCGGCCTCACTTCACCCGAAAGGAGCACTTTCCCATGACGACCGTAACCTATTCCATCCCCAACATTTCCTGCAATCACTGTGTGCACACCATCAAAACCGAGGTCAGCGACCTGGCCGGTGTGCAAAGCGTCGAGGCCAACGCCGAAACCAAGACAGCCACCATCACCTTTGAAGCCCCTGCCACCGAAGAGCAAATCAAGGCCCTGCTGGCCGAAATCAACTACCCGGCGGCGGAGTAACCGTCAAGCACCCTTACAGACCCCGCTGTCCGGCGGGGTCTTTTGAAATCCTATGAGCGAAAAACAAGTCGTCCTCCCCATTACCGGTATGACCTGCGCCAACTGTGTTGCCACCGTTGAGCGCAACCTGAAAAAAGTCGAGGGGGTGGAAACTGCCAACGTCAACCTGTCTTCCGAACGCGCCACCGTAGTCTTCGACCCGGCTGCGGCCGGCCTGGATGACCTGATTGCGCGCGTGGAGCGCGCCGGGTACGGCATCGCCACCGGCGAGGCCGACCTGCTCATCCAGGGATTGAGCGATGACAACGACGCCCGCCGCCTGGAAAAGCACCTCACCGCCCTGGATGGCGTGCTGGAAGCCCAGGTCAGTTTCACCACCGAAAAAGCGCGTCTGCGCTACATCCCCACCCTGGTCAGTCAGGGTGATTTGCGCGCTGCGGTCGAAGCCGTCGGTTTCAAGGCCGTCTTGCCCGAAGGCAGCCTGGAAGATGCCGAAGCCCAGGCGCGCGCCGCCGAAATCGCCCGCCAAAAGCACCTGCTCATCACCGGCCTGATTTTCACCGTGCCGCTCTTCCTGCTCTCGATGGGCAACGATTTCGGCCTGCTGCCGGCCGCGCTTTCCCAGGCGCCCTGGCTGCGCTGGCTGATGTTCGTCCTGGCGACGCCGGTGCAGTTCTACGTCGGCTGGCAGTACTACGTGGGCGGCTACAAGGCGCTGCGCAACGGCGCGGCCAACATGGACGTGCTGGTCGCCCTGGGTTCCAGCGTCGCCTATCTGTATTCCATCGTCGTCCTGCTGGGATTCCTGCCCGGCCATGTCTACTTCGAGACCTCGGCGGTCATCATCACCCTCATCCGGGTGGGCAAATTCCTGGAAGCGCGCGCCAAAGGCCGCACCAGCGAGGCCATCAAGAAACTGATGTCCCTGCAGGCCAAAACCGCCCGCATCGTGCGCGATGGACAGGAGATGGAAGTGCCCGTAGACCAGGTGCTGGTCGGCGACGTGGTGCTGGTGCGCCCCGGAGAGAAAATCCCGGTGGACGGCGTGGTGGTGGAAGGCCGCTCTGCCGTGGACGAATCCATGCTGACCGGAGAATCTCTGCCCGTGGAAAAGGGGCCGGGCGACCCGGTGATTGGCGCCACGCTCAACAAACTCGGCCTGCTCAAGTTTGAGGCCACCAAAGTAGGGCGCGAGACCGCGCTGGCGCAAATCATCCGTCTGGTGGAGGAAGCCCAGGGCAGCAAAGCCCCCATTCAGCAGTTGGCCGACCGGGTTTCGGCGGTCTTCGTGCCGGGCGTCATCGCCATAGCGGTACTCACCTTCCTGGGCTGGTATTTCCTGGCCCCGCCGCCTACCGACCCGGCCATCAGCCAGTTCACACGGGCGCTCATCAACATGGTGGCCGTGCTGGTGATTGCCTGCCCCTGTGCGATGGGGCTGGCGACGCCCACCGCGGTGATGGTGGGCACCGGTAAGGGCGCCGAGATGGGCATTTTGTTCAAATCCAGCGAGGCGCTGGAGCGCGCCGGGCATCTCAGCAC
Source organism: Anaerolineales bacterium (assembly GCA_034435695.1). GTDB lineage: Bacteria > Chloroflexota > Anaerolineae > Anaerolineales > DRKV01 > DRKV01. The sequence continues at coordinate 5,231 of DAOTWV010000061.1, read as the reverse complement.
CGTTGTGCTCGACAAAACCGGCACCATCACGCGCGGTCAGCCCGCCGTTACCGACATCGTCACCGCCGATGGCTGGGCGCAAGAGGAAGTGCTGCGTCTGGCAGCCAGCGTAGAGCAGGGTTCTGAACACCCCCTGGGCGAGGCCATCTGGGCTGAGGCCGGGGAACGCGCTCTGCAACTCAGCGAACCGGCCGGCTTTCAAGCCGTCGTCGGGCAGGGTGTGCAGGCCGAAGTGGACGGGCATACCGTGCGCGTCGGCAACCTGCGCATGATGCAGGACCTGACCACCAACAATCTGGAGGCTGAAGCCGCCCGCCTGCAATCCGAGGCCAAAACTGCCATGCTGGTGGCTGTGGACGAGGCGGTGGCAGGCGTGATTGCGGTAGCCGATACCATCAAGGAAGGCTCCCGCGAGGCCATCGAGGCGCTGCACAATATGGGCTTGCGCGTCGCCATGATTACCGGTGACAACCGACAGACGGCGGAAGCCATCGCCGCCCAGGTGGGCGTGGACGATGTGCTGGCAGAGGTACTGCCCGGCGACAAGGCCGCCCAGGTCAAGGCGCTGCAAGAAGGCGGCGCGGTAGTGGCGATGGTCGGCGACGGCATCAACGATGCTCCCGCACTGGCGCAGGCCGATGTGGGCATCGCCATCGGCACGGGCACGGATGTGGCTATGGCTGCCGCGCCGGTCACGCTCATCAGCGGCGATTTGCGCGGCGTACCGCGGGCGATTGCCCTTTCCCGGAAGACGGTGCGCACCATCAAGCAAAACCTGTTCTGGGCCTTCTTCTACAATGTGATTCTCATCCCCGCGGCGGCTGCGGGCTTCCTGCACCCCATGCTGGCGGCTGGCGCAATGGCGTTCAGCAGCATTTTCGTGGTCAGCAACAGTTTACGTCTGCGGAGAGCAATCCTCTGAGGTCGCACCTCTGCGGTGTATTATCCAGGGGACGAGGGCTGCCTGTTTCGATGCAGGCAGCCCTTTTTACGTGTAACGGGCGTTCCAGCCCGTTACTGTGTCGGACAGGGAATGCCCTGTAGTCGCAACCGGGAGCACTAAAGATGTGTTGCACGCTGTTCCGCAGTTCCCCCCCGACGGTTCAAGTCGCCGCAACACTGCAAAGCCGGCCGGCGCTTGTACTGAGTTGTGTGGCGACGCAACGCAATCCTGCGAAGGCAGGTTTTGCAGTGGTGGTTTTCGCCCCTCATCCCCCCAAGGGGGGCAACGGCCGGGAAGTTCAACTCTTTTTAGTGCGCCCTCGCATCATGGGAGCATGCAAACGTTTTGGTGAGTCGCTGTATGGTCTGGCACAACAGAACGCAGATTCTCGCAGATACGGCCAACGAAACGGCGAAAACCAACACAACCAGCGTGGAGCAGCGGCACCAGCGTTATCAGCGTTCTACTGACCAACATATTTTTGGTGCTCCCCGCATCATCATTTCGGCCTGATGGGGGGATTCGTTGATATAATCGCACCCACAACCGTCTATTTCCTCTCTGGAGCGTGTTATGTTCAACAGGTTTTCACAACGCAAACAAGCAGAAGATGCCATGAAACAGGAGGGGCGCCTGCCCCCCGGCCAATCATTGACCAACAAATTCCCCGTGCTGCACTATGGACCAGTGCCGCCCTTTGACCCTGCTACGTGGGATTTTCGCGTGTGGGGCGAGGTGGAAAGCGAGCGCCGTTGGACATGGGACGAATTTCAACAATTGCCGCGCACCAAAATCGTGATGGATATCCATTGCGTGACCCGCTGGAGTAAATTCGATACCGAGTGGGAGGGGGTCTCGGTGCGTACCCTGGTGGAACAGGGCTTTATCCGCCTCAAGGACACTGCGCATTATGTCATCCAGCACGCCGAGTATGGCTTTACGGCGAATCTCCCCCTGGAAGTCGTGCTGGCCGAAAATTTCTTGATGGCCACACATTTCAATGGACAGCCTTTGACCCCAGACCACGGCTATCCATTGCGCGGCGTGGTCGGCTACATTCGCGGTCGGGAAGACCTGATGACCCCATACTTCTGGAAAGGGGCAAAATGGTTGCGCGGCCTGGAATTCGCGGCGCAAGACCGTCCCGGCTTTTGGGAGCAGGCCGGCTATCACAATGAAGCCGATGTGTGGAAAGAACAGCGTTTCCAGCGTTGAACGATGAAACTGATTGACTGGTATGCCTTGAGTGCCAATGCGTTGTGGATTGTCTCTCTGGCGCTGGTGTTAAGCCTGCTGGGGTATGCCTGGTGGGAAAGCGGCCTGCAGGGACGCCCATGGAGACAGGTGTTGCAAACCCCTGCCAGCCAGTGGAAACTGAACGCCTGTGGCGTGCTTTTTTGCCTTGGGGTTGGTCTGACGGCTGCGCATTGGTGGGAGCAGGCCTTGTGGGCTTTGTTGGGGGTTTCTTTTGCCGGACAGGGATGGATGGCCTGGCGCAACAGGTAAATGCTGGCTTTGCTTTACGGAAAACTCCCGCCTCATGACGTCATGAGACGGGAGTTTTGTCATTTGCGTACTTTGCGGAAATTCCCCCGGCGTATTTGAAAGACATCGAAATCGCGGGCGACGATGGTATTGGGAAAAATTTTCTGCGCTTCGGCGAGAATATCGCGTTCTCGATAACGCCGGGAAACGTGGGTGAGTACCAGTTGCCCGACGCCGGCACGCCGGGCCAGGTCTGCGGCCATGCCTGCGGTCAGGTGGGCAAATCGGTGCGCCATATCGCGCTCTTCTTCCAGGTAGGTTGCCTCGATGACCAGCGTGTCCACCCCGCGGGCGTAAGGGAGCAGGGATTCGATGTCGCCGGTGTCACCGACGTGCATCAGGCGCGTGCCCGGTTTTTCGGGGCCGAGCACAGCCTCTGGGGAGATGACGCGTCCATCGGGCAGGGTAGCCGCTTTGCCCGCGACCAGTTCGCGCCGCCAGGGGCCGGGAGGAATCCCCAGGGCTTCGGCTTTTTCCGCCAGGAAGGGGCGGCGCGATTTTTCTTCGAACAGGTAACCAAAACAATCCGGGCCGCGGTGCTTCACGCTGAAGGCGCGTACCGTGAAGTCCTTTTCTTCCAGGATGATGCCAGGGGTGATTTCGCGCAGGTGGATTTGCATGGGGGAACGCGCTCCGCGCAGCACCACGGTATGCAACAGGTCGTGGATGCGCTCCAGCGCCCAACGTCCTCCCAGAATTTCCAGGTCTTCGATGGCTTCCCAGCGCATGAAGGTGGAGAGCAACCCCGCCAACCCCAGGATGTGGTCCAGGTGGCCGTGGGTAATCAGGATGCGGTTCAGGCGCTTGAAGCCTACACCGGAACGCAGGATTTGCCGTTGGGTGCCTTCACCGCAGTCAATCAGGAAGCGGTGTTCATCATGTTTGATTACTTGCGCGGAAAGGCCGCGATGAATGGATGGGGCGGATGCAGAAGTGCCCAGAAAAACGATTTCGAACAAAGGATTGTGCCTCTTTCTGTCAAGATGTGGGGTGTATTGTACCGCAATTGGAGAGGCAATGAAAGAAGCACGAGGTACAAGCAGCAATTCCAAATATGGGCCAATTCATCCGCAGATAGCGCAGATTACGCAGATGAAAAATCCGTTCAATCTGCGTAATCTGTGGATACTACGCGGCAAATCTGGAATTGCCGGGTACAAAGGCAGGTTTTTCTTAAAGCCATGCTGAACGGCTCTACCACCCACGCCCGGCGATGAACTGAGAACCAAAGCCGGAGCAATCCGGCTGGCGCCAGGCAGTCGGGTTTACCCGACTTTGGTGTCCTCAGCCGGGGAATTGATTCCCCGGCGGGTGGGATGAGCAGTTACGAAGCGTAAAGATTTTTTGTGCCGCTTTGTGCCCTGGTGGCTTTGTGGTGGAATCTTTGGGCGCGTTTGCCATAGACTGCGTAGTTACGTGGAAGGTACCGTCCTTTGGCCTGTCCACGCAAGGCGAAGCCTTGCGCTACATTACCAGGTGCCGAAGCGATTCCTCAGCCTGTGAGGAGATTGCCACACTCCGCTTCGCGGAGTTTACACTGAGCGCAGCGAATGTGTTTGCAACGACACTTGCCCTGGGTTTCTTCCCGTTTGAGCCCCGTTTTTTCGGGGTGGGTTTACTCGTAAGAAAAAACGCCCCCTCAGGGGCGCACTAGAAAGGGTAAATAGATGTGGTGGGAGTAGTTTGGGGGCATGTATGCCGGGCATGCGGAGAAGTGCAACGCCGGCCCGTTTGCCTGACCGTTGCGCAGGTTGTTCTGGCGGCTGGTTGGCCAGGGCATGCGGTTGGGATAGTACGGCGCGGGCAGGTCCCACACGTAAAGCGCATTTCCCATACTGGTAGCGGCGATTTCCACTGTGCAATCGCCATCCAGGTCAACGAGGGTCGGGGCGGCGCGTACGCCCCAAATCTGTCCGCGCTCAGCGGTCAGGGGCAGAGGAAAGCCTGGGAGCGGGGTGCCGTTGGCGCTCAGGGCGTGTACTGCGGCCAGTTGGTTGGCGCTGCCATCCGGACTGTAGGTGCCGAAAACGAGGTCAGGTTGTCCATCGCCGTTGATATCTCCGATGGCAACCTCGCTGGCAAACAGGGTGTGCCCCTGTGCGTAGTCGTATTGCCACCACAGGCTTCCATCGGGGTTGTAGACGCGCAAGGTGCCATCGAAAAACGCGGTCACGATTTCAGGCCGTGAATCTCCGCGCAGGTTGGCCACTGAAGGCGCCTGGGATGGCGGATAGTCCGGGTAGAGAGGCGCACCAGAGGTTGGGGCGACTTCCCATCCGGGCAGACGCGTGCCATCGGCCTGGATGACGAGGATGCCCGCGGCGATGACGTTGTATCCTTGCTGTGGGTCGCGAATGTGTCCGGTGGTGACGATATCCATTTGCCCATCGCGATTGATATCGGCAATGGCCGGAGCAGCACGGGTAAACTCGATGTAGGGATGTACGCCCCAGGTGGTTTGATTGATGTTGACGTAGGTGTGCACCGGCCAGTTGGGCAAGGGAGTACCGTGGGCATCATAGGCGTGCATGTACATGTGGTCTCGGCCGGTAATGGCTTCTGCGAGACCATCTCCGGTGAGGTCGGCTACCCCCACCTGCCCCCAGATGCCGGCGGTACGGTACCAGGTGGGGTAGCCTGGCAGCAATGTGCCGTCGGGGTTCCAGGCGTACAGGTTGCGGGTATCCTGGTTGAAGTCGCCATTGTTGGCGGCATTGTTGCTGGTGCCGGCTACTACCTGGAA
>DAOTWV010000060.1:0-58325 GCA_034435695.1 Anaerolineales bacterium | reverse complement strand
TGGTTTCATAATTGGCGGGAACCTGCACTTGTCGGGTAGCCATGATTACAACTCCTTCCTAACCGCCAAAGAGGCGAGAACCCATGATGATTGCCGCCGGCAGCCACAGGATGATGGCAATCGCCAGCGTCCAGCGCACCGCATTCCGTTGGGCATGAATTGCCCACTTGTGCGGGGCAAACATATCCACGAAGGCAATGCGCAGGCCGTTCGCGCCATGGTACAACACGCAGAACACCAGGCCGATTTCGCCCAGCATGAAGGGCGGGGTGCGGTACAGGTTGAGGGCATCCTGGAAGAATGTCGGCCACCAGTAAAACGCTGCCATATCGAAGATGTGAATCACCAAAAAGAGCAGCGTGCCCAACCCCGTCAGGCGGTGGAGCACGAACCCCAGGTGACCCTCGCGTCCCTTATAGGACAGGTACCCTTGCAGGGTGGTTTTGAGAGCAGACATAGAACCTCCTCCTGAGAGAGAACGAAAACAGCGATGAATGTATGCAAACGCCACTCCAACGATGGCGTATCTCGTGGAGTGGCGTCTTCAGCCTCAGTCGTCCATGTGCTTGATGATGGCGTCGCCAAATTCAGAGCACTTCAACAGCGTGGCGCCATCCATCAGGCGGTGGAAGTCATAAGTCACTGTCTTGGCTTTGACAGCGCCTTCAATGCCTTTCCATATCAAGTCGGCGGCTTCGTGCCAGCCCATGTAGCGGAACATCATCTCACCGGAGAGAATGACAGAGCCGGGGTTGACTTTGTCCAGGTCGGCGTACTTGGGGGCGGTGCCGTGCGTGGCTTCGAAGATGGCGTGGCCGGTATCGTAGTTGATGTTGGCACCCGGCGCAATGCCCATGCCACCGATTTGCGCGGCCAGGGCATCCGAAAGATAGTCGCCATTCAGGTTCATGGTTGCCAGCACGTCGAATTCGCGGGCGCGGGTAATCGTCTGCTGGAAGACGATATCGGCAATGGTGTCTTTGATGAGCAATTTGTCCTTCCATTGCCCGTTGCCGTGGGTCTCCCAGAGCGCCAGGGCATCGCGCACTTCTTGAATCACTTCCTGCTGTTTGTCCGGGGCGAGCATATCGAAGCCAGGCTCAATCATGCGGGCGTTTTCTTCATCGCTTAAGTCCGGGTTGGCTTCTTTGTTGCCCAAAATCCAGGATTCGCGCTCGGTGACGATTTCGTTGCGGAATTCGCGCTTGGCCAGAGCGTAGCCCCAATTGCGGAAGGCACCTTCCGTGAATTTCATGATGTTGCCTTTGTGCACCAGGCTGAGGCGCTTGCGGCCATTGGCCAATGCCCATTTGATGGCAGCACGCACCAGACGCTCTGTGCCCTCCACCGAAACGGGTTTGATGCCGATGCCGGCAGTGTTCGGGAAACGCATCTTGGCGTATTCATCAGGGAACTTTTCCTTGAAGAGCGCCATGAATTGCTCCCATTCCGGCGTATCGTAGGCGAATTCGATACCGGTGTAGATGTCTTCCGTGTTTTCGCGGAAGATGACCATGTCCACGTATTCGGGGTGCTTGACGGGCGAAGGCACGCCGTCCACGTATTTGACCGGCCGCTGGCAAACGTACAAATCCAGCGCCTTGCGCAGCGCCACGTTCAGCGAGCGGATGCCGCCGCCGATGGGCGTGGTCAGCGGGCCTTTGATGCCGACGATGAATTCCCGGAAGGCATCCACGGTTTCGGAGGGCAGCCAGTCACCGAATTTGTGATACGCCTTTTCACCAGCGTAAACTTCCATCCAGTGGATTTTGCGCTTGCCGCCATAAGCCTTCTCCACTGCGGCGTTGAAAACGCGCACTGATGCGCGCCAGATGTCGCGGCCAGTACCATCGCCTTCGATGAAGGGCAAAATGGGGTGGTCGGGAACCTGCAGCACGCCATCCTGCATGGTGATTTTTTCACCTTCTTGGGGGACTTCGATAATGGTATAGGGCATATCTGTACTCCTACGCTGAAATTTTTTTGGGAATCGGTTTCCTGTCGTCTTACAGGGAACAGATGGCCTGAATAAAAAGGGGAAACGTGCTAATTATAGCATCATTGAATTCCACCGGTTTTGCTAAAGCGCGCTCTTTTGAGACCTGCAGGCATGACAATCGTCACTTTTTCCACATGACACATTTTCTGTGCACAAAATTCCAGAGGGCGAAACACCATCTCGCAATGGTAGATAAACATTCTCGTGTCCGAATATCCACCACCTTTCGCCATTCCCTACACCTCGTGCCGGGAAGCGGTATAATTTGCCGCATGGAAGCAAATCCCTCTGAAACCCCTCGTTCTCGGAAAAAAGGCGTGCTGCGCACATTGCTCATCGGGCTGGCACTGCTGCTATTGATAGCCGCGGCCAGTGCCTACGCAGGGTATGCCAATGGCATGCAGCAACGTCGCGCTGCAGAAGCCACCCAAATAGCCAGCGATATTCAGACTCAATTCCAATTGGGGCTGGAAGATTTACAGGCCAAACGGTATGACCTGGCGCGTCAGCGCTTCGAATTCGTACTCGAACAAGACCCCAACTACCCTGGGGCAGTGGACAAACTCACAGAAGCCATGCTGGCACTCAATGCCACCGCCACGCCGACTATCGTTCCCACCCCTACACTTACCCCTACCCCAGACCTGCGTGGAGAACAGCAACTCTTTGAGCAGGCACAGGCCGCGTTGCAAGAGGAAGATTGGGATACCGCCATAGAAACGTTGCTCGCGCTGCGTAAGCGCAATGCATCTTACCAGGCTGTGCAGGTAGACGGCATGCTCTACATCGCTCTGCGCAATCGCGGCGTACAGAAAATTCTGCAGCAAGCCGATTTGGAAGGCGGTACTTATGACCTCGCACTGGCGGAACGTTTCGGGCCTCTGGATGCCGAAGCAAAGAACTACCGCATCTGGGTCAGTTTGTACGTCACCGGGGCAAGTTTCTGGGAAATCGATTGGGGGCAGGCTGCATATTACTTTGGGCAGGTCGCGCCGCTGGCGCCCAACCTGCGTGATGCATCTGGCATGACTGCCTCTCAACGCTATTTGATTGCAACCCAAAAATATGCCGATTATCTGATGGACAATAAGGCGTGGTGCAAAGCCGAAGAACAATATCGAATCGCACAATCCCTGGGTGCTGATGTAGAAAAAGCATTGAAACGCGCACACAACAAATGCTCGCCCCCCACCCCCACACCACTTCCTCCAACGCCTACCCCTGAGGGCGGCGCGCCCAGTCCCACGCCTGGCGGGTAACCATCTCTTACCACTTTCCCGGAGTGCGTATGTCCTTTGTCACGTTGAGCACATTGTACTGGATACACATCCTGGCAACGGTGGCCTGGCTTGGCAGTCAGGCCGCCATTTTGTTGTGGGTACTCCCCTTTGGAAAGCAATACCTGTCTCCAGAACAACAGTTGCCCCACCTGGCACACACACTTAAGCAAGCACTTCCCTGGCAATGGCTGAGCGCCACAATGCTGCTGGCTACTGGCATGTTTCAAATGAGCGCCAGTCCAAATTATGAAGGGTTGCTGGCCATCACCAACCGGTGGGCTGTGGCCATTTTGCTCAAGCACCTGGCTTACGGAGGAATGCTGGGCATCAACGCCGTGCTCAGTTTACACACCCTGCCGGCGTTGCAACGCGCCGCTTTGCTGCTCAGTAGCGGCAGGGAGGTGCCACACAGCGAGACCTTGCAACGCACCGCGCGGCGCTGGTTGTGGCTTAACCTGGTGTTGGGAGTCGTCGTATTGGGATTAACTGCGCTGGCGCGGGCTGCCTGACTCTTCCCCCAGCGCCCCTTCCAGCATGGCGTACAGGCACACCCCCGCGGCTACCCCCAGGTTCAGCGAGGAAACATGCCCATACATCGGTAAGCGGACGCTTTCCTCACACAATGCCTGCTGCTCTGCATTCAATCCGGTGCGCTCGCTGCCCAGCAACAAAACGCTGGGGGGAACAGCAGAACGCAAAACCTCCAGGCCACCACGGGCATGGGCAGAAGTCCCGTACACGTGACAGCCTGCCTGGCGACACCAGGCAGCAAAGGCGGGAAAATCACATTGCACCACCGGTATCCAGAACAGTGCTCCCATGCTGGCGCGCACAGCCCCAGGGTGCGTGGGGTCTGCAGAATTTCCCACCAGGAAAAGGACATCTGCTCCCACGGCATCCATGGTGCGCAGGATAGTACCGATATTCCCAGGGTCTTGCGGCTCCACGAGGGCGACGCCCCACCTGGGGGGAGACAGGGACTCCAGCGAGCGGCGGCGCCACTCTGCCACCGCGAGTATCCCCTGGGGATGTTCACGCGCGGTCAGACTGGCAAAAACTTCGGCAGAAAGCGCCAGGGTTTCGATGCCTGTCTTTTGCGCCCTTGCCACCAGTTCCAGGGCGTACTCACTGGTCAGCAAATCGGGGGCGTAAAACACATTGCGAATGGGAAATGCGCTGTCCAGCAAATCCCCCACCTGACGAATTCCCTCCACCAAAAACAGGCCACTGGCGAGGCGTTGTTTGCGCTGCTTGAGGGCACGCGCGGCTTTAACTTTGGCGTTACGGAAACTGGTAATCATGTTGTACGAGGTACCCAGACCAAAACCGTGGTGCCTTCGCCGGGTGCGGAATTCATCTCCACATCTCCGCCGACCTTGCGCGCCCGACGATGCATGTTGGAAAGGCCATGTCCCAGGGTGGTGCTCATGCGTTCCAGGTCAAAACCACGTCCATCATCGCTGACCTCCAGCAACACACGGTCAGGGGTTCCCCACAGGGCCACAGTAGCGCGGGTGGCCTGGGCATGCTTGGCGATGTTGGCCAGCGCCTCCTGACAAATGTGGAAGATGGTGGTCGCGGCCTCCACGGGCAGAGTGAGGTCGGTTTCTTCCCCCAGGGAAAGGGAAATTGCCGTAGTGCTGTTGGCGCGGAATTCGTCCACCAGGCGCCGGATACCATCAGCCAGGCTTTCGTTCTCACGGAATTGACGGGGGCGCAAATCCAGAATATAGGTGCGGATATCGCGGATGGCGTGATTGAGACCGTTGATGGCCTGATTGATTTTTTCGAGTGCCTGCTCTGGGTCTTCGTGAATGGAGAGGCGGGCATAATCCAGCACCAGCCCAACCGCATAGATAGACTGAATGATGCCGTCATGCAAATCCATGCCAATGCGCTCGCGCTCTTCCAAAACAGCGACCTGCCGGGCGCGGCGGTGTAACCAGGCATTCTCGATAGCCGTCCCCGCCCACACGCCGATAGAGCGCAACAAGTTTACTTCCCGCGGCTGGAAGGTACGCTCGTCGCGGGCCACCAGCCCCAATACACCAACCACCCGCCCTTGCTGGGCTACCAGCGGTACCCCAATCATGCTGCGAAAGCCGGCTTCCACCACTGCGGTGCGCAGGTAACGCATGTCGTGCGCCAGGTCAGAAGAAACGAGCACATCGTTGTGCTGGGCGGTCAGGCCAATGAACCCCTCTCCTATACGGAAGGTATCCCGCGTCCAGAAGGCCTCGGCAGCCTCGCCGCGATGCAGCGCCATGCGCAGAAACGAACCTTCTCCTTCATCCCGCAGCCAGATTTCGCCTGCCTCGACCCCCAGGTAATCCATCACCCGTTCCATGGTATGCTCCAGGATTTGCTCCAGGTCCAGGGAACTTGCCAGGGTGGCCGCGATATCATTGGTCAGTGCCAGGTCTTCGTTGCGCTGCACCAATTCCCTATCCCGCTGCAGGATGCCTTCATACAAACGCGCGTTGGTAATGGCGCTGGCCGCATAAGCCGCCAACATCTCGATAACGCGCTGGTCGTTTTCGGTGAACTCATGCCAGTTTTTCTTGTTTGCCAGGTACAGTTGCCCTAACAGGCGGTCCCCCTGGATGATGGGAACCCCCAGAAAACTGTGCATGGGGGGGTGTCCCTCAGGGTATCCTACACTTCGAGAATCGGCGGAAACTTTGGGAATGCGAATGGACTTTCGCTCAGTGTACAGGGCGCCAATCAGCCCCAGCCCCTGGGGAGGGTGCGGCATACGGGCTACTTCTTCATCACTCATGCCAACCTGGACATAGGCTTCCAGGTTGCCATTTTCGTCCACGACCCGCAGCAGGCCATATTCAGCGTCGGCTTGTTCACAGGCCAGAGAAACGATACGCTGTAGCACTGTTTGCAGGGAAAGGTTGCGCACCAGTTCCAGACTGGCCTGGTGTAGCGCCGCTAATCGCTCCTCCAATTGCTCCCGCGTCAGAATGACCATATCACTACCTTTTTCCTTTGACAGTGGTGACCAGGAATTCTCATCCATACACATCCGATGTTTTGGCGTGTACCGGAAAATCTCATGCCCGTCATCCACAACCGATGCCATTGCATGTTATTTTACCCTAATTCGCCCTGAATTATAGCGATGGCCTGAAGAGACTGCATGCGAATGGCGTAGAGTCCCCCTCCTGGCCTTTCCTCGTGGGGGGCAAGGACTGTTTCCCATCCATCGCAAGCGGGTGTCCGGCACAAAGACAGGGCAGATGCCGCAGATACGGCTAACGAAGCGGCGAAAACCAACACAACCAGCGAGAGCAGGGGCACCAGCGTTATCAGCGTTCTACTGAACGTAACTGCTCAGCCCGACGATTTATCGTTGGGCGTGGGTGGCTGAGTTGTTACTACTGAACAACATGTCTTTCGTGCCCCCGTAAGACAGAGGGTGGAAATCGGGGAATTAAAATCGAGTACAATTATTGTGTTTTCTCCGGGCTGGGATACCATGAAATCCTTCTTCCACACATCTTTCCACCACCTTACGCTTACAGAACGACAACGCATCATCGCCCCAATTTTGGGACTTGTGTTGTTGATAGTGGGCGGACTCTTTCTGGTGGCATTACATCCTTCCGTGCAGCCAGATGAGCGCCGGTTGTACATTGCAGCCAGTATCACTTTTACGCTATACAGTTGGGTATTGCTGCGCTACCTGTTTCCCTATGCGGAGCAGTATCCCGTCCTGCGGTGGGTCATTCTGGTGGGACATGCCATCGGTATCCCCCTTATCTCGCTCTTGTTTGCTAATGTAGGCCTGCTTTTCGATGCTATCATGAGTCTGCTCACCGTTATTCTGGTGGTCATTCTGTTTGGACGCTGGCCGGCCTATACTTTTCTGACAAGCAATACCCTGCCTCGATTGGTCGTGTACACGCTGGGAAACATCCCCCGAGGGCATACATTTCTTGCCGTGGCCATTCCTCTGTTTGGCCTGACGCTGATAGAAACCTTCTCTATCGTCGGGAACATGCTGGCACGCCATATCACCTATCTGGAGACCATCAATGGTGTGGCACGGCGTATCAACGTCACTATCGAACCACCCCAGGTCATCGAATTGTTAAGCGCGGCCATTCAAGAAGCGCTGGAGGCCGACACCTACTACATCGGCATACAACACGATGGCACTCTGCGCCTGGAGGTACTCTATGACGATGGAGAATTTTACCCACCCCAGGAAATCCCCGAAAAAAACAGCCTGGCCGCGTTGGTAATCGCCCAGCATCGCTCTCTGTTGCTGCACAACATTCCCAAAGAAGCCCCTGCGCTGGGCATCTCCCCGCAAACGGTGGGCAAGGACAAAATCAATCTTTCCTGGATGGGCACCCCAATGGAAGCCGGAGGGCACCTCATTGGGGTTGTGGCAGTAGGCGCATACCGTGAAAACGCCTTTCGGTACAGCGACCTGGAATTACTCGAAAGCATCGCCCAGCAGGCTGCCCTGGCACTGGATAACGCCTATCACCACGCTGAGGTGGAGGAGCGTTCCCGCCGGGACAGCCTGACCGGTGCCTATAATCACGGCTATTTTCTGATGGCGCTGGCGGAAAAAGCGCGCCAGGCACAGCAACAAGGCAAACCCCTGGCGCTCATCATGCTGGATATCGACTTTTTCAAGAGTTACAACGATACCTATGGACACCTGGTAGGCGACCAGGTGCTCATTAAATTCACAGACGTTATCAAACGGCACATCAAAAAGGGGGATTTGGTAGGGCGCTGGGGCGGCGAGGAATTTGCCATTGGCCTGCCCGAGGCCAATGGCGTGCAGGCCACGCAGATTGCCCGGCGTATCGCCGAATCCATGAAAAAGTTACAAATGCACGACCGCCAGGGCAATCCCATTCCTGCACCGACCATCAGCCAGGGGATTGCGCTCTTCCCATACGAGAGCGACGACATCTATACCCTGGTGGATTTGGCCGACCAGCGCCTGTACCAGGCCAAGAACAACGGCCGTAATCAAATTTTCCCTTCACCTGCACACTGGAAACACATCAAAACGTAAGCACCTCGCGAAAGGCCTCCACGGCGGTGGAGACGGATTCATCATCAATCCAGTAGTGGGTCACCAGGCGGAAACGCCGCGCGCCGACCACTCCCACCAGGACGCCGCGCGCCTTCAAGCGGGCAGCCACATCCGCAGCATCCACTGGCAATGCCGGCTCCAGGGACAGGTACACCATGTTGGTATGCGGCGTTCCAGGGTCAAGCCGTATCCCAGGGATGGCGCGCAATCCATCGGCCAGGGCACGCGCCCGGCGATGGTCTTCTTCCAAACGGGGGACGATTTCCTGCAAGGCCACCAGGCCAGCCGCAGCCAACACACCTGCCTGCCGCATGCCTCCCCCCAATTGCTTGCGAATACGCCGTGCGCGGTGAATGAACTCGCGGGAACCACACAACACCGAACCAACCGGCGCACACAACCCCTTGCTGAGACAAAAAGTCACCGAATCCACCGCTGCGGCCAGTTCCGCTGCCGAAACACCCAGCGCCGCTGCGGCGTTGAACAACCGCGCCCCATCCAGGTGCACCGCCAAACCATGCTCGTGCGCCAAATCGGCAGCCGCGCGCGTATAGGCTGGCGTCAGCGCCACACCACCACAGCGGTTGTGCGTATTTTCCAGCACCAGCAGCCGGGAGGGCGGGAAGTGCGGGTCGTCGCTGCGAATGGCCGCCCGGATGTCTTCCAGTTTCAGCGTGCCATCCGGTTGATTGACAACCTGACGAGAATGAACGCCGCCCAAAGCGGAGATACCGCCGGCCTCATACAAAAAGGTGTGCGAGAGATGTCCCACAATGGCTTCATCCCCGCGCCCACAGTGGGTAAGCACGGCGGTAAGGTTGCCCATCGTACCCGACGGAACGAAAAGCCCGGCCTGCTTGCCGGTCATCTCGGCAGCCAGCGCCTCCAGCCGGTTGATGGTAGGGTCTTCTCCATAGACGTCATCTCCCACGGCGGCCTGCGCCATGGCCTCCCGCATGGCTGCGGTAGGATGCGTTACGGTATCGGAACGGAAATCGAGACGGGGAGTGTTCATGAGCACAGAGCGTTTGCAAAGCGAAGGTCAGGAAAGGGTATCCAAAACGGCCTGGAGGTCGGCAGGCAACGGGGCCTCGAAGGTACGCGGCTCATGCTCTCCAGGCAGCGTGATGCGCAGACGGTGGGCGTGCAAAAAATGCCGCTTGATGGGCAGGCTGGCCTTACGCCGGCCATACACGGAATCGCCAACAATGGGACAGCCCAGGAAAGCCAGGTGGACGCGTATTTGATGGGTGCGTCCGGTGACGGGATGCACCGCCAGCAGGGAATGAGCCGCAAAGCGCTGCAAGGTGTGGTATTCGCTCACCGCCGGGCGGCCGCGGTGGGCGGGGACGATGGCCATGCGCTTCCGGTGAGAGGGGTCGCGCCCGATGGGGGCTTCGATGCGCCCTTCCGGGGTGGGAGGATGCCCATCGGTGAGCGCCAGGTAGGTTTTGTGTACCTCTCGCAAGCGAAATTGTTTTTGCAAAAAGCGGTGGGCGGTATCGTTTTTGGCCAGAACGATGACGCCGGATGTGTCTTTATCCAGACGGTGCACTACCCCAGGGCGCTTTTCGCCACCCACGCCTTCCAGTTCGGGCACGTGCGCCAGGACGGCGTGCACCAGCGTTCCGCTATCGTGGCCGGCTGCAGGGTGCACCACCATCCCCGCCGGTTTGTTGACCACCAGGACGTGCGCGTCTTCATAGAGCACGTCCAACGGGATGGCTTCAGGCTGCAAGCGGCTCTCTTTGGGGGCCGGGATGCACACCACGATGTGTTCGCCCCCCTCCAGGCGCATGCCCGGTTTTTTGGGTGTTTCTCCATTGACCGTGATGCATCCCTCACGCGCCAGACGCTGCACCTGGGAGCGGGAGATATCGGGCAGGGAATCCGCCAAAAAGCGGTCTAACCTTTGGGGAGGCGCGCCCCACTCGAAATGCAGTTCCAGACGCTTCTCACCCATCCAGAGAAGACTCCTCGGGGGCGTGTTCACCAACCAGGGGCAGGGTGTCCTCGCCTCCCACCTGAGAGCGGCGTTCACTCAGCCACATGCCGAGGACAAGCACTGCCGCGCCGATGGAAATGCTGGCATCCGCAACGTTGAAAACCGCAAAAGACCCCACCGAGATGAAATCGGTGACATGTCCGCGCAGCAAGCGGTCGGTCAGATTGCCCAGCGCGCCGCCAAATTGCAGCATCATGGCCACTTTCAGGCTCCAATCCCGCCATGAGACGCGCGGGAAGTAGTACAGAATGAGTATGCCGACGATGAAGGCCAACACGGTAAAAAAGGCACTGCCGCGTTGGAAAATACCGAAAGCCGCGCCGCGGTTCGTCCAATGGACGATGCGGGCATAAGGATAAAGCCAATCCCAGGGCGCCCATTGTTCTCCAATGGCCAGGTTCTGGCGTACCAGAGATTTTGTCCACTGGTCAAGCGCCAAAACCAGCCCGCCCCCCAGGAGCAGGAAAAATGTATCTTTCTTCAAAACAACGTCCTCAATTACCCTCTGCAGATGAGGGAAGTTGTGCCAGGATATCCAGGCGGTGCTGGATACAGGTCAATGTACCATTTGCCAAATCTTCCAGGCGATGGGTGCGCCAGGCATTTGCGGCATCCGAGGCGTCTCCGGAAACTATTTCCTCCAGGAAATGCGTCAGGTAAAAGCGCTCATCTGCCGGGTAGGTATTGCCTTCTTCCGGGTATACCACGGCATCGGAACTGCCTGCTGCGCGCAGGTGCACATCGCTTTGCGCCCGCAAGAAGCCTATCAGATGCCGCGCCGGCGTGTGCTGTGCCGCGTATCGGGACAGGATTGCAGTTTCGACCTCTGGCTCAGGAAAAGGAGGCTCACACAGGGTTACGCCATCGAAATTCGCCGTAAACCAAAGGTATCCTCCAGGCTTCAACACGCGAAGCAACGCCGGCAGCAGGGTATCCATCGGCAGCATGTGCAGCACGTCGTGGGCAATCAGCAAATCATATCGGGCCTTGCGGGCGTTCTGCAAATGCTCTTCGAGTGTACGCTGGCGTAACCGGGCGCGCACGCGCTGCTTGCCGTAGCGCACAATGTACACCCCTTCCCGCTTCCGTTCCAGGGAGGCATTCCATGTTTTGGCCCAAAATTTCCACCATTGCGGGGCATAGGAGAGGAAAGTCTCTTCAGGCTCCAGCAAGGTGTAACGGGCGCGTGCAAAAAGCCGCCATTCCATCAGACGGGAAAGCATGGTGCCAACCCCTGCACCAATTTCGAGGACACGCAGGGGTTCATCCAGGGGATGCTTGGCCAATTCGCGCGCCAGGGTGCCAAAGACGTAGCGGTTGAGGGCGCGGTCGTCCACGCTCTTTTTGGCCAGCAAGAAGCGGATATCGGGGGAGGGAAAATCCAGAGTTTTCATGAAGTACATCCAGCAAAGGTACGCACCATCGAATAGTGAAAGAAACGGCGTCCCATAGCGGGAACATTGTACCGCGCTTTTGGTATACTTTTCACATCCGGGGCGGCACATCTGCACCAGGCTGGGAGGCGTGGGGGCACCACATGAATGCCGGCAGTATGGCGCCGTCCTCCGCACCCGTTTCAGATAACAGGAGGCATCGCCATGTTCGTAGACACCACCTTAGGTCCCATCGGGCTGAAACACATCCCCGCCATTGCCCGCAGTGTGGAAGCGATGGGATTCGACGCCCTGTGGAGCACGGAGACCCAGCACGACCCCTTCTTGCCGGGGGCGCTGATAGCCGAACATACGCAAAAATTGCAATTCGGCACGGCCATTGCGGTGGGTTTTGCCCGCAGCCCAGCCACGATGGCCTACACGGCCTGGGATTTGGCCAGCGCATCGGAGGGGCGCTTCATCCTGGGGCTGGGGACGCAGGTAAAGGCACACATCAAACGCCGTTTCGGCATGGAATGGCCGGATTCTCCTGTAGGGAAATTCCGCGAACAAATCCAGGCCATCCGCACCTTCTGGGATGCCTGGCAAATGGGCGAAAAACTGGATTTTCAGGGCAAGTACTATCGGCTGAACCTGATGACTCCCTTCTTCAATCCAGGGCCTATCGAACACCCCGAAATTCCCATCTACATCGCCGGCGTGAACATTGCCATGGCGCGCCTGGCTGGAGAGGTAGCCGATGGCTTCCACGTCCACCCCTTCCACACGCCACGCTATTTGCGGGAGGTGCTCATCCCGGCTATCGAAGAGGGTGCGCAGCGCAGCGGCCGGCCACGCGCCCGGCTATCCACCACCGTTTTCGTCGCCACCACCCCCGAAGAAACCGCCTACGCCCGACAACAGATTGCCTTCTACGCTTCCACCCCCTCTTACCGGGCAGTCATGCGCCTGCACGGATGGGAGACAGAAGCCGAGAAACTATCCATGCTGGCAGCGCGCGGCCGCTGGACGGAGATGCCCGCCCTGATTAGCGAGGAAATGCTGAACACCTTCGCAGTGGTTGCCGCTCCCGAAGAGGTTCCCCACATCCTGCTGGAACGCTACCGCGGCCTCTCCGACCGCCTGACCCTGTACATGCCCTACATCCCTGGAAAGCGCGATGCCTTCTGGAAACACTTGATTACCACCCTGCACAATGGATGAGGAGAGTTACCACCGCCAGCGCCTCTTGATGGTGGAACAGCAAGTCGCCCAGCGCGGCATCACCAATGCACGCGTGCTGGAAGCCATGCGCACGGTGCCCCGCCATGTATTCGTGTTGCCGGAATACCAGGAATGGGCGTACAGCGATGGGCCACTGCCCATCGGGTATGGGCAGACCATTTCCCAGCCATACATCGTGGCTTTGATGAGCGCCTTACTGGACTTGCAAGGAGAGGAACGCGTGCTGGAAATCGGTACCGGTTCTGGCTACCAGACGGCCATCCTGGCGCACCTGGCTGCCGAAGTGTACAGCATCGAGCGGAAGGCCGCGCTGTCACGAAATGCCCGGGTACGGCTGCAAGCCCTGGGCATA
This sequence comes from Anaerolineales bacterium, assembly GCA_034435695.1. Lineage (GTDB taxonomy): Bacteria > Chloroflexota > Anaerolineae > Anaerolineales > DRKV01 > DRKV01. Next base: position 45,000 of record DAOTWV010000060.1, on the reverse strand, counting down.
GAGAACGTCCACCTGCGCGTGGGGGATGGTTCCCTGGGGTGGGTGGAGCACGCGCCCTACGATGGGGTGCTGGTCACCGCCGCCGCGCCAGAGGTTCCTGAGGCGCTCAAGGCACAGGTGCGCCCAGGGGGGAAAATCGTCATTCCGGTGGGCAGCCGGGGAATGCAGTACCTGGAATGCTGGCAACATACCCCCCAGGGCTTTCGCCGGCAGGTCGTGGCCCCAGTGGCATTTGTGCCATTGATTGGCAAGCAAGGCTGGCCTGAGGAACGTTCCTGAAGCAAAACTGCTTTGCCTCGGGTACATCAGAAAAAAAAACGGGGTTCGCGCCAATGGTGCGAACCCCGTTTGCATGCTGTTGGGGCTAGACTTTCTGCACGTTGACAAACAGCACCGGGCGGCGCTGCGTTTCGCTGTAGAAGAAGCCGCGCAGGCGGTCTTCCAGATGGCGCTCCATTTTCCCGTTCAGGTTGCGGGTAAGCGCCTTGCGAATTTCGCGTTCCGCGCCGTCCAGCAAATCGCCGGCTTCGCGTTCATAAACGAACCCTTTGGTACGAATCAGCGGCTCACCCACCAAATCGCCGGTGAATTTATCCACCACCAGGTTGACGATGACAACGCCGTCATCCGCCAGGCGCTCACGGTCGCGTACCACGCTGGGAACGATGTCGCCCACGCCAGAACCATCCACGAAGACATACCCTCCGGGGATGCGTTCCCCAAGGCGCATTTCTCCGTTGACGAATTCAATCGTTTGCCCGTTTTCTACAACGGCCACGTTTTCCGGGGACATGCCCAACTGCACGGCCAGGTTACGGTGCATGCGCAGGTGGCGCAGTTCCCCGTGTACCGGTATCAGGTATTTGGGGCGCAACAATTGGATGAGCAATTTCATCTCTTCCTGGCTGGCATGCCCGGAGACATGCACCGGAGCGATGGGGTCATAAATCACCTCTGCGCCGCGCTGCAACAGGCGGTTGATGGTACGGTACACCGTCTCTTCGTTGCCAGGGATGGGATGAGAGGACAGGATGACCGTATCCCCTTCCTCAATCTGGAACTGGCGGTTGCGTCCTGTCGAGAGGCGTCCCATGATGGAAGACGGTTCCCCCTGTGAGCCGGTACACATCAAGACCACATGGCTGGGAGGCATCTTGAGGGCCTGGTCTACGCTAACCACCAGGTCATCGGGGATATCCAGGTAGCCCATTTTACGCGCCATTTTTGCGTTTTCACGCATGCTGGTACCCACAAAGGCCATCTTGCGCCCCATGCGCTGGGTGACGTTGGCCACCTGCTGCATGCGGGAAATCAAGGAGGCAAAGGTGGCAACCAGAATGCGTCCGGGGGCCTCCCGGAAGACCTGCTCAAAGGCAGGTTCAATGACACGCTCCGAGGGGGTCCAGCCGGCTTTGTCGGCGTTTGTGGAATCGGCCAGCAAAGCCAGTACGCCGCGCCCGGCCAGTTCGCCAAGTTTGGCATAGTCGGGAGGCCAGCCGTCCACCGGTGTGGGGTCAAATTTGTAATCGCCAGAGTGCACAATCAGGCCGGCGGGGGTTTCGATAGCCACCCCTGTGGCATCGGGGATGGAGTGGCATACGTGGAAGAATTCTACGCTGAAGGGGCCGGCCTTGATAACATCCCCGGCATTGACGGTGTGCAGGTCAGCCATGCCGGACATGCCCCTGCGTGCCAGTTTGACTTCCAGCAAGCCACGTGTCAAGCGTGTGGCGTAAATGGGCACGTTGATATCCTGCAAAACGTGCGGCAGTGCGCCGGTGTGGTCTTCGTGTCCGTGGGTGATGACGATGGCGCGCACGCGGTCACGCCGTTCCAACAGATACTGGAAATCGGGGATGATGTAATCAATCCCCAACATATCGTTCTCAGGGAACATGATGCCCGTATCGATGACGAGGATGTCCTCGCCGTATTCAATGGCAGTCATGTTTTTCCCAATTTCACCTAAGCCACCAATCGGGATAATACGCAATATTTCATTGTTCATGTGCAAAAACCTCTACTTTGTTGTTTAAACGACCTGCCCATGCAGGCCGAAGGAGTCAAAATTGTGGGATGGGGAAGGAAGCAAAGCATACCGTGCCTGATGGCAGGTGAAACTCTGCGCCCCCATGTGGGTCGAAACCCTAAAAAAAGAAAGCGCCCTGTGCAGATACCACCGGCCAGGGCGAAACGTAACAATGCCAGAAAGTGAAGAGAAAATCTGAAAAAATGATGCCAGATAACCTAACAAATCACTACAAGGCCAAAAGGCCGGTTTGAAGCCGGGCGGATTGTAGCACGAAGCGCATGTTTTGTAAAGGAAAAACGTGCGGCGGAGGGTATTTCCGCCGCACGTCAGATTTACCAGCCGTTTTTTAGTATTCCGGCATCGGAGGAGTAGCCGGCTTTTCTTTTTCGGGCACATCGGTGATGAGCGCCTCGGTGGTCAAAATCATGGCCGCGATAGAGGCGGCATTTTCGAGGGCGCCGCGGGTGACCTTGGCCGGGTCAATCACGCCGGCTTCAATCATGTCCACGTACTCGTCGCTGATGACGTTGTACCCAATGGTGTGTTTGCCGGTCTCATCCTGCTTGCGGCGCACGTTTTCGATGATAACGGAGCCGTCCTTGCCGGCGTTCTCGGCAATCTTGCGCATCGGCACGGAAAGGGCTTTGCGCACCATGTTGACGCCGATTTGTGCGTCTTCGTTGTCCATGGTGAGACCATCCAGCGCCTGCAGGGCGTTCACCAGAGCCACACCACCGCCGGGGACGATACCTTCTTCCACTGCCGCGCGGGTGGCAGAGAGGGCATCTTCCACGCGGTGCTTCTTTTCTTTCAGTTCGGTCTCGGTGGCCGCGCCCACACGGATGATGGCAACGCCGCCGGAGAGTTTGGCCAGACGTTCCTGCAGTTTTTCACGGTCGTAATCGCTGGTGCTCTTGTCGATTTCGACGCGAATTTGTTCGATGCGGCCTTTGATGGCTTCGGCGTCACCCTGGCCACCCACGATGGTGGTCTCTTCTTTGGTGGAGACGACCTTCTCAGCGCGCCCCAGGTCGGCGATGGTTACGCTTTCCAGTTTGCGGCCGGTCTCTTCGGAGATGACAGTCGCACCGGTCAGGATGGCGATATCCTGCAGCATGGCCTTGCGGCGGTCACCGAAGCCCGGAGCCTTGACGGCCAGCACGTTGAGCATACCGCGCAGTTTGTTCAGCACCAGGGTAGCCAGCGCTTCGCCGTCCACGTCTTCGGCGATGATGACCAGTTCACGCTTGCCAATCTGCACCAGTTTTTCCAGCAGCGGCACGATATCGGCGGCAGCGGAAATCTTTTTATCGTAAATCAGCAGGTAGGGGTTCTCGATTGCGGCTTCCATCGCCTCGGGGTCGGTGATGAAATACGGCGAAATGTAGCCGCGGTCAAACTGCATACCCTCGACGTATTCGGTTTCGAATTCCAAACCTTTGGATTCTTCGACGGTGATGACGCCGTCTTTGCCGACCTTGTCCATCACTTCGGCAATCAGTTCGCCAATCTCGCGGTCTTGTGCGGAAATAGAAGCCACGTTGGCGATTTCTTCCTTGGTGGTCACTTCGATAGCCTGCTTGGTGATGGCTTCGGCAACGGCCTTGGTGGCGGCTTCGATGCCACGCTTGAGCAGCATGGGGTTGGCGCCAGCGGCCAGGTTCTTCATACCTTCGGTCACGATGGCATGCGCCAGCACGGTGGAGGTGGTGGTGCCGTCACCGGCGATGTCGTTGGTCTTGGTGGCGGCTTCCTTCAGCAACTGGGCGCCCATGTTCTCGAAGGGGTCTTCCAGTTCGATTTCTTTCGCCACAGTCACGCCATCGTGGGTAATGGTAGGAGAACCGAATTTGCGGTCAATAGCCACGTTGCGGCCCTTCGGCCCCAGGGTGGTAATCACGGCGCTGGCAAGCAAGTCCATGCCGTGCTGCAATTTACGACGGGCTTCTTCGGAGAAGACCAGTTGTTTGGCTGCCATAGGTTGTTGCTCCTTTTACTTTTTATGGTTTGGTGCTTCCGTTTACACAACCGGGGGGCAAGATTGCCCGGAAAATTTACTCTTTCACAATGGCGAGCAGGTCGCTTTCGCGCATGATGAGCAATTTCTCGCCGTCAATCTTGATTTCGGTACCGGCGTATTTGGCGAACAAAACGGTATCGCCCTCGGCTACATCCAACGGAATGCGTTTGCCGCTGTCATCGCGTTCGCCAGGACCAACAGCCAGGACGGTACCTTTTTGGGGTTTTTCTTTGGCATTGTCGGGCAAGAAGATACCGCCAGCAGTCTTGCCTTCATCTTCGATGGGTTTAATCACAACACGGTTGCCCAGGGGCTTGAGTGTGATGGACATAGACACCTCCTGTGAGGAAACAAGGTTGGATTTCGCAGGTAGTTTCAATCGTTTAGCACTCACGATAACAGAGTGCTAAATGCGCTGCTAATCATACTCGTAAGCAACCGGGAAAGTCAAGGAGGGGTATACAAATTCTTACAAAACGCTGATATTGCTGCTATACCCAACAACAGGCAAGCCGCATACGAAAAACTACTTTCCTCCATTCCTTCGCTCCCCTTCAATCGGTGCTACAATGCTCCGTGACATTCTTTTCCCTAAAAAGAGGTACTCATGAAACTGGCAACCCTGTGTTACCTGCGCGCAAATGAACATACGCTGATGCTACACCGCATCAAAAAAGCAAATGACATGCATCAGGGCAAGTGGAACGGCCTGGGCGGGAAACTCGAACCAGGCGAAAGCCCGGAGGAATGCGTCATCCGCGAAGTGTATGAGGAAAGCGGACTGCGCATTCAACACCCGCGCCTGCACGGGGTAATTACGTTCCCCGCTTTCGATGCGCTGGATGACTGGTATGTGTTCGTATTTACGGCCACCCAATTTGAGGGCAGTCTAATTGATTCGCGCGAGGGGGTATTGCGCTGGATTCCGGATACCGAGTTGCTGGATTTGCCTTTATGGGAGGGAGACCGCATTTTCATTCCCTGGCTTTCCCAGGAACGTTTCTTCTCGGCCAAATTCGTGTACCAGGATGGGCGTTTGCAGCGGCACGAAGTGTACTTCTATCCCTGTGGGCAAGACGATATTCTGTCTTGAGCCATCACGGAGGAGCACGAAAAGGTTGTTGGTTGAACTGCGCGGCGGCTGAAATCACTTCGAGCATGCTCAGACCGCCGTTTCCGCGCGGGATGCTTCGCAGGCATCGCCGCGGGGGGATAATCGCCGGGTGGAGCGTGTACCTTCCAACACATTTTTAGTGCTCCCCCCTTACGGAGGCCTCGGGGCACCCTGGTCGCAAGCATAGAAAATTCGTTCTACTTTTTCCTTGACAAATATAGAACAATTGTGCTATAAACTAAATACCATTGCAATGCATGTTTTTTTCAATCAGGTACCTGCGCGCCGAAAACCTACCTGCCCGGTTTGCCCTATCCGGCATTGGCCGGAGCCTGATTACCCTGGAGGTTTCTCATGAATCGCGCCGTTCCATTTGCCCTTCGCCGTCTGCGTATGCAGCGCGGTATGTTATTCGGGGTGCTCATCATCGCTGCCCTGCTGGCATTTGAGTTGTTCAATTTCAGCACCACCGAATTTGCCCTGGGAGATTTGCTTGGCGACCTGCAATTTATCGGTATTCGCTGGGCAAGCATCCTGGCCATTGCTTTTTGTGGTATTGACTTTGCCGGTATTGCCCGCCTGTTCACACCCGAGCAAGGCGCAGACGAACCAGCAGAAATCTGGTATTTGTTTGGTGCATGGCTGCTGGCTGCTGCAATGAATGCCATGCTCACCTGGTGGGGCGTATCCATCGCCATTCTGAACCATGAAACACTGGGAAATGCCGTAATTGCCCGCGAGACGTTGCTCAAAGTAGTGCCCATTTTCGTTGCCATCATGGTGTGGCTTATTCGGGTGCTCATCATTGGCACATTCTCTGTCGCCGGAGACCGTCTCTTCAGCCAGGCAGAGCAACGCGCCCGCAACACCATGTCTCCTCGCCGGCCTCAACCTGCCTATCGTCCAGCAGCCAGTGCAAACCGTCGAAATCCGGCGCCAGCAACTTCCTTCCGTCCAGCACCGAAAAGCGCTGCCCGTCGCCAGCAATACCGGGAAGAGCCTGAATATGCTCCCCTTGAAGGTGCATACGCCCGCCCCGAACCAACCTATCACCCGGTATCCATGAGCGCCCCCGATTCTCAGCGGCGATACCCCCGGCGATGATTATGGATGAATTTTGGCCTGAGTACGAATCTTACTACGACGAAGAGCCAGACTGGGACTACCCCGACTACGAAGAGGACTACCCATACCCAGAGGCAAACATCCCCGAAACAGATTGGCCTGCCCCCTCCCTTTCCCCCCCATATCTCTCTGAAACAGCCTCCTGGTCTGAAAATGCGCCGGGAGGTTGTTTCTTCCCCATGTTACTTCCTCCTGTAGTGGCTCTCTTCTTTGGCGTCTTGTTTGCCTTGTGGGTGTTGAGCACCTCGCCAGTGCAAGAGGCGCCAGCCACTGCATCACTGGCAGCGGAACAACCCATACCTCCCCAGCCCCCAGCACACAAGAAAGGCACTCTGGCGCCTCTGTTTACCGAGGAAGTACAGTATTGGCGCCAGGACATCCAGCGTTGGGCACGTCAGTGGAATATGGACCCCAACCTGATAGCCACTGTGATGCAAATCGAATCTTGTGGTAATCCGCGGGCACGTTCCCGTGCTGGGGCAATGGGCCTGTTTCAGGTGATGCCTTACCACTTCCAGGCAGGAGAAGACCCCTTTGCGCCAGAAATCAATGCCCAACGCGGACTGGCCTATCTGCACCGGGCATTGGAGGCGTTCTCTCATGACGCGCGCCTGGCCCTTGCAGGATACAATGGGGGAATAGGCGGGGTAAGTCGCGGGGAGGCCAACTGGGCAGCGGAAACCGTGCGCTATGCGTACTGGGGCAGCGGAATTTACGATGATGCCCGCGCCGGAAAAAAGAAAAGCCCCCGCCTGAATGAATGGCTGCAGGCCGGGGGGGCAAGTTTATGTCAACAGGCGAGGAACGCCCTGGGAATCAAGTAGCACAATCCGGGCGTTCAAGGGGGAGCCACACCGTGAAGGTAGTCCCCTCTCCGGGTTGCGAATCGACCTCAATACGCCCTTCGTGGGCGTGCACAATCCAATAGGCTATCGACAACCCCAGCCCGAATCCGTGTCCATCTTTGGAACGCGTTCGGGCTTTTTCTGCGCGGTAGAAGCGCTCGAAAATGTGCGGCAGGTCTTCTGGTGCAATACCTGGGCCAGTGTCTCGCACCCGTACATAGGCCTGCGTTTCCGTTCTCCCAAAGCCCACTTCGACACTGCCCCCTTCAGGGGTATAGCGGATGGCATTCCCCACCAGATTGACCAGCACTTGCTTCAAACGGTCGCGGTCGGCACATAACACCACCTGGTCGAGTTCCCCAAGGCGCAGTTGGACGCGTTCTCCGGCTACCATCTTGAGGTCGCTCAACACTTCCAACACGAGGGTATCCAGTTCCATGAATTGGAAGGTAAGGGGCAGGTTCCCGCTCTCTGCACGCGATAAAACCAGCAAATCACCTACCAGGCGCGTCAAACGGTCTACCTCGTTTTCGATGCTATCCACAGACTCCAGGTCTTGCGCCGGTACATGCCGCAAAAGCGCCAGATTGCCTTTGATAACCGTAAGAGGCGTGCGGAGTTCGTGGCTGACATCCTCCAGAAAACGGCGCTGCACCCAAAACAATTGCTCCAGGCGCTCCAGGGTCTGATTGAAAGCATTAATCAGTTGCCCAATTTCATCGTGTTTCGGCAAGCCAAAGCGGGGTATGCGCCGCGAGAGGTCATCGGCGCGCGTAATCTGGAGGGCGGTTTGCGTTACGGCTTCTACAGGTTCCAGCATGCGGTGCGTGGCAGTCCAGACCAACAGCCCTACCCCAAGCGTCGTAACCAGGTTCCACACGACCAGAATGCGCAGCATGGCGTTTCGCAAGCGGTCGAGAAAGGCCAGGCTTTGCCCAATTTGCAGCACGCCAAAGGGTTCGTTGCCCCGCCGCAGGTAAAGCGAGAACACCCGCAACCGTTCACCATCCAGGGTTACGGTATTGAAGCGCGAGTGTTGCTGGTAAAGGTCATAACGAGAAAGCGGTTTGGTGGGACGCCCGATTTGTGCCGGCCATTGCCACAACAGATTTTCCTGCACGCCCCAAAGTTGTAAAGCCACATTCAAATGCTCGGCTTCCAATTCTTCTACCAGCGGGGCGAAAATCTCAGGGGAAAAAGCCTGCCCGCCCGAACGATTGATTTGCGCCAGCACGCGCCTGGAGGTGCTTTCCAGCAGAGCATCCACATCCTTCAACAGGGTCGCGGAAATAACCTGGTAAAGCGTCACCCCCAACACCAGTTGCAACCCCACCAGGAGTACGATGTACAGCACCGTCAACCGGGAACGCAGCGTCATTTCAGTTGGGTTCTCTCAGCACATATCCCACGCCGCGCACAGTGTGCAGCAGACGCGGTTCTCCGCCTTTTTCCAGTTTCTGACGCAGATAACGCATGTACACTTCGATGATGTTACTCTCACCACCAAAGTCGTACCCCCACACGCGGTCGAAAATGAAATCACGCGTCAACACCTGCCGCGGATGAATCATGAAAAGTTCCAGCAAGTCATATTCCTTGCTGGTCAACGAGATAACCCGGTCACCGCGTCGGGCCTGGCGCGTGCCCGTATCCAGTTGCAAATCGGCAAATTGCAGCACCTCGGGCTTTGCGGGATTGGTGCGGCGCAACAAAGCGCGAATACGTGCCAGCAACTCATCCAGGTTGAAGGGCTTCACCATGTAATCATCTGCCCCCATATCCAACCCCATAACCCGGTCGTTGACCGAATCGCGGGCAGTCAAAATCAAAATAGGCACATTGCTTACCATCCGTAACCGGCGGCATACTTCCAGACCATCCAAGCCGGGTAACATGAGGTCCAGCACCACCAGGTCAGGCGGGTTATCCTGCGCCATCTGCAGGCCAGTGCGCCCATCCATGGCCACCTCCACCTCATATCGCTCATACGCCAGCCCACGGCGCACAAACTTGACAATGGCCTCATCGTCTTCAATCACCAGAATTCTATTGCTCATGGGTTCCTCCGTTTCCGTGGCGATTTGTGCAACTATACCACACCAGCCTCAAGAGATTTCCACCTGCGCCCCGCGATTGACGGGGGGGAGACACCACAACCGGCAGGCAATACCATGCTTCCCGAAAGCCTTGCGCACAGCCTGCCCGATATGCCGCACCTGCGTTTCCTGACAAAAGGCGACCATTCCCGGCCCGGCCCCCGAAAAAGCGGCTGCCCCTCCCATCTCTCTGGCTGCTTCCAGGGCCTCCGCCATTCCGGGAATCAGGGATACGCGATAAGGTTGGTGCAACCTGTCCTGCATGGCCTTGCCCAACAATGCCAGGTCTCCGCTGCGTATGGCTTCCACCACCAGCAAGGCATGCCCAATGTTGAATACAGCATCGGCAAGGGAAACCTGCGCCGGCAAGGCCGCCCGCGCCTGGGAGGTGGTCAGACGCACCTCTGGCAGGGCATACACCACGTACCAGCGCGGCACCGCGATTTTCAGCGTGATATCATCCACAGCGATGACCAGTCCCCCCTGCAGGGCTGGGGCGATATTGTCGGGATGCCCCTCCAGAGAAAGCGCCAGGCGGAACAACGCCTCATCGGACAGCGCCCCCCCTGAAATCGCCTGCGCCCCCAGCAGACCACTCAACACCGCCGCTGCGCTGGACCCCAGCCCCGACCCCAGAGGGATACCGTTTTCACAGGAAATACGCATCCCGGAGGGAATCGGCAAGCCGGCGGCCTGCATCCCCGCCTGGAACGCGCGCCATACCAGGTTACGCTCGCCGCGATGCAAAAACACCGCCCCCTCTCCGCGAACATCCCAGACAATCGTTTCCCCCTCCAGGGAAAACAGAGTCTCATTCCACAGGTTGAGCGCCAGCCCCAAACAATCGAAGGCCGGCCCCAGGTTGGCCGTCGTCGCAGGCACGCGCACCCGTACTCGCATGGGGCTACTCCAACGCATTCAGCAACCGCATCTCCTCCTCCGAAAGTTGCATCTCCGCCGCAGCGAGATTTTCTTCCAGATGTACGGGAGAAAGCGTTTTGGGAATAGTCACCACCCCTGGCTGGTTCAACAACCAGGCCAGCGCCACTTGTGCAGGTTTCACCCCGCGTCGGGCAGCAATGGTTTCCAATACGTCATCTTGCGCCAGATGCCCTTTTTCCAGGGGAGTGTATGCCGTTAGCAGGAGACCATTTTCCCGGCAAAAGGACAACACGCCATTACGCTGGTAGGTGCGATTATGCAAACTATAAGGCACCTGATTGGTAAGCAAGGGCGTTTCACAAAGAGATACTGCCTTTTGCAGCAAGGGTACATCGAAATTACTGACCCCTACAAAACGGATTTTAGCCTGCCGCACCAGGTCATTGAGCGCCCGGAACGTCTCTTCCAGCGGAACATCAGATGACGGCCAATGGATGAGGTACAGGTCCAGGTAATCCGTCTGCAAGCGGCGCAACGAATCTTCACAGGCACGTACCACCTCCTGATACCGCAGGTGCGTGTGCCACACCTTGCTGGTGAGGAAAACCTCCGCACGCGGCACACCGCTTTCACGCAACGCCCGCCCTACCAATTCCTCGGTATGTCCGGCCGCATACATTTCAGCAGTATCAATGTGCCGGTAGCCAATTTCCAGAGCGTAACGCAAAGCATGTAACACGCGGGAATCCTGAGAAGTATCCGGGACAGTCCCCCCTCCCATACGCCACGTTCCCAACCCCAGTGCGGGAAGTTGACTACCATCGGGCAAGGGATAAAATTTCATTGCAATCACGCTCCTTCAACTGCGGGAAGAATAAAGGCCTCGAAATTTTCAGGGGTAATCGTTTCCAGAGAGGCATTCGGGTAGGCATCCAGAAAAGCCCGGCGTGTTGCCCGCCGCACAGCCCCGCGCGGGTTCCACTTGAATTCAAATGCCTGCAAAGTCCCGCCTGCTTCTTCGATGTAATCAATTTCTTTGCGGTCATACGTGCGCCAGAAGTACCCGTTGACCTGCCTCCCCAGAAACTGATTGGCTTTGCGGCGCTCCACCATCAGGAAGTTTTCCCACAATTGCCCGGCATCATGCCGCAAATGCAGGGGATTGAAATTCTGGATGAGCGCGTTACGCACTCCGTTATCGTAAAAATAGTAACGCGCATTGCGTGTAATTTCTTTGCGCAAATTGCGCGAGAACCCGCTTACCCGAAAAATGACGAAAACCTTCTCCAGCAAATCCAGGTAACGCTCAACCGTCTGCCGGTTGATTGCCAGGCGGGAAGCCAGTTCGGAAAGAGAAACCTCATACCCGATTTGAAAAGCAAGCAGACGCAGCAAATCCACAATTTTGTCCGCCCGCCGCAAACCATCCAGTTCGAGGATGTCACGGTACAGATACGAACCGACAAGTTCTCCCAGCAAGCGCGTGCGCATTTGCAGCGATTCTTCCGTGACTATCGCCGGATATCCGCCCCAAATCAACCAGCGTTCCAGCATGGCACGTGCCCGCAAAGTACCGAAGGTTTGCCGCAACTCCGCATAAGACACGGGGAAAAGCGTCAGTGTGATTTTGCGTCCTGTCAAAGGCTCGCTAATCTTGTTGGCCAGGTCAAAAGAAGCCGAACCTGTGGCCAGAATACGCACCTGCGGATAGGAATCCACCAGGATTTTGAGATTCAAACCGATATTGGAAACGCGTTGGGCTTCGTCGATAACAAGCAGGTCTGCACCGTCCAGTAATTCCCCCAGGCGCTGCCGGTCCTGACTGGCGAGAATATCCCGATAAAACAATTCATCGGCATTGACAAAGCGGCTCTGCATGGGCATATCCGCCAGTAAGTCCCGCGCCAGTGTGGTCTTTCCTACCTGGCGCGGGCCATACAGCACCAGCACCTTACCGGGCAGGAGCAAATTTTTCATCTGGGGAAGCAAGGCACGCGGGATTTTCACAAATTCAGTATAGCATATCAGCGATATTTATGCAAAAACGGACGGTTTGCAAAGGCGAGTGCATCAGCAAATACGCCACGAACAAAGCCGCAGGGTCAAAACCCCAACTCGCGCACAGCATCGTCCGGGTTACGCCGGGTGGGCTTTTTCCCCAGCAATTCCTTCTGAAATTCGTCATCATACCGGCGGGAACGTACTGGCAGCGGCATGGGCACCCCCCACCCCAGCAACAACACTTCCTCTTTGGGTTGTAAACGCGCCAGCATTCCTCGCAGGGCTTCACGTCCAGCCAGACCAGAAAGCACGGCCCGGATATCATCGTCATCGCCCAACCAGCCGGAAATGCGCGTTCCCAATTGAGACATGACCTCATCGTAAATCTGGGAGGGCCGCTGGTCAATGATGAGCAAGGTAACGTAGTACTTGCGCAACTCGCGGGCGATAGTGCTGAAGGTAGTCTGGGCGGCCATTTCACGATTCAACAACTTGTGGGCTTCTTCAACAGCAATCACCAGGGGGCGCGGCTCTTCTTTCCCGTGGGTACGGTACGCGTTGGTTGCCTTTTCCCAACGTTCACGAATGTGCCGCGTCAACAAATTGCTCACCAACAGGTAGTCCAGGTCGCTTTCGTACTTTCCAAAAGACAAAATGACATGCTGCCCGGCCTCCAGCGCCTTGATGATTTCTGCAATACCATCCTGGGCGGGATTTTCCACAATGTAGGGTTTGTTGAACAGGCGACGCAACTTGTTGTGCAGCCCCTCAGCGGCCATCTGGTTGACGCCGTTTTCGTTTGCCCAGGCAGCCACGCTATCGGGATGCGGCACCTTGCGGGTTTTCCCGTTTTCATCGGTCACTTCAACCTGTTCCTGGTTCATCTCTTTGAAGGCCTTGAACCACTTTTGCGGGCCAAACGTGTGCACCAGGGCTTCCAGAGTCGTAGGGGTAGTCTCTTTCAAGTTAAGTTCGCGCGTCAGCATTTCGATATCCGCCGGGCGCAGCGCGCGCATGGGGATTTCGAGGTTGAAGTCAGGCACCTGCCCCCGAATGGTGGCCCCGGCACCCAGCCCCACCACGCGCACCTTACTGCGAAAGAGCGTATGCAGCCCCTTCACCTGCACGCCAGTATCAGAGGCCACGTCATCATACCCATATTCATTGTGCATATCGAAGAGTAACACCGAGGCCACATCGTGCTTCACCAGCCCAGAAAGCACGATGCGCGTCAGGAAAGATTTCCCCGTACCGGTAGCACCGAAAATACCAGATGAGCGTTGTACCAGTTTCTTCAGGTCAATGCGTACGGGGTGTTCCTGTTCGCGCGTATACCCGATGACGAAGTTGGCCTTGCCTTTCTCCTCCGGCCGGCCAAAGATTTCATCGATATCACCTTCCGTAGCCAGGCGCACAGGAGCATGATGAGCAGGTACGGTTTTAACAGGCATGGGATGCGGCTTTTCACGCAATTCCGCGTCGATGGCCTGCTGCCAGCGGCGATGCACTGCCGGGTCCTTTTCCTCATCGGGGCCTTGCTCCAACATACGGGAAGGCAACACTTCTAAATTGGTGAACAAGGTTTGCCCATGCAGGGCGCGTGCCAGGGCTGGGGGCAGCCGTTGTTCGCTTTGTTCATCCGCAAAACGCGGGTCGGTGGCGCCCAGTTGCAGGTCGGTCACCAGGCCGTAGAACAACCACTCGCCGCTTTGGATGACGACAAACGCGCCTTCCTGCACCTCGTGCGGCGAAACGGTCAATCGCACGCGGAAGTTTTCCTTCAAGCCTCCGCCGATAACATAGCCGATAGCAGTTTCTTGAGACTGGTTCATGAGGTTATCGCTTCGAGAATTTCCTTTCATCCCATTGCAGTCACCACAGCCACCGCATAATTTTTCGTGTGGCTGAGGCTGATAGCCCACTCTGTCAACCCAAGTTGCTTTGCAAGCGCTGCAGCGTGTCCATGCAAATGCAGCACAGGTTCTCGCAGCGGGCCTCGCCGCACCTCGATTTCGCGAAAGGCAACGGGGCCAATCCCCGTCCCCAGGGCTTTGGCAACCGCCTCTTTGGCTGCCCACCGGGCGGCCAGAGAGGGCAGACTGTAGGCACACTCTTCCAATTCAGCGGGCGTATACACGCGCTGCAAAAAGCGCTCTCCCTGTCGGGATATCACCCCTTGCAGGCGCTCGACTTCCACAAGGTCGGTGCCAACACGCAAAGGCATGGTTAGTTTACTCCACCAACACACCGCGCAGGGCGCTGCCATCCTCCGCCGTAATCCGCACACGAGACAGGCGATTCCACAAATCCTGTGGAGCCTGGGCGTGCACCCGCAGGTAATTGTCCGTCAGGCCGCTCAAAGTCCACCCGGCAGGCCCAAGGGCAACCGCGCTTTCCCACAATACCTCACGCGTATGCCCGATGAAACGCGAGCGGTACCGCGCCCCGCTGTCAGCCAAAATCTGACGCATACGGGTATTGCGCTCCTTGCGTACAGCATGCGGCACCTGCCCCGGCATGCGAGCCGCGGCTGTGCCGGGACGCGGAGAATAGGTAAACACGTGCCCACCGGCGAAGGCCATCTGGCGTACGAACGCCGCACTTTCGGCAAATTCTGCTTCGCTCTCGCCGGGGAAACCGACGATGATATCGGTAGTGATGGCCATATCGGGGGCGACGCGCCGGGCTGCATCCACCAGTGCAGCGAAGGAAACTTGCGTGGTTTTACGCGCCATGCGGCGCAGTGTGGCATTGCACCCCGATTGCAGCGGCAGATGCAGGTGTCGGCACAAGCGCGGTTCCTGCCAGAGTTCAAAGAACGAAGCATCCAGATTCCACGGTTCCAGCGAGGAAAGGCGTACGCGCGGGGCTGAGGTGTGCGACAAAATGGCCTCTATGAGGTGACGCAGATGCCGGCGCGGGGACAAATCTTTGCCCCATGACCCCAGGTGCACACCGGTAAGCACGATTTCCTGCGCGCCGCCATCCAGGGCAGCCTGGACATCTTCCAGAACACGGGACAAGG
The DNA here is from genome assembly GCA_034435695.1 of Anaerolineales bacterium. Taxonomy (GTDB): domain Bacteria; phylum Chloroflexota; class Anaerolineae; order Anaerolineales; family DRKV01; genus DRKV01. The sequence continues at coordinate 29,860 of DAOTWV010000060.1, read as the reverse complement.
GGAGGCTCCGTCCCGCGCCGCGCGCCACCGTGGTGATGCAAAACGTACACCGGTTATCACAGCCATCCTGCACCTTGATGAATGCCCGCGTACGCAGCCGTGCGCCAGGGATGGGCTGCCGCTCCAGCGGTTCCAGGTCGAATGCTTCGGGAGGCAGGTTCAACACCTGGGGAACGAGGGCCTCTTTACGGGAGTTTTCCACCACGCGGCGCACCCCAGGGAGAGAGGCGGCCGCCTCCGGTTCCAGTGTCACCCAGCAACCGGTAACAGCAATCTCTTCCACACCGGCACGTGCTGCCCGCCGAATGGTCTTCCGGGAATCGGCTGCGGCCTGTGTTGTAACGGCACAGGTATTCACCACCGCCAAATCCGCATCTTCCGGGCGAGCCACAATTTCATGCCCCGCGGCACGAAACTGACGCGCGAAGGTCTCGATTTCACTTTGATTCAAACGACAACCAACAGTATCCAGATAGATTTTCATGTACACTCACGGACGGGTAACGATAAAGTTATCGAAGGAAATATCTGTGCCGACAGTATCAAACGTGCCGGCAATCAGGCCAACATCACCGGAGGAAAATTCAGAATCCTCGGTGCTAAACAATTGCGTCCCGTTGGCCCACAAGGTCAACTGGCTGCCTTTGCACTCGGCCTCGATATGGTTCGTGGCCGCACCCTGGAGAATGGCATCGCTCTGTCCCATGCCATCCATCCCCAACAGGCTTTGTTCTCCGCCAGAGACTTTGCCAATGCCATAAAAGCCATCACTGCTGATGATGAAAAAATAGAAATTATCGGCATCCTCGTAGCGACAAATCACACCAAAATCGTTATCATCGGGACCGCCAATTTTGGTGGCATCCACCGCAATGTGGACGTCCGTAAAGGACAGGCCGGGGTTAGCCCATACGTCGTTGTTTTGCATGTTCACGAAAATGCGGTATGCGCCGTTTTCATAGTCTGTAATGCCTTCGTCCACGCGTACCGCATCCCACCCGCTATTGGAATCGGAAAAATCATCCTGGAAAAGGATGGTGTCCGCTGGTGCGGAACCTGCCTGGGGGAGGTTCGAGCCACCGCCAAGAAGAGTCTGGCAGGCCAACGAGGTGAGCACCAGGGCACACACGCCAATGAGGGGAAAAACAAGGTTGCGTTTCATGGGGTCATTTCTCCACAAGTGAGCAAAAAACCAGGAACAGACGATGCAATTGTACCGTATAGCCGGGGCTGCATCCAAAGAACCCATCCGAAAATGCACTGTAGTTGTCACTACAAGGCGGCATAACCGCCACATCCCCAGAGCATCGTCAGATGATGTTTGCAAAAATTGGTTGAGGGACAGCCCCTGGGTCAAGGTCGGCATCGTAGGACAGGCCTTCGGCCTGTCTGCGCAAGGCAAAGCCTTGCGCTACATCACAGGTGCCATCACGATTGGTAGGACAACTGCTTGCCAGTTGTCCCCCCCCCCGTTGCCTAAACGAGAGGCGGATGGCGCGGACGCACGCGGATTTTGATTGGCTTCTGAACCTACCCGAAGGTTCACCGTAGTTGTCACTACAAGGCGGCATAACCGCCGACCTGTGCCCCGCGAGGAAGCAGTCTCCTGAGCAGTTTGAAGGGGATTGCTTCGCCCCTTCGGGGTTCGCAGTAACATCGCTATTTTTTGCCGGCTACTCTGCATAGGGTTCATGCGCTCCTGGAAATGCCAACGGGTCACGGCTCCAGCCAGCGCCGCGCCTGGGTAGCCCAGATACTTTGCGGGGCTACCGCGATAACCGTATCGAACATGCGCCGCGCCAGCGCATCATCATCTTGCAGGGCAGCAATCACGCCCAGGTCGTAATAGGCAGGGGCATAGCCGGAGTCCAGTTGCAGCGCCTGACGCGCAAAACGCCGGGCAAGGGGCAGGTCTCCCATGCGCAGGTAGAGGCGTGCCATCATTTCCTGAGATGCGGCTTCCTTCGGCGCCAACAACACCGCCTGTCGAGCAGCCGGCAGCGCCAGGGATTGTAATTCGACGTTATACTGCAAGCAAAATCCAGCCAGGGCACGCCACACTTCAGGTTTTTTGGGACTGATTTCAGTAGCGCGTTGGTAGTGACGGGTGGCCTCTGGCACATTCCCCATTTGTGCCAGGGTGGCGCCAATTTCCTGTTCCCAAATCGGATTTTGGGGTTCAGTCTGCGCCGCCCGGTAGAAGTACACCAGCGCCTTTTCTGGTGCGTCGTGCGTACGCCAGTAGAGTGCCATCAGGCTGCTGGCCGCCAGCGAATTTGGGTCCAGTTGCAGGGCGATTTCCAGAGATTCGCGGCCATCTTCTCCGCTGCGCTCTTGCGCCTGTCCCAGGAAAGCCCAGGCCTCAGCATAGGCTGGTTCATACGTCACCGCGCGGCGAAAGGCTTCGGCGGCCAAAGGCCATTCATCGAAGCGCGCCAGGGTACGTCCAATCAGCAGCATGGTATATGCGGGGGCATCCTGCATATCCCCCAGGAGCAAGGTTTCCTGCAAGGCCTGCGCCAGCGGCTTGCAGGACTGCGCGCTTTCCACAGCCTGAGACAAATACGCGTCAGCCGCCTGCGGCTCCAGAACGGCCAACAGGCGGCCTGTTTGACAGGTGTATGCCGGGGCAATGTGCGCCAATTGGCGATACCACCCCAACGCCGCCTGCCAGTTACGGCGGCTTTCTTCCATTTGCGCCAGCCGCAACAGCCAGGGGGCAGGATGCGGGGAGTCCAGGGCGCGCTGCCAGAACGCGGCCGCCGTTTCCAGGTAGCCGTTTTCAGCGAACAGGTCGCCCAGGCGTCCGTACCCATCGGGGCTGAGGCGTTCCTCGGCTGCAGCCCGCAACCAGAAGGCGCGCGCCTGGGAAGGGTGTTCTTCCTCCAGGGCCACCTTCCCGGCCACTTCCCACAGCGCCGGCAGAGGGATATTTTGCGCCCAATCGGCCAATTGTGCTGCTGAGTAACCCGCGCCGCCGCTCTGCAGGGCGCGCACAGCCGCGCGGCGCGGCGCGCTTACCTGCCACCAGGAAAGCGCCAGCGCCCCCACTACCAGAACCAGGAACCAGGGCAGACCTTTACGGGACATACAGCGATTATACCCGCCCGCATTACCGCAAAAACCAACGGATATCCGCGTTCTCCGCGCTCTGGCGGGATGGCATACCAACACACATCCCGGTACTCCTGGGATATGTGGCAAGCGGAGGGTTCTCCTCGCCAGAGACGGGTATAATGGGCAGCATTCTACATTACTCCTGGAGGCAATATGAAGACGGTATGCGTGTACTGCGGTTCGGCGGACAACCTGCCAGAGCATTATTTGAAAGCCGCTTACGAAATGGGGGCTACCCTGGCACAAAAGGGCTTACGGCTGGTGTACGGGGCAGGGCGCACCGGAATGATGGGCGCAGTCGCCAATGGGGCGCTGGCGCACGGCGGCAAAGTGATTGGCATCATCCCCAAAATGTTCTACACCCCTGTACTGGCACACGATGGCCTGACTCGCCTGGAGGTGACCCCCGATATGCACACCCGCAAGGCGCGCATGGCCGAACTGGCCGATGCGTTCATCGCTTTGCCGGGCGGGTTTGGCACATTCGATGAGTTGTTCGAGATTGTCACCTGGGCGCAAATCGGCCTGCACCGTAAACCTGTCGGTGTGCTCAACGTGGCCGAGTACTTCACCCCCTTGCTCAAGATGGTAGAACACGCTGGCCGGGAAGGGTTCATCTTCCCGGAACACAAAAAATTGCTGCTGCACGCTTCGCAACCGGCCGCCCTGCTGGATGCCTTAGAAGCCTACCAGCCTCCAGCGGGGTTGGAGCGCTGGGTAGCACGCTAGATGCGGCGCACCCACAGCCCCTGCCAATCTCCAATGGATTTTTGCGCCTGGATGCGCAGGCCATGACGCTGCAAAGCCTCCAGCATGGAGACATGCCCTTCTCGCCCATCCATCTGTACATCCAGAATGCCCGAAAGCAGTAGCAGGCCGCCGGGCGCCATCAGGTGCGCCAGGCCATCATCCAGCAGACGCACCAGGATGGGGGCAATGATGTTGGCGACAACCACAGGGGCCTGAGAAAGCCCAAAATCGCCGCCGCGCACCTCTGGGACAGACCCCACCCCCAGGGTCAGCCGCTCGTGCACGCCATTACGGGCGGCATTCTCGCGGGCTGAGTGCACCGCGTCGGCGTCCACATCCACCCCCAGGGCATGCGCCGCGCCCAATTTCAACGCCGCAATCGCCAGAATGCCGGAACCGCACCCCACGTCTATCACTTGTTTCCCCTGCAAGGGGATTTCTTCCAAAAATTGCAGGCACAACTGCGTGGTGGGGTGCGTACCGGTGCCAAAGGCCATGCCCGGCTCCAGCAGGATGGGCGTGCGCTCTCCAGGTTCGGGCTGCATCCAGGAGGGGACAATTAGCAGCCGGCGGCCAATGGGGATAGGCCGGTAGTGCTGTTTCCAGGCCTCTGCCCAATTGCGCTCCTCCACGGGACGAAACTGCGCCTCAGGCAGAGGACGGATGAACCCCAGGTGCCACAACCCCTCCAGGATTCTTTGCCGCGTGTCTTCCAGGTGCTCATCCACCGGAAGATATCCACACACCCGCAACGGGCCAACCACCCGCCCCTCGTCCTCGGTGCTCACATCCACTTGCGTGGACTCGATGACCACACCGCCAGGAACGTAGCGCGCCAGTACATCGGCCACCGCCTCGGCCAGTTCTCCATCCACACACAACGAGACTTCAATCCAGTGCGGCATGCTTACCCACCAAGGAAATCCCGAAACCGGTCGAAGAAACTGCGTTCCTGGGGTTTGACTTCACTGCCCAGGCTGCGCGCCAGTTGCTCGAACAACGCTCGCTGTTCCGAGGTCAGGTGTGTGGGTATGGTGACGTTGATGACCACCAGTTGGTCACCGCGTCCACTGGAACGCAGGTGAGGCACCCCTTTGCCGCGAATGCGCAGCACTTTGCCCGATTGCGTGCCTGCGGGGATGCGGAGTTCTACCGGGCCATCTACGGTGGGCACCTCCACTTCCGCCCCCAGGGCAGCCTGCGCCACATTGATGTCCAGTTCCAGCAAGATGTCATTACCCTTACGGCGAAAGTATTTGTGCGGTTTGACGTTGAGCACCAGGTACAGATTGCCGTTGGGGCCGCCATTGACGCCGGGCTGCCCTTCACCGGCCAGGCGAATCTGGGTGCCATTATCCACACCTGCGGGAATGGAAACCACCTTGTACACGGTTTTGCGCTCCAGGCCAGAGCCACGGCAGGTATGGCAGGGCGTCGCAATCGTCTCGCCTTTTCCACCGCAGGCCGGACATGTCGTGACCTGCACCATGGAACCAAAGATGGTCTGGCGCGCCTGCCGTACTTCGCCGCTGCCGCCGCAGGTGGCGCACCGCACAGGCGAAGTGCCGGGTTCTGCGCCGCTGCCGTTGCATGCGCTGCACACCTCGTCACGCGTAATGGCAATTTCCTTTTCGACTCCGAAGACGGCCTCTTCGAAGGTCAGGTCAACGCGCATTTGCAGGTCGGCACCCCGGCGCGGCATGGTACGCGACCGCCGGCCAGTACGCGCCGTACCAAAGCCGAACAGGTCGCCAAAGATATCGGCCAAGTCGGAAAAATCTACCCCAAAATCGGGGGCGCCTGTTGCGCCTCCCACGCCTGCATGACCAAAGCGGTCATACGCGGCGCGTTTTTCATCATCCGAGAGCACGGCGTAGGCTTCGTTGATTTCCTTGAAGCGCTCCTCTGCATCCGGCTCCTGGCTGACATCGGGGTGATATTTGCGCGCCAGCGTACGGAACGCTCTTTTGATGGTCTCTTTATCGGCGTTGCGGGGAACGCCAAGTACTTCGTAGTAATCGCGTGGCATGAGATGGTCGGAAAATCTGTCTTTAGGTGGTTCGTGTGCTTGCGAAGGTTACGCAGGCTTCTTGCAGGAGCCTGCCATGCTCACAAATTGGCCGTCTGGCCTTCCTGGTCTGTCGGGGGTGGAGGAGATTGTCCATAAGCCGCAGCCCCCATTTGAGCGACGAGGTTTTTCAAGTGTTGGGTAGCGGCTTCCAGTTCTGCCAGGTCTTCGCCCTCCATACGGGAACGTACCTCTGCTACCTGTGCGCGAATAGCCTCCTGTGTCTCCGCAGGCACCTTGTCTCCCAGGTCATGCATCGCTTTTTCGGCGGTGTAAATGGCAGCATCGGCCTCGTTACGGGCTTCCAGCAGGGCCTTGCGACGCCGGTCTTCTTCGGCATGCTGCTCTGCCTCGCGTTGCATGCGCTCCACTTCGGCATCCGTCAGACCTGAGGAGGCCGTAATGGTAATGTGCTGTTTGCGCCCAGTGGCCTTGTCTTCGGCAGTCACTTTGAGGATGCCGTTGGCATCGATATCGAACGTCACCTCGATTTGGGGCACACCGCGCGGGGCTGGAGGAATGCCATCCAGGATGAATTTTCCCAACGATTTGTTATCCCGCGCCAGGGGACGTTCTCCCTGCACCACGTGAATTTCGACCTGCGACTGGTTATCCGTGGCGGTAGAGAAAATCTGGCTCTTGCGCGTGGGGATGGTGGTGTTGCGTTCGATGAGGGGAGTGGCAATCCCGCGGTATGTTTCAATCGAAAGCGTCAAAGGGGTGACATCCAGCAACAGGATGTCTTTGACTTCCCCACCGAGAACGCCAGCCTGAATGGCTGCGCCTAGTGCGACCACTTCATCGGGGTTGACGCCCTTGTGCGGCGGTTTGCCAAACAGGCGTTCCACAGCCTGTTGTACGGCGGGCATGCGCGTCATGCCGCCGACCATGACTACCGCGCCAATATCCGCGAGGTTCAGACCGGCATCCGAGATGGCCTGCTTAACGGGTTTGAGCGAGCGCTCTACCAGGTCGGCGGTCAATTGCTCCAGGCGGGCACGCGTCAGGGTGGTCACGAGATGCTTGGGACCGCTGGAATCTGCCGTGATGTAGGGCAGGTTGATTTCCGTCTGCATCATGCTGGAAAGTTCGATTTTGGCTTTTTCCGCGGCCTCTTTGATGCGCTGCAGCGCCTGCCGGTCGTTGCGCAGGTCGATGCCTTCTTCGCGCAAGAATTCGCCGATGAGGTAATCCATGATGCGCTGGTCGAAGTCATCGCCGCCCAGGAAGGTGTCGCCGCTGGTAGCACGCACTTCGAAGACGCCCTCGCCCACATCCAGGACGGAGATATCGAAGGTGCCGCCGCCCAGGTCGTAGACGGCAATGTTGTGGTTGTGCTCTTTATCCAGGCCATAGGCCAGAGAGGAGGCAGTCGGTTCGTTGATAATGCGCAGTACTTCCAGGCCAGCGATTTTGCCGGCGTCTTTGGTGGCGTTACGCTGAGCGTCATCGAAATACGCTGGAACGGTGATGACGGCCTGCGTAACGGGTTCGCCGAGGTAGGCTTCGGCATCGGCCTTGAGTTTGGCCAGTATCATGGCCGAGATTTCCGGCGGGGAGTATTCGCGTCCCCCCATCACCACGCGCACATCGCCATTGGGGGCCGCGGTGACCTGATAAGGGACGCGTTTGATGGTGCGCTGCACTTCGGGGTCGTCGTATTTGCGTCCCATGAAACGCTTGATGGAGAAGATGGTGTTCTCCGGGTTGACGACGGCCTGGTTGCGCGCGGCACGTCCCACCAGACGCTCTCCATTCTTGTTGATGGCAACCACCGAAGGGATGGTGCGTTCCCCTTCGGCTGAGGGGATGACGGTAGGCTCCCCGCCCTCCATGACAGCCATGACAGAGTTGGTGGTGCCCAGGTCAATACCAAGGATTTTGCTCATGTCTCACTCCTATGCCTATCAGGCTGCCACCTTGACCAGCGCCGGGCGGAGGACTCGTTCGCCAATCAAGTATCCTTTTTGCAGCACTTCGATAATGTAACCACTTTCGTGGTCATCGCTTTCTTCCTGCATGATGGCTTCGTGCAGGTTGGGGTCGAAAGGTTGGCCTTCGGCCTCCATGGGGAGGACTCCGTCGGCTTCCAGCGCAGCCAGCAATTTGCGGTAAATCAGTTCGATGCCTTCAGCCCAGGCGGCCCCTTCGCCCTCGGCAGGGCGGTTTTGCAGGGCACGCTCAAGGTCATCCACGATGGGCAGGTAGCGCTGTACCACGCGTGCGGTGGCGTCCCGCTGCATTTGTTCGCGGTCGCGCTCTACGCGGCGTTTGTAGTTGGCAAAATCGGCGCGTGCCCGCTGCCAGCCATCCAGGTATTCCTGTGCCTGTGCCTGGGCTTCGTCAAGTTGCAACCGTAAGGCGGAAAGTTCATCTGGCGCGCTTTCCTGGGGAGTTTCGTCCTCTTCGGGGGCTGCCTGCCCCTCCTCGGAGGAGGCAGTCTGAGGCGTTTCTTCCTCAGGAGAAGCGACATCCCCTGAGGGGGTTTCTTCCTCAGGGGCGGGTTCTTGCAATTCGGGGGTTTGGGTAAGGGGTTCTTCGTTCATAAGTCTCTGCGTTTTCGTGGCAAAATTCAATCTACCAATCGTTCCGTTACCAAATCGCTGAGCAGGCCAGCGACAAAGCGTACTGTGGAAATGGTGCGTCCGTAGGGCATGCGAATCGGCCCCAACACACCCAGCGTCCCCGTGATGATGCCGGGGGCGCCGTAGCGCGCCAGGACGACAGAGCACTGACGCAATTCTTCCCAATCGGTCTCTCCGCCAATGAGCACCTGTACGCCGCCCACGGCAGTGGTAGAAAGCGCCCGATTGAGCAGGTTTTCCATCATGGGGCGTTCATCGAAGAGACGCAGCGCCCGGCGGGCTGCGCCGGCTTCGGCAAATTCTGGTTCGGAGAGGACATTGGTGAGGCCATCGTGATACAGTTCATCGGCAATGCTGCCAGAGGCACGGCGCATTTCGTCGACGGTGAGGCGCAGTACGTCCTGTTCCAGGGCATCGAAGCGGGCGCTCAAAGCGAGGATGTCATCTGCCTTCAGGTTTTCACACAACTGATTGAGGTGGTCGGCGGCTGCGCTGAGGCGGGCCTGTCCGACGGGTTCACCCAGGTAAAGCATCTGCTGGCGCACCTGCCCGCCATGCAAAACCAGCACCATAAGCACCTGGCGGCCGCGAGTGGCAATCAATTCGATGTGCTTGAAGCGCGCTTCGGCGGGCTGCGGGGGAGTCACCATAGAGGCGGCCTGTGATTGCTGTGCGAGCACAGAGGCGGCCAGACGCATCCATTCATCCACATCGCCGCCGGCCTGGTAGAACTGGTGGGCAATGGTGCGCTGGGTTTCTTCGGGCAGGCGATATTGTCCCATCAATTGGCGCACGAAGTAGCGGTAGCCGGCTTCGGTAGGAACCCGCCCGGCAGAGGTATGCGGCTGGTGCAGGTACCCCATTTCGCTGAGGGCAAGCATCTCGTTGCGCGCTGTGGCAGGGCTGAAGTTGAGGTGGTATTTTTCTACCAGCGTGCGCGAGCCAACTGGCTGTGCGCCCTCGATGTGTTCGCGCACAACCAGCGCCAGGATGAGTTTTTGTCGTTGGGTGAGTTTTTTCTCGCTCATGATGCCCTGTTTTAGCACTCTCGTGCCGAGAGTGCTAAAAGCCCGCAAACCATGATACCATGTGCCCCAAGGCGGGTCAAGCCAGGGGTCTTTTCTGAGGGGCTTTTCTTATACAAGGCTTACGTTTGGGGCGCAGGAAGAGGGGAGTGTTCCCGAACCCGCAGCATCAACAAACCAGCCAACGCCATAAAGGCAGCCGCGAAAATGAACATGACGCGATAGTTGCCATTGCTCAGGTCAATGAGGATACCTACCACCTGCGGCCCCCCCACAGCGGCGATGTTGGAGGCCAGGTAATACATTCCGGTAAAAGCGCCAATGTTGGCATCGCCCCCTACATCGTAGACCATGGGCAGGGAATTGACATTGATGAGCGCCCAAAAGATACCGGAAAGCACCAGCATGACAATCAACATGCTCTGGTTGCTGATTACCAGCCCAGAGAGAAAGAGCACCGTCAGGCCGGTAATCCCCACCAGGATAACCCGCCGCCGCCCAAAGCGCGTGGCCAGCAACCCACTGGGAAGCGCAAAAATCACAAAGGTAAGTGCCAGCCCAGAGGTCAGCACGCTCATGCGGCCAGGGTCAATTCCCAGGGTGTACTTGCCAAAGGAAGAAATCCAGGTTTCGAGGGCATTGTATCCGATGAACCAGCACAGGATGGCCAGCAAAATCAACAGTCCTGAACGGTCTGAGGCATTGATGACCTGCTGCAAATGCTCCAGAAAAGCCCCCTGGGCGTGGGAATCGGTACTCTGGGCAGGGGCATCCGGCTCACGGATGAAGAGCAATACCATCCCAATGGCAATCAACATGACCACCGCCCCAAAGGCAAAGGGCGGGATGCGTCCCAGTTTGTAGAGTGCGCCGCCCACCAGAAAAGCCAGGATAGCGCCGACGCCTCCCATCAGGTTAATGATGCCGTTGGCTGTGCTGCGCTGCTCAGCGGGGTAAAGGTCACCCAGCAGGGCAACGGTGGGTGCGCGGAAAAGCGCCATGCACACGTTGGTAGCGAAAACGGCCAGCATGATGCCCGTTACCGTACGCAGAGCAGGGACGAGAACGAAAAACACTGCCGCCAGCGGCGCTCCTACCAGCATCCACGGCTTGCGGCGTCCCATGCGGGTGTGCATGCGGTCGGAACGTTCTCCCACGATGGGCTGCACGAACATGTTGAGGTAATTGTCCCAGGTCATGACGAAGCCCACGGCTGTGGCAGAAAGACCGAGTTCCCGCAAGAAGATAGGCACGTAGTTGTTGAAGATAGGCCAGATGAGACTGATGCCGAAAAAGCCAAATCCCAGGAGGAAGGTACGGGCGTAGGGGAATTTTTTGTTCATGGCGCAAAAGGGGGGAAAAAGGGGAAGAGCACTTCTTCATTCAGGGTTCTGTGCTCGTCCGTCGAGCAGGTCGGGGCGACGTTTGCGGGTACGCGTGAGGGATTGGTCCTGCCGCCAACGAGCGATGCGGGCATGGTCGCCAGAGAGCAGGACTTCAGGAACTCGCCAGGAGCGAAATTCGGCAGGGCGGGTGTAATGTGGATATTCCAGTAGCCCTGTGGCATGAGAATCCTGGTGGACTCCCTGAGGGTCGCCAAGTACGCCGGGCAGGTAGCGGGCGACGGCATCCACCACAACCAGGGCAGCCAGTTCACCTCCTGTAAGCACATAATCGCCGATAGAAATTTCATCGGTTACCAGGTGCTGCCGGACGCGCTCATCTACTCCCTCGTAATGCCCGCAGAGTAAGGCCAGGCGCGGGTGTGCAGCCAGTTCAGCAGCCACTTTTTGGGTGAATGGACGCCCCTGTGGGGTGAGCAGCACTACAGGGCAGGGGGGAGGCGCGCCCAACACCCCCTCGACAGCAGAGAAGATGGGTTCCGGTTTCATGACCATGCCCCCGCCACCGCCATAGGGCAGGTCATCGGTCATGCGATGACGGTCAATGGCCCAATGGCGAATGTTGTGCAGGCGTACTTCCAGCAGGCCGCGTTGCCGGGCACGCTTGAGGATGCTGGCATCCAGATAGGAGAGCAGCGATTCGGGGAAAAGGGTGAAAATGTCAAAACGCATGTTTTCATTCTAGTCGTAAATGAGGGGGAACGCAAGCCCGGAAAATTTGCCGCGTAGTATCCGCAGATTGAACGGATTTTTTCTTCTTTCCTCTGCGTAATCTGCGCCATCTGCGGATGAATTAGCCCATATCTGGAAGTGCTGCCCGCCAGTGCGATTGTTTGACGAAAAAAACATCCTGGCGTATAATCCTTTCCGCTTTGGGGAAGTGCTGGAACTGGCAGACAGGCGTGACTTAGGATCACGTGCCGTAAGGCGTGAGGGTTCGAGTCCCTCCTTCCTCATTGTGTTGACAACAACCTCCTGTGAGTATTCAGGGGCGGCAACCCAGTCGCCCCTGTTGTATGAATTTTATTATATTGAAGGAAGTGGAGCCTTGAAACTCGAAAAGAAATACACCGAAGACCATCAGGTAACGCTGACCATTGAGGTCGAAGACAAAACCTTTGAACGTGCCCAGCGCCGTGCTGCACGCGATATCGCGCGCAAAACCAAAATCCCTGGCTTCCGCCCGGGCAAAGCCCCCTACGATGTGGTCGCCCGCCAGGTGGGAGAGGCTGCCATCATTGAAAAGGCCATCGATATCCTGATTGACGAAATCTACCCTAAAGCGCTGGACGAAGCCGAGGTGGAACCGGCTGCTCCAGGCAAACTGGAGGATATCGTCAACCTCAAACCGCTCAAACTGGTTTTCACCGTCCCATTGGTGCCTGAAGTCACCCTGGGAGATTACAAATCCCTGCGCCTGCCCTACGAATATGAAGAAATCACGGATGCAGAGGTGGACGAATTCATCGAGATGTTGCGACAACGGCAGGCTACGGTCATCACCGTTGACCGCCCGGCGCAAGATGGGGACATGGTGCACATCACCCTGAATGCAGAACGCCTGGATGCTGCTGAGGGTGAAGAAAAAGCCCTGCTCACCGACCGTCACGTGCCGGTACTTGTGGAGCCGGAAGACGCAGACACCAAACACGAGTGGCCATTCCCTGGTTTTTCGCGTCTGGTGGTGGGCATGTCCACGGGTGAGGAAAAAGAAGTCGAACACGAATTCCCCGAAGATTTCGAAAGCGAGATGTTCCAGGGCGTCAAGGCACGTTTCCACATCAAAGTGGAAAAAGTCACCGAGCGGGAACTTCCCGAACTGGACGATGAATTCGCACAATCCGTGGGCGATTTCGAAACCATGGATGACTTGCGTGCTGAAGTGCGCACCATGTTGGAAGAGTCCAAGCGCGCAGAATACGATAAGGAATACGCAAATCAGGCGCTGGATGCCCTGGTCGAGCAGTCCGAAATCAAATATCCGCCGGTAGCCCTGGAGAGAGAACTGGAGGAACTGCGCGAGGACTTTACCAGCAACCTTGCGCAACAGGGCATTTCACTGGAAACGTACCTGAAAATCAAAGAACAAAATGAAGAGGAGTTCAATGCGGAATTGCGTGATGCCGCAGAATACCGGGTACGCCGTTCTCTGGTAGTCTACCAACTCGCTGAAGAAGAAAAAATCGAGCCCAGTGAAGAAGAAGTGCAAAACGGTACCCTGGCTGTGTTGGATACCCTCGCCAATCGCATGCCGGAAAAAGAATTTCGCAAATTGCTCAAAAACCGACAGGCCATCAACGAACTGGTCAGTTCGGTCATGATGGATTTGGTAACCGACAAAGCGACCGCCCGCTTGAGCGAAATCGCTCAGGGCAAGGCCGAGGAGCCGCAAAGCGAAACAGAGACGGCTGAAGAAGCCGCCCCTGAAGAAGCGCCATCGGAAGAGGAAAGCACCTCCGAAGAAGCCGCCCCCGCGGCTGAAGAAGAAACCACCGCAGAAGAATAAAAAAATTCCCGGTGAACCTTCCAAAGGCGGTCTGTTCTCCAGGCCGCCTTTTTTTACGTCTCCAGCCACAAAAGGCAACATCTAACGAAACTCCAACACCAGAACCCTTTAGATTGCGGGTAAAATACAGGTGGCTGTTTCAAGCCACCATCGTTACCCGGACGATTTCCGTCATCCACTGAGAAGGGAAGGAAGTACTATGAACAACATTCCGCAATCGCTTGTGCCTATGGTCATCGAAACCACTGGACGCGGCGAAAGAGCGTTTGATATCTACTCGCTGCTGTTGAAGAATCGCATCGTCTTCCTCGGCACCCCCATCAATGACCAGGTCGCGAACCTGATTGTGGCACAACTGCTATACCTCAATCAGGAAGACCCGGAACGTGAAATTCAGATGTACATCAATTCTCCTGGCGGACAGGTCTATGCAGGCATGGCGATTTACGATACTATGCAAATGCTCAGCAACCCCATCAGCACAGTTGCCGTGGGTGTGACCGCTTCGTTTGGCACCGTTCTCCTGACCGCCGGCACCAAAGGGCGTCGCTTTGCCCTGCCGCATGCCACCATCCACATGCACCAGCCTTTGGGCGGCGCACAGGGACAGGCATCCGACATCGAAATCCAGGCACGCGAAATTTTGCGCCTCAAGGCCCGCTTGAACGAAATTCTCTCTTTCCATACTGGACAAAGCATTGAGGTCATCGAGCGGGACACCGAACGCGATTTCTACATGAGCGCACAGCAGGCTGCCGAATACGGCCTGGTGGACAAGGTTTTATCTCCCCCGGATGACAAAGCCGTGCCTCACCGCAGCGAACCCGCCGAATTATGACCCCCCTCCAAAGGGCGGGTACCTTTACCCAAAACGGCAGCCCGATTTTGCATCGGGCTGCCGTTTGATTTTACGCTGAAAGCACCTGGCTTCGCTACCACACAAAGGGAATGAATTTCTTCACCCGCCGGCTGTAGTCCGCAAATTCAGGATAACGAGAAATGGAGGCCTCCTTGCGACGCATGTAAGGCATCCATCCAAAGCCTATGAGCACAACAAGAATAAGCACCGGCAACCAATGCATGGGGAGCAAAGCAAAACTAAGGTAAATCAACAACTCCCCAAAGTAATTGATATTACGGCTATAAGCAAAAAAGCCATCCGTAATCAAGTGGCCGGGGTTCAGGCGCAATTGTACGTACTTTTGCATGTCACTGCTAAAGTGCGTGAACACGCCAAAGGCATACAGGAATACGCACGCACCAAGCAGCCATGCAGGCGCGTGTACACTGCGGGAAGTCAACATCCAGGGAGCCACCCAGTAAAGCGAAAGCCCACCCCAGATGTACAGCCCATACCAGATAGAAGCGGGCTGTTCCCATTGCTTATCGGGAAAAATGCGACTCTTCAGCACCCACAGGAAACCGTAAGAGCCGTGCAGGGCGAGGTATATCCACGCAGTGGGATTTTCCCATTGCCGGTACCAGGCAATCAACGCCAACACAAAGAAAAAGGTGGCGCCTTTGTGCGAGTCGATGAAATGCTTTTGCTTCATACCCTACTGCCCAAGACTGTTCTCGATAGCCTGCTGAAAAGCACTGAATGGCTGTGCACCGACGACAGCCTGTCCATTGACAAGAAACGTGGGGGTGCTTTGCACACCAATCTGTCGCCCCACGTTTACTTGTGACTGAACGTAGGCGCTGTACTTGCCGCCATCCAGGCACTGGTTGAAGGTATCCGTATCCAGTCCTAACTCTGCGGCAAATTTCTTCAGGTTATCCTTGCTGAACGCGCCACGATTTTCGCCGTTTTGGCTGTTGAAAAGTTTATCGTGAAACTCCCAAAAGGCATCCTGGTCGGCAGCGCACTCGCTGGCCTCAGCCGCCCACAGAGACTCCTGTCCCAGAAAGGCAAAGTGGATGTACCCCATGCGCACCTGTCCGTTCTCGATGTACTGTTGATTGATTTGTGGTTCCACTTCAGCGAAAAAGCGCCCGCAGTATGGGCACTGAAAATCACTGAACTCCAGAATCGTAACTGGCGCATCCGGATTGCCTTTGAAGTGCTTGGTTTGTGCAAGCAGCGCGTCCATGAGCGCCTTACGGCGGGCTTCCAGGTCTTCCGGAGGTGTAGCTGGTAACGCGGCTTGCGGGTCTATGGGTTCTGCGGTGGCAACGGTGCCAGCCGCCACAGGCGCGCTTTTCTCGCCGCTAATCACGGGGCGCAAAAAATAGCCTCCCAGCAACCCTACCACCAGGGCGACGAGGGCAACTATGGGGGTCGCCCACGAATACAGTTGGATGCTCAACACAGGGGAGGACTCTGATTCTTTCGGGGAGATGCTCTGTTCGGTTGTTTCGGGGGATTTCAGTTCTTCTTGTTCTGGTTGCATGTCCATGAAATTCTTCTCCGTAAATGCGATGGGGATTTCGCCCAATTGTACCAGAGTGCACCCATTTCTCTGCTTGACGCGATGCAGCAAGGTGACTATACTACCTTTATACGTCCGTACAACTTTCTTTGCAGGCTTTTTCAACACACAGAGGAGCGTGTCATGTCCGTTTTCAAAACATCCCAGGAGTTTTACGATTGCGTCGGTGCCTTGATGGATGAGGCTAAGATGGACCCCAAGGTGGGGGGGAAAATCGGGAAATCGGGTATCGTCATCCAGTTTCGCTATACCGAACCAGAGGCCATGACGACCATCAATGCGCGCAGCAAACCCACGCAGCCTGGCGCTTATGTGGATGTTATTCACGGAGACTGCGACCTCAAACCTGACGTAGTGATGCGCATGAAGGCCGACATTGCACACGCATTCTGGCATGGCAAAGTCAATTTGATGGGGGCGTTGGCCAAAAAAGACATCATCGCCGAAGGCCCAATCCCTAAAATTCTCAAGTTGCTCCCCGCCGTGCAACCTTTGTACAAACGATATCCGGCACTCTTGCGAGAAAAAGGGTATGGACACCTGGCATTGAAGTGAAAAACCGAGGCCATCATGAAGAAAGTTCTGATTGTACACCTGGGTGAGGGAGAAGAGCAAACCGTTGCCCGCATTCTGGGAGAAGAAATTCATGTACGCAGGGTTGGGGCTGGGGGAGACCCCGAACGCGTCCGTGCCCTGTTGCAGGAACACGATGGGCAGGTGGACGCTATCGGCCTGGAAGGGTACCCGGCAGAACTCAACCTGGCCGGCTATCGCATGTATCACAAAACAGGTAGTACCTTTCCTGAGGCGGCCCCCAACACCCCGGTGGTGGACGGACATGGGGTGCGTCACAGCCTGGAGAGTTGGAGCCTCATCCTCGCAGAGCGCGCCCAGCCTGGTTTGTTCAGCAAAAAGCGCGTTCTGATGGTTCCCGGCCTCAACCATCAGAGTTTGGTAAAAGGAATGCGGCGCTACACCGAGGACATTCGCTACGCCGACCCTGTTGTGTATTTCGCTTTACCCGATTTTCCACTGTTCACCTCCCCCAACCTGGCTTCACGCATCGCTCTCCCTACCCTGGAACAACTCAACGAGGCTCCTTTCCGGCGCATCACGCCCCAGGCGGGAAACCCTGGGACACCGCGCAGCGAAAAGCCATTCCTTTGGGCAGATGTGCTCGCGGGAGACATTGGCGCTATCCGCCGTTACGCCCCTGCCAGACTCAAACGCAAAATTGTGGTCACCGAATGGGCAAGCGCCGAAGACCTGGACGACTTGCGCCAGCGCGGGGTCTCCATTGTGGTCAACCTCATTCCCAAACTCGAATCGGATGGGGATTTGGACCATCGTTCCGCGGCCATGGTAGAGGCTGTCCTCGTGGCTTTGCGCCACGATGAATCCCAACCGCTGACCGAAAACACGTACCTGGATATGGTCGCCGACCTCGAGTGGCAGCCGGTAATTCACTTTTTGCAACCTGACGAAGCCGAAATCAACCGCTTCGCCTTCGTCATCCACCCCCTCAACGTAGAATTCATCCACAAGCACAAGTGGTTCCGGTGGACGCGGTACCTGCCCGATGCACTCGTCGAGACCATCGCGGCCTACATTCCGCCCATCTACATCTCGCGTATCACCGGCGGGCAATCTCCCACCACGGGGCAAAAAATCGAAGGGCATTTGATTTCCCTGGGCGCTACCCCGCGCCAGATGATGCGCCACAGCGAACATTTCACCTATCGGAAACTCAATCAGGCTGCCCGTATGGCTGAACGCCTGGGAGCGCGCATCATGGGGCTGGGAGCATTCACCAGCGTCGTGGGAGATGCCGGCATCACCGTGGCGCACGAAGCCGATATCGCCATTACCAGCGGCAACAGTCTGACAGTGGCCGCCACGCTTGAAGCCGCCAAACAGGCGGTAATCAAGATGGGCGCGCAAGACCTGACCAAAGGCAAAGCCATGGTCGTGGGCGCAACCGGCTCCATTGGGGCGGTGTGCTCCCGCCTGCTGGCACAAGCCATTTACGATGTCGTTCTGGTAGCGCCCAACCCCGCCAAATTGATAGACTTGAAACGCCGCATTCTGGAAGAAACCCCTCAGGCACACGTTACCATCGCCACCCGCACCGACGAAGTCGTCGGCGATTGTGATTTGATTGTTACCACCACATCGGCCTTTGGTCAACGCGTGATTGACATCACCCGCTGCAAACCAGGGGCTGTCATCTGCGATGTAGCCCGCCCCCCCGATATCAGCGAGGAAGAAGCCGCCCTGCGCCCGGATGTACTCGTCATCGAAAGCGGAGAAGTCTTGATTCCCGGCGATATCGACTTTGGCTACGACATCGGCCTGCCGCCCAAGACAGCCTATGCTTGCCTGGCAGAAACGGCCCTCCTGGCAATGGAAGGGCGCTTCGAAGATTACACGCTGGGACGCAACATCTCCATCGAAAAAGTCAAGGAAATCTACAAACTCTTCAAAAAACACCAGTTCCAGATTGCCGGGCTTCGTTCCTTTGGACGCTACGTCACCGATGACTTCGTCGCCGAAAAACGCGCCCTGGCCGATGCGCTGCGCAATGACCCTGAACGTTTCGCCCGCTTCCAGGCTGAGGCTGCCCAAAAATTGGCCAAACTTCCGCCAGCCGCCAAAGGCGTCCGCCGCAGAGACGAAGAAAGCACCTGGGCCTGGCTGACCGCCGGTTTTGCCCTCTTGAGCCTCTTCCTCTTGTTCCGCCGCAAAAAGTAACCTGCCCTTCCAGTCTTCAGGAGTCACCATGCCCCGAAAGAAAAAACCCAAAACCGTCCTCATCACTGGCGTAGCCAACCAGTGGGGAAGCCGCCTGGCCACGCGTTTGTGTGATACCCCTGGCCTGCGTGTGATAGGCATTGACGCCCATCCGCCCAAAAAAGAAATCAAAAACCTGGACTTCATCCAGGCAGACATCCGCAACCCGCTCCTGCTGGAATTACTGCAACTGGAAAAAGTGGACACGGTGTGTCACCTGGCCTTCATCGAGAGTTACCGGCGCACCGAATCGGCCTTCGACCACAACGTCATCGGCACCATGAAGTTCATGGGCGCCTGCGCCGAGGCCGGTGTGCGCAAGGTGGTTTTCAAAAGCAGCACGCGGGTGTACGGCGCGTCCCCGCGCAATCCTGCTTTCCTGCGCGAAGAACGCCCCGTACACGGCAGCCGCCAGTACGGGTATAACCGGGATAACCTGGAAATCGAATCTTTCTTCAACGGCTTCCGACGCCAATACCCGAAAATTACCCTCACCATCCTGCGCTTCCCTGGAATCATTGGGCCGGATGTCAACACCCCCCTTGTACGTTTCCTGAGCGATAGCAAAGCCCCCATTTTGCTGGGCTTTGACCCCATGATGCAAGTCATCCACCAGGAAGATGTCCTCGCTGCTCTGATGCACACCATCCAGGAGGATTACCCCGGCGTATACAACGTCGCAGCGGAAGGCATCTTGCCCCTGACCAAAATACTGGCCATTGTGGGCAAAATCCCCCTCCCTGTGCTGCACCCGGCAGCCTATTGGGCTGTCAGTGCCGGCGGGCCGTTGGCGCGGCATTTCCCCATCGAACCGGATTACCTGCGCTATCGCTGGGTAGCCGACACGCAGCGTATGCACGAAGTGCTGGGCTTCATGCCTCAGTACACTGCCGAGGAGGCCTTACGGGAATTTGCCGGGCAGCAACGCATGCGTCGGTATATGCCCGAAGCCGCCAGTCGCACTTATGACGAAGAACGCCTGCGCGATATCATCGAACGTCGTCGCAGAACCTACGCCGCTCGCCAATCCAAAGGAGCCTGAACGATGAACGAACAGGACGAATTGCAAACCACACCGACGGAGGAACCCGCCGCTGCCCCCCAGGATACCTCGCAACAACCCGAAGCCGCCTCGCCAGAGGACGACGCAGCCTTTCGCGCCGACCTGAAAAAAGAACTGGATGACCTCATCGAGCGCATCCGTGCCCGGCAACCCGACTACACACCGCCTCCCTTCACCCCGCGCGCCCTCATCGACCTGATTCGCGAAAACATCGCCCGTCTTCCTGCCGACTTCCAACTCAACATCCTGGAACGTCTGCGCGAGACTATCAACGAAGACCTTTTCGACCCGGATACCTGGAAAGGCATCTGGTACATGCTCAACTACACCCTGGAATACCAGGGGGATATCCTCAAACGCCGCATGACAGGCGAATATGAAACCGATGAATGGGGCCTGGACATGGAATTCCTGGAAGCCGTGCGCCCCTTCTTCGAGTTCCTGTATTACAAGTACTGGCGCGTGGAAGTCACCGGGCTGGAAAACGTCCCGGAGGAGGGCCGGGCCTTGCTGGTGGCCAACCACTCCGGGCAACTCCCCTTCGACGGAAGCATGATTGGCCTGGCCGTGTACAACGAACACCCCGCCCGCCGTCTGGTGCGCACCCTGTACGCCGACTGGTTCCCCACCCTGCCCTTCATCTCAGCCACATTCGAGAAACTGGGACAGGCTATGGCAAACGAAGAAAACGGCATCCGCCTGCTGGAAGCCGATGAATTGGTGGCCGTCTTCCCGGAAGGGTACAAGGGCGTGGGCAAACTCTTCCGCGACCGGTATCGTCTGGCGCGCTTTGGCCGGGGTGGATTTGTGCGCATGGCATTGCGAGCACGCGCCCCCATCATTCCCGTAGCCGTCGTAGGCGCAGAGGAAACCTACATCTCGCTTTACAAATCGCAAACTCTGGCAAAACTCACAGGTTTCCCCTACTTCCCTATCAGCCCGACGTGGCCCTGGCTGGGGCTGCTGGGGCTGATTCCCCTGCCCACCAAATGGTACATCGACTTCGGAGAACCCCTTGCCATGGACGGCTACAGCCCGGACGCTGCCGATAACCTCGTCCTGGTCTCCCAACTCACCGACCAGACGCGCAACATCGTCCAGGAGATGATTTACAAGCGCCTCTCACAACGCCGCTCGATATTCTTCGGATAAGCCATGTCCTCCCCCTACCGCGATGATACCCACCTGTACACCGTGCTGCAGCACCTCTTCGAGACCCTGCAACACCAGAACGGCAACGCGTTGGATGCCCTGACGCGCTCCCGTCTGGTCATCCGCCTGGAAACCACTGCCCCGCAAGCCACCGTTCTGATTGACGGCCGCATGCCCCCTGTACAGGTGCACTACGGCAACCAGAAAAAACTGCGTCCCGACCTGGATGTGCGCCTGCAAGCCGAAACCCTGCATCGCATCCTGCTGGACGAACTTTCCCTCAAGGAGGCCCTGGCACGCCGTCAGGTGCACGTGCGCGGCCCCATCTGGAAGGCTACCGCCCTGGGGGATATCTTCACCCAGGGACGCAAACTCTACCCTGAGATAAGCGCAAAATTACTCTGACCCGCTGGAATCGGCCAGCAGGTATTCCAACTCCGTCAGGGTGCGCTGCAACTGCCACAGCGGGTTGCCCTCCCGGTGCTGGTAGGTTACCTTGCGGGCTTCGAGAATACGCCGTAACACCTCGCGGCGTGCCTCTCCGTCCTCTACCTCTTCCAGGGCTGCCAGTTCCTGGATGACCAGCCGGCGCGTAATGGGAATGCCGTGGCGTGCCAGCGTAGCCTTGTACAACGCGTATTCCTCCGCCAGCCCCACCGTCGCCGATTCAAAGCCGTAACGCGCAATCTCCAGTCGGGCAGAATACCGCATCGGGTTGTAGAAAAACATTTCATAGTCATCCGGACGCGGCTCAATCAGGATGATGTCTACCTCCGGGTGGGTGCGGCGCAATTGCTTGACGTGATATCGGATGCTGGCATGAGTCAGGATGCGCGTCACCTGATTGGCAATGAAGTTCATCCCGCTCTCGCTCAGGTATCGCGCTCCCCGGCTCCCCATCAGTATCCTTTCTGGAATGGAGTGGTGGTCCCGATTATCGAAGGGCACCATCGGGTTGATACACACAATCAGCGTGGCTCCCGCCTCGATAGCGATATCCAGACTGGCGTTCCCGCGCAAACCGCCATCCACGTACTCACATTCCCCAATGCGCACCGGGCGGTACACCAACGGGATAGCCGAGGAAGCCGCCACCGCCAGAGAAACAGGCACATCCGGCGTCTCGCGACTGAAAACCGCACGGTCTCCTGAATCCAGGTCTGTTGCCACGATGAAGAGGTCTTTTTCCAGTTCCGTGAAACAATTGCATTTTCCGCGCTGCCGTAGCGTCTCGCGCACGTACCGGTCAAGCGCCATGCCATCATAGAACCCGGCAGGCAGCACATCCAGCAGAGACCATGCCAGGTCGAAAAAAGTCATGTCGCTGCTGCGTAAAAACCGCCACCAGGAACGCGTCACCTTTTTCGGCAGCGCCAGGCCGCGTTGCAACAATTCACTGCGTTTGATGTTGAAAATATGCTTGCGTTCAATGGGCAGCAATTCCGGGTGCGAACCGGCTACAGCCTGCATCATGTCTTCAGGCGTTATCCCGTTGGCCAGCATTGCCCCCACCAGCGCACCGGCGCTGGTGCCCACGAAAATATCGAAATCATTGACCGTGCGGTCAATCAACAGGTCATTGATGGCGCGTAGCGCACCAATTTCATACACCGCGCCGGTCAGGCCGCCGCCCGCCAGCACCAGGGCTGTTTTTTTGAGTTCGTCCATGCTGTTTTCTTTTGCTATATGTCTTTCCTCGCCCCACCATTCTACCACGAGACAAAAGGAGTGCCCTCATGTGGTTTTTCCGTAGCCCTCGCATCGTCTTCGGTGAAGAAGCCCTGGATGAATTGACACAAATCCAGGGACACCGTGCCCTGATTGTCACCGACCAAAACATGGTACACCTCGGTTTCGCAGAGCGCGTCCGCACCCTGCTGGAACAAGCCGGCTTACAGGTGTCCCTGTTTGCCGATGTGGAACCTGACCCATCCATCCCCACCGTGGAACGCTGCGCCCTCCAAATGGCCGATTCCTCCCCGGATTGGGTTATCGGACTGGGCGGCGGTTCCAGCCTGGATGCAGCCAAAGCCGCCTGGTTCCGCTATGAGCGCCCGGATGTGCCCCTGGAGGCCGTAAACCCATTCGAGCACTTTGGACTGGGCACCAAAGCCCGCCTGATTACCATTCCAACCACCGCTGGTTCCGGCGCAGAAGTGACCACCGCCGCAGTCATCAAAGACCCGGACGAGGTGCGCAAACTGGAAGTCGCCTCCTACGAATTGCTGCCCGCACTGGCACTCATTGACCCGTCCTTCACGGCCAATCTGCCAGCCCAGGTCACCGCAGATACCGGCATAGACGTGCTCACCCACGCCGTGGAGGCCTTCTCCAGCACGTGGAACAACGATTTCAGCGATGGCCTGGCATTGCAATCCGCCCAACTGGTCTTCACCTACCTGCCGCGGGCCTACCGCAATGGCGCCGACGACATGGAAGCCCGCACCCACATGGCCAACGCGGCTACCCTCGGCGGGCTGGCTATCAACAACAGCCACATTGCCCTGGCGCATGCCCTGGGGCACAGCGCCGGAGCACTCTTTGGCATCCCGCATGGCCGCGTCACTGGCTTGCTGCTGCCCTACACCATCGAATACACTGCACGCGGCGGTGCGGGGCGTTACATCGGCCTGGCGCGCCTCCTGGGCCTGCCCCACGAAAACGAAGAGAGCGCCGGCATGGCGCTGGCGGCGGCCATCCGCACCCTGCTCGAATCGCTGGGACAGCCGCTTACCCTGCAGCAAGCCGGCGTTTCCCAGGCCATGCTGGAAGAACGGCTCGCCGATTTGTGCGACCGCGCCGAGATGGACCCCTCCCTGGTCACCTCACGCCGCATCCCCGTGCGAGAAGAACTGGAAGCCCTGTATCGCACGGCATTCGACGGGCAGCCCGCATGACACGTCCGGTAGTTGGTCTGGCGCTGGGAGGCGGTGTCGTGCGCGGTATCGCCCACCTGGGGGTGCTCTCCGTCCTTGAGGAGGCCGGCATTCCCATCGACGTGGTGGCCGGCACCAGTGCGGGAGCCATCATGGGCGCACTGTACCTGGGTGGCGTCCCCCTGGAGAGAGGGCTTTCCCTGGCACGCAGCACACGCTGGTGGCACCTCGTCTCTCCAGTGTGGCCGCGCCGCGGGCTGGTTTCCTTCCGCAAAATGGAAACCTGGATGGGAAACCTCATTGGCGACCCTCTCTTCGAAGACTTACCCAAACCCTTCGCTACCGTTGCCATGGATATCAAGAGCGGAGAGCGGGTGGTCTTCACCAGTGGGCGCGTCCTGCCCGCCGTGCGCGCCAGCGGCTCGGTGGCTGGTTTCGTCGAACCCATGGACTGGCAGGGGCGGGAACTGGTGGACGGTTCTTTCGTGGATAGCGTCCCCGTGGATGTGGCGCGCCAACTCGGCGCGGAGTACGTGATTGGCGTGGACATCTTCATCCCGGCATTGCGCACCCGTTGGGGGCCGTGGGGATACCTGTTCAGCGCGATTGAGCGCATGGTGCAAAATGCCGGCCTGGGACACCAACACGCCAATTGTCTTATCCGCCCCGACCTGGAAGGCCGGACGTACCTGCGTTTTACGCAGGCAGATGCGCTCTACCAGCGCGGCGTTCAGGCGGCGCGCGCTGCCCTTCCACAACTGCGCGCCGACCTGGGGCTGTAAGATGCGGTATAATCGCCCGCATGAAAAAAACCGCTTTTCTCCCCTTTCATGCCATCAACGAGTTCATGCTCAACGAGTACCGCACCCAGGTGGTGCGGCGCGCGTTGCAGCATACCCGCTCCCTGCCGCCAGACCTGGCGCGCAAGTTTGGCAACCTGACGAAGAAACTGGTAAAAGTGCCTGGTTTTCGGGATGCGCGCAAGGCGCCTGTAGCCGTGCGGGTGCAACCCACCATCAAGGCATTCGAAAAGCACCCGGAATTCACCGCCCTTCTGCTGGCCGCCTGGGCGAACAGCCTGCCCGAACTGCGCCAGCAGGTGCATGATTTGTTGACCAGTCGCGGCTGGGAATTGCTGCCTCCCGAAGCCGACCGTACCGCCCTGCCCGGTTTCCTGACTGTGTGGCCGGCGGGTGAGCACTTCGATGTGATTGTGGCTGCTTTTCGCGAGGCTTACCCCCAAAGCGAAGCCAGTGATGACGACATCAGTTTGATGACCGTCTGGCTGGGCGGCAGGCTGCCCTACCAGCAGGAGGGGGAAACAGACTCCCCCATCGGGGATGAGGCCCCCCTGGAAGCATGAACCCTCACAAGCGAGTCCGTTTCCCCGCCGCGTTCCTGGGGGTGGTGCTGTTCCTGTTGGGGCTGGCATCCCCTGCCTGGGGACGTCCTGCTCCCCTTGCTTCTCCCCAGGATATCCTGACGGCTGTGAATCACTTGCGGCAGGTCAACGGCTTACCGGCCTATCAGGCTAATCAGGCACTGATGCAGGCCGCACAGGCACAGGCCGACTGGCAGGCCGCAAACGGCACGGTGACACATACCGGCGAAGGCGGGACGCGCCCCAAAGAACGGGCAGCCGCGGCCGGGTATGGCAACGGCGGCACGATTTTCATCTCCGAAAACATTGCCGGGGGGTACCAGATGAGCCTGGATGAGGCTATGGCACTGTGGCAGGGAGATGACCTGCACCTGAATACCATGCTGGGGCCGAATTACCGCGATGCCGGGGCAGGGGTGGCTTCTGCTGGCGATAGCGTGTACTACGTCTTTCTGGCAGGGTACGTGGCTGGCGAACAATCCTCCGCACCCCCAGAAAGCACCGTAACGGCATCTGCCGGAAACGGTGAGCAAACCCCTATCCAGACTTCTACGCCGCGTCCGGATGGCTCGGTGGTGCACATCGTACAACCCGGCGAGACGTTGTGGAGCATTGCTATCGCGTACAAGGTCAGTATTGCACAATTGATGAGCCAGAACGGTTTGCCCGCCAATGCCGTGCTGTATCCCGGCGACCGGCTGGTGATTCACCGCGCGGGAGAAATCACTCCACAGCCGACAGCCACGCCCGCACCGCCAACCCCCACACCGACTCCTGCGGGGCCGCGTGAACCAACCCCCACGCCCGCGTGGATGGGGCCGCCGGCTACCGTCGTCATCACTATCCCCCCGCAACGAACCCCCACCCGTTTGCCTGTCCCGGCTTCCGGCCAGGGGAGTGACTGGCGTCAATGGGCAGCACTGGGGATTGGTGTACTCGCGCTGGCGGCGATATGGTGGCTCAACCGTCACAAGGCGTAAAAACGATAGCGTAGGACAAGGCTGAGCCTTGTCCTACGCTATTTTGCTTCGCTACCCTTCGGCGAACCTGCTGGTAGGGTGGGCTTTCCAGCGCGGCTCCCCCCTGGCAGGCCCTGTAGGACAAGGCTGCGCCCTACCTACCCTTCGGCGGACAAGAATGTCCGGCTTACGGTACAACGGAAATGTGCTTCTACTGCGAGGCGGCCTGGCCTGCGCTTTCCAGCGCGGCACGCCCGATGCTCTCCAGCGCGGCATCGCCAGCCGGGGGCTGCATGAAACCGGCGCGCACATCCCGGAAGTGCCGTTCCACGGGCAGGGTATCCAGCAACCCCTGGCCGCCGACCAGCCGCAAGGCTTTTTCGGTGGATTGGGCGGCGGCTTCCAGCGTGGCGCACTTGGCGGCCGTCAGACGGGTCATCACGTGCGCCCGGTTGGCTTCGTTGCCATCCCAGGCAGAGGCAGCCTCGAAAAACAGCGCCCGCGCTGCCTGCAAGGCAAGGTCTATTTCGCCAATTTGCCGCTGAATGGATGGCAGACTGGCAATGGGGCGTCCCAGGGCAGTAGGGACGCGCTCCAGGGCGTAGCGGATGGCGGCATCCCGCGCCGCCAGTGCAGCCCCCAGGTAAACCGCCGTCAGCATCGCCGGGAACCACAGGTTGGGCGGTTGGGATTTTGGTGCACCGCGCTCCAGCAGGTTTTCCGCAGGCACGACCACGTTTTCCAGTCGCAAATCGTGGCTTTCGCTGGCGCGCAAACTGAGGGCATGCCGCCAGGTGGTCAACCAGGTCATGCCGGGCAGGTTGTTTGGCATCCACAGCACAGCAGGCTGCGAGGCAATGGAGACGCGCACCAGCAAATGTGTGAGGTGATGGCCACCGGTGACCCAGGTCTTGTGCCCGTTGACGATGAAATGGTCGCCGCCGGGGGCGGGTACGGCTGTGGTGCGAAAGCGGGCGCCGCGTGAGGGGCTTCCCAGGTCGGGTTCGCTGGCAACGGAGTTGAAAAGCGCACCCTCCCGGACGGCTGCCTGACAAAAGCGGGCAAAGGCATCTTCTGGCCAGGTACGCATTTCGCGGGCATGCCCAAAGACCTGTATCTGCATGGCCGCCACCAGGGCAGTTGCCGCGCTGCCGCGGGCCAGTTCTACCTGTGCTGCGGCACATTCCCGCAGAGAAAGCCCCGCCCCTCCGTATTCCAGGGGCACGCTCAAGGCAAGGTACCCGGCCTCCCGCAGGGCGCGCAGGTCTTCTTCAGGGAGTTTGCCGTCTTTATCGGCCTGAGCGGCGCGGCTGGCACACTCCTGCGCCAGCCGGCTGCTGATTGCAAGCAAATTTTGAGGTGTGATAATCGTCTTCATGGCTTCCTTGTGTGGTATGATGCCTGTTCATCATTGCGTACGCATACGCCTGGGATTATACTACTCTCACCTGATGGAAAAATCAGGCAATCGGATGTAAAACCAGATTAGCCCCAGAGTGTTCTGCCCGGATAGCCTATGGATATTGATACCTTGATGCAAGCCCTTCCCTCTGTGTACACCCACGCCGACCGGGAATTGATTCTGCGCGCCTATCACGTGGCCGAAAAAGCCCACGAGGGACAAATGCGCTCGTCGGGGGAACCGTACATCACCCATTGCCTCTCGGTCGCACACATCCTGGTGGAAAAATTTCGCCCGGCACCCTATGTCATCCAGGCGGGGCTGTTACACGACACGGTAGAGGATACCGACGTCACCCTGGATGACCTGCGCCGCGATTTCGGCGAACAGGTTACCATCCTGGTGGATGGGGTGACCAAATTGACGGGGTTGCCGCGCGTCTCTCGCGTCGGGGTACTGGGAAGCGCCAACGAAGAAAACAACGGCGAAGAGGCGGAATTGTGGACCCGCAGCCGGGAGTATGACGCCAAATCCGAAACTTTGCGCAAGGTCATGCTGGCGGTTGCCGACCAGCCCGAAGTGGTGATGATAAAACTGGCCGACCGCCTGCACAACATGCGCACCCTGCACCACGTCCCGGAGCGCAAACAGCGGCGCATCGCCAGAGAAACGCTGGACATCTTCGCACCACTGGCAAACCGCCTGGGTATCTGGCAAATGAAGTGGGAGTTGGAAGACCTTTCGTTCCGCTATCTGGAGCCGGAGGAATTTTACAAAATCGCCAATGCCCTGGAGGAACGCCGGGATGAACGCGAGCGCGAGATGCAGGAGATTATCGCCCGCGTACGCAAAATTATGCAATCGGCAGAAATTCCTGCCCGCGTCACCGGCCGGCCGAAGCACATCTATTCCATTTACCGCAAAATGAAGCGTAAGGGCATCCCCTTCGAGATGCTCAGCGATATTCGCGGTGTGCGCATCATCGTGCCCACCTTCGTCAACCCGAATGAACCGCCCGAAGTCAACAAGAAACTGGAAGCCACGTATTGCTACTCCGCCCTGGGGGTTGTGCACAGTCACTGGCGGCCTATTCCGCACGAATTCGACGACTACATCGCCGCCCCAAAGAACAACAACTACCGTTCCCTGCACACTGCCGTGGTGTACGACGACGGCAAGACCCTGGAATTCCAGATTCGTACCGAAGAAATGCACCGCGAAGCCGAAGAAGGTATCGCAGCGCACTGGCGGTACAAGGAAGGCCGTACCAGCGATGCCCAGTTCGAGCGCAAAATTCGGTATCTGCGCTCCCTGATGGAATGGCGGCAAGATGTACAGGACGCCCGCGAATTCCTGGATGGCATGAAAACGGATGTGTTCGCCGACCGGGTGTATGTGATTACGCCGCGCGGCGACATGATTGACCTGCCCGCGGGAGCCACCCCCATCGATTTCGCCTACCAGATTCACACCGAAATTGGGCACCGCTGCCGGGGAGCCAAAGTCAATGGCAAACTCGTCCCCCTGAACTACGAACTCAAAACGGGCGACCGGGTGGAAATCATCACCGTCAAAAAAGGCGGCCCCAGCCGGGACTGGCTCAACCCCAATCTGGGGATGGTCAAAACCCAGCGCGCCAAATCCAAAATTCGCCGCTGGTTCAAAGAGCAGGCCAGAGAGGCCAACATCACCCGCGGGCGCGAGCAGTTGGAACACGAACTCAAGCGTCTGGGGTTCACCGACATCAACCTGGAAAATCTGGCCGAGGAACTGGGCTTCCGCTCCGTAGATGCCATGTATTTTTCCATCGGCTGCGGCGATTTCACCACCGGCAAGGTCATCAACCGCCTGGAACTGGATGAACGCGCCGCCCGGCAGGAAAGCGAAGAAGAAGACCTCAGCGAATACACCAGCACCAGCCGCGAAAGCGTAGACCCGCAACAGGCCATCACCGTGATGGGCATGACGGGCTTGCTGACCAACATGGCGCGCTGCTGCCATCCCCTGCCCGGAGAACCCATCATCGGCTACATTACCCGCGGGCGCGGTGTCACCATTCACCGCCAGGATTGCCCCAACATCCGCAAAGTCAAAGACCGTGACCGCCTCACACAGGCCAGTTGGGGCTTCCGTACCCAGCCGGGGCATGCCACATTGCCTGTGGCGGTACGCATCCAGGCCTACGACCGTCTCGGTCTGATGCGCGAAATTTCCACCATCCTGGAAAAAGAGGGCGTCAACATGCCCAAAGTGGATGTGCGCGTCAACAGCCAGAACATCGCGGTTTTCGACCTGCTCATCGAAGTCACGGATATCACCCAACTCAGCCGCGTCCTGACGCGCATCGAAAA